>PAYW01000009.1 GCA_002715425.1 Actinomycetota bacterium | reverse complement strand
CCGGTGCCCGTGGACGTCGATTTTGCAAAGGGGGCATGATCCGCTAAAGTTCTACGAGTCGCCCGGGGACGGGAGATACTTGAGACTCGCTCTACGAGCGGGTTTCTGGGGCATTGGCGCAGTTGGTAGCGCGCTTCCATGGCATGGAAGAGGTCAGGGGTTCAATTCCCCTTAGCTCCACAGAAACTTAAAGTAAGTGCTAAAAGTATTCTCTGAAAGTTGAAGAGGTGAAAGCTAGAGACAGCACGGGGAGAGAATGAGTAAATTTAGAAAGTCTAAGAGAAAGTATTTAGTGTTTTGAAAGATGTAACAGACGAAACCTTCGCAGTCGACGTTATGGAGCGCTCCAAAGTAGTCCCAGTCGTTGTAGATTTATGGGCACCCTGGTGTCAGCCTTGTAAAGCGCTCGGGCCTATTCTTGAGAAAGTTGTCGGGACCACAGAAGGTAAAGTTGATTTGGTCAAAGTCAATATTGACGAGAACCCTCAGATTGCCCAAAGTTTTCAAGTCCAAAGCATTCCAGCCGTATTCGGAATCAGTAATGGAGAGGTTATTGATGCCTTCGTTGGGGCGAAAGGAGAAGCAGAAGTAGAGACCTTCATCGAAGGACTTCTTCCAAATCCTCAAGATGAGATACTCACCAACTTGCTAGAAGAGGGGAGTGAGCAATCTCTTGAAGAGGTTTTGCAAGCTTTCCCCGACCATGAAGAAGCGGTTATCCGGCTTGCAAAAATCTATGTAGAGAATGGTAGAAGCGAAGAAGCTCTTGATCTCTTAAAAAGAATCCCAGAATCACCTGAGACACGTCACATTTCAGCCCAAGCACGAACCGGAGATAGATCAGAAACAGAAATACTTGAGCGTTTGGATAATCTGCTTAAAATCGTCAAGAGTGATGAAAATGCCCGCGAAGAATTTGTAGATCTTCTGGATGTTCTTGGCCCAGAAAATAGTGAAACGAAAACTTATCGTCAGAAATTATCTAGGGAAATATACTAACTCCTCTTCCTCTGAGCATTTGAAACTGATGTATCGTTAATCATGGCTAACTTTGCGTCAGCGTATTTAATTAGGGGGGATGATCCGACCCTAATTGGAAATGCCCTTAAAGACGTAACCGATCAACTCCTTGAAGGTGAAAGCCGAGATTTAGGAATTGAAGAAGTAACTGAATCCAATCATCGCGATGAGGGCGGAGAATACTCATTGGATGCGTTGCTTTCAGCTGCACAAACTATTCCTTTTTTAACTGGGTCACGAGTAGTTGTCGGTAGACACTTAGGGGCGTTCTCAAAGAAGCAGATGATTGAACCTTTGTTAGATTATTTGGAGAACCCTTTAGAGACTACAAGACTAGTCTTAGTCTGGGAAAAGGGCCCTAGTCAGCAACGCTTAGGACAAATTCCCAAACCTCTTTTGGAAGTAGTCGAGCGTAGTGGCGAAGTGATTGACACCCGTGTTGGTCGTAAAACAGGAACGTGGATTCGAGATCAAGTTGCACACAGCGGAGTCCTATTGGATAAAGCTGCCATTCAAGCTCTTACAGAGAATACTGGAGAGGATCTGGCGAGTGTGCAAGGTGTTCTAACAACTTTGAAGTCCGTTTTTGGTCAAGGTACTCTAGTGACGCTCGAAGATGCCGTTCCCTATTTGGGGTCAGCAGGGGGAGTTCCTCCATGGGAACTAACAGATGCTATAGCGAGCGGTAACGCTGCCGAGGCACTTCAGAAGCTCAAGAGACTCCGTCAGTCCGGAGGTCGCCATGAAATGCAGATTCTTGCCATCCTGCACGGACATTTCAGTCGTATTCTTCGTCTTGCAGGTTTGGAGATTCGTAGCGCTGAAGAAGCTGCCAATGTTTTGGGTGATAAAGGATCTTCATTTCGTGCGGGGAAAACACTTCAAGACGCACGAAAGTTAGGGAACTCTCAGTCCAAGAAGGCGATCAGTCTTTTATCTGACGCCGACCTAGCCTTACGAGGCCAATCAGGTCTAGGAGGAGACGTTATTCTTGAAGTGCTGGTTGCGAGGCTCTCTTACCTCTATCTCGTTTAGCTCAACTAGTTAGATCGTTATAACGTTTGGTTAATCGGCTTTTTTTCCTTGCAGCTGTATTCTTATGAAGAATATTCTTTCTTGCGGCCTTATCAATTTTCTTTATAGCAATTCGAAGTGCTTCTTCGTCGCTCTCACCTGACTCAGCGGAATTAAGGGTGCTTTTCACACGGGAATTAACTTCAGACCGGATTGCTTTATTCCGGGCACGGCGTTTTTCATTTTGCCTGTTACGTTTAATTTGACTTTTGATGTTTGCCATTTCCCGACCTTCAGATTGAATTAATAGAAGTTACCCCTAGAGGCACCAACGATCACTAGTTATCTCGTATGCTACCCAAGCAGCATAAAAATCCGACACATACACTAAAAGTAATGATACAACAGTCAAATATTCGTAATATAGCGATAATCGCTCATATAGATCATGGAAAATCTACCCTTGCTGATCGAATGTTGGAAATATGCGGAGCAGTGGACCCTCGCGAAATGAGGGAGCAGTATTTAGATTCGATGGATCTCGAACGTGAACGGGGTATCACGATAAAGCTACAAAGCGTTTCACTTCAGCATGGACCTATAACAATAAATTTGATAGACACTCCAGGCCATGTCGATTTTGGTTATGAGGTTTCTCGTTCATTAGCGGCCTGCGAAGGCGTAATCCTCCTCGTGGATGCGGCACAAGGCATAGAGGCACAGACTCTCGCCAACACATACTTAGCTTTAGAGAACGATTTAGAAATTGTAGCTGCTCTAAACAAGATTGACCTTCCGGCAGCGGAACCTGAAGCATGCGCTAGTGAGATAGAGCAGGTGCTCGGAATACCTGCAGATGAAATCCTTCGGCTAAGTGCAAAAACTGGTGAAGGCGTTTCGGAACTTCTAGATTGGGTTGTGGATCGGGTGCCTCCGCCTAACGGGAATATCGATAGTCCTCTTCAAGCATTAATTTTCGATAGTCATTATGACCAATACAGGGGAGTCGTGAGCTCGATTCGAGTAATGAATGGAGAATTGTCTTCTAACAGCAAGCTTTATTTCATGCAAGTGGGAAAATCGTCTGGTGTCGAGGAGATAGGAATACGAAAACCAGACTCTACACCTGTTGAAACGCTGTCGGCTGGAGAAGTTGGCTATCTTATCGCAGGTATCAAGGACGTTGGAGATGCACGTGCTGGTGAAACAATCACCGAAGTCCAGACTAAAGCAGAGACACCTTTAGAGGGTTACCGTGAACCCAAACCAATGGTTTTTAGTGGCTTGTACCCAATCGACGGCGACGAATATCCGAGTTTGCGGGATGCTTTGGAGAAACTTCGACTTAATGACTCAAGCTTTACATACGAGCCTGAAACTTCTGGAGCACTTGGTTTTGGCTTTCGATGCGGTTTCCTAGGTTTGTTGCACATGGAAATTGTACGGGAGAGGTTAGAAAGAGAGTTTGACCTTAGTTTGATTTCGACTGCGCCTTCAGTCGAATACAGAATTACGCTCTCCAACGGCGAGGTAATTCATGTGGATAATCCCAGTGATGTCCCTCAACAAAACTTGCTCGAATCTATTGAAGAGCCGTATCTTCGGGCTTCAATAATAACCCCAAGCTCGTATACGGGATCTTTGATGGATTTATGCCAGACACGAAGAGGAAGTATGGAAAAAATGGAGTACATATCTCCTGAAAGAGTGGAGTTAGTGTACCGGATGCCATTAGCGGAAGTTGTGATGGATTTCTTTGATCAAATGAAAAGCCGCACACAGGGGTATGCAAGCATGGACTATGACAATGATGGGTATACGGCATCGGATTTGGTGAAAGTAGATATCCTGCTCCAAGGAGAATCCGTAGACGCATTTAGCTCGATTGTTCATCGCTCGAAGGCATACGAATATGGACAACAGATGAGTAAGAAACTAAAGGAACTGATACCGCGACAACAGTTTGATGTGCCGATTCAAGCAGCTATTTCGAGCAAAATAATAGCTAGGGAAACTGTAAAAGCATATCGAAAAGACGTTACTGCAAAACTTTACGGTGGTGATGTGACTCGTAAGAACAAGTTGCTTAAAAAACAGAAAGAAGGCAAAAAGAAGATGAAATCAATTGGGCGAGTGGATGTCCCTCAAGAAGCTTTCATTTCTGCCCTTAAACTGGGTGATTAGTCAAGAATGAGAGCCTGAGGGATTTGATGGAACTGCAAACTAGCATTGAGGGAAATTACAAATGAGTGTGGATCTCTATGAAATTCTTGGCTTGTCTCGATCAGCCACTCAGGATGAAATTAAAAAAGCCTATAGAACCCTTGCCCGGAAATATCACCCAGATGCTAATCCGGGGGACAAGGAAGCCGAAAAAAAGTTTAAGGAGATCGCTCAAGCCTACGAGGTTTTAAGCGATGAGAGGCAGCGACAACAATATGATCAATTTGGCGTTATTGGAGGAGCGCAGCAACCAGGATTTCAGGGTGCAGGTGGGATTTCCGATATATTTGACGCTTTTTTTGGTAGTAGCAGCCCATTTGGAAGTTCAAATTTTCGACAGACTGGACCACCTAGAGGCAGCGACGCAGAGATTCTTGTTAACGTTTCCTTAGAAGAAGTAGTTTTAGGTGGGGAGACGACTTTCGAGATTGACGTTTCAGTTGCTTGTGAAGAGTGTCAAGCAACTGGTTCAAGAGGTGAGAGTGAGCCAGAAGTATGCTCATCATGCGGAGGGCAGGGCATTGTGCAAGAGGTCCGTCAAAGCTTGTTGGGTCAAATGATGTCAACCGTAGAGTGTCGGCCATGCCAGGGATATGGTTCGATTATCATCGACCCGTGTAAGAAATGTAATGGTGTAGGCATCGAAAAAAAGAAAAAAAGATACACGGTTGGTATCCCAGTGGGGATCACTACAGGTGTAACTCAAAGATTGTCAGGCATGGGCCATGCTGGTCCTAGGGGCGGCGGAATTGGGGATATCCATGTTCGTTATCAGGTCAGTGAACATGAACGATTCGAACGTGTAAATGATGATCTATATGAAGAGCTGTGGATTCCCGTTACACAGGCTGCATTAGGTGCATCTTTGGAGTATTCAACTATCGACAGTACTGAACGTCTTCAGATCTCTGCTGGAACGAAAACTGGGGAACGTATTCGATTTCGTGGACGAGGTGTTCCTAGATTGCAAAGAAGAGGTCGTGGGGACTTAATTGTCACAATTATTGTTGACACTCCATTGAATTTATCAAAAGAGGAGAAAGAGCTACTGGTGGATCTGGCCCAAATTCGTAATGAACCTAATTCTGAGAAAAAGCCTAGAAATCGAAAGCGTCGATAAGATGCGCGATCCACATATTTATAAATCCATGACTAGAAGTGAGCCTCACATACTCGTCGATGACATAGAGAAACCAGAGTTGAGCGAAGAAAAACTGCATCATTTAAAAAGGGTTCGTCGAATCAAAACCGGCAGCAATGTTACTGCAACAGATGGGAGGGGTGCTTGGGGTGTATTTCGTTTCACTGGAGAGTCACTCGAGAATGCAGACGCAGTTTATTATTCAGAGAAGCGAGAACCTGCTATAACCATCGCGATATCGATTACAAAATCAGGAAAACTAGATCTGACCGTGCAGAAACTAACAGAAATAGGTGTAGATGAACTTATCCTATTCACAGCTGAGAATTCCGTACCGATATGGAGTGGTCCAAAAAAATCTAAGAATGAGCAACGTTTAAATCGGATTATTCAGTCTGCCCTTGAACAATCTAAAGGTATTTGGATGCCGAAGCTGAGTTTCTTGCCCTCCTTTAGTGATGTGGCTCAAATCTCTGGCATGGCAATGGCTGATTACAATGGTGAGCAAATTACTGGTAGTTGCAGATGCTTGGCTATAGGGCCCGAAGGCGGATGGTCACCGGCTGAAGATTCATTGAATTTGCCGAAGGTATCACTTAGCAATCAGGTGCTTCGTGCTGAGACTGCGGCTATAGTCGGAGCTTCATTGATGTCAGCATACGGAGATATCGAATAGAAATCTTAAATTTTTATCGGTCTTGAATAGAAACAAAGTCCCTAGTCGCATCCCCAACGTAGAGCTGCCTTGGCCTTGCTATTCGCGTGTTTCTTTCAAGCATTTCGTTCCAGTGCGAAAGCCACCCAGAAGTTCTAGCTATTGCAAAGAGAACAGTAAACATCTTCACAGGGAATCCCATCGCTTGATATATTAGCCCGCTATAGAAGTCGACATTTGGGTAGAGCTTTCGACTAATGAAGTAGTCATCTGCAAGAGCCGTTTCCTCTAATTTTAAAGCAATGTCTAATTTTGGATTCTTACCTGTTACTTCAAAGATCTGATGTGCAGTGTCTTTAATGATTTGAGCTCTTGGGTCGTAGTTTTTATAAACACGATGTCCAAAACCCCAAAGCAGGTCATCTCCGTTCTTTACAGAGTCGACGAAAGCATCGACATTTTCCAAAGTTTCAATTTCGTCAAGCATATTAATCACAGCTTCATTAGCTCCACCATGTCTAGGGCCAGACAACGCAGCACTTCCGGCTGCTATAGCTGAGTAGGGATCCGCATGAGCAGATCCAACCACACGGACAGCTGTAGTGGAGCAGTTTTGCTCGTGGTCAGCATGAAGGATGAAGAGCTGCTCCAAAGCTTTTGTAAAGATGGGGTCAGGTGTGTATTCGACATCGCCATTCCCATAAATCGTTGCAAGAAAGTTTTCTGAATAACTAAGATCTTGCCTGAATGGCTGGGCAGGTCTGCCATTCCGAAAATTTTCAGCTGCTGCTGCGATTGAAGGAACCTTGGCGATGAGATTCACTGTATGCTTTGAACGAATTTGTGGATCTTCTACATTGCGAGAGTCAGGGTACATAGAGGATAGTGCGGCAAGTGCGGAAGTCAGCATTCCCATAGGGTGAGAGTCTTTTTGGAATGCTTGCAAAAGTGTATCGTGATGATTTGGGTCTAGGTCTGAGGCATCAGCGACAGTTTCTTCCCATGAAGTTAACTGCTTTTGATTTGGTAACTCGCCATTAAGTAACAAGAAAGCAACTTCAAGAAACGAAGAGTTGTTTGCCAAATCTTCTATTGGATAGCCCCGATATTCAAGCCTGCCAGCACCACCGTCGATAAATGTTATTGAGCTATTTGTAACAGCAGTCGCTGCAAAACCCTCATCTTTGAACCAAAGCCCTGGAAGCAACTTAGTCCATGCGCTCGACTCAATTCCTCCATCCACAATTGGTATTTCAATAGACTCTCCAGATCGGTTATCGGTGATAGTGATTGAGTCTGACAATGGATGCTCCAAGAGTTGATCAGAGGTCATTGTATCGGGAAATGACCCCTCTTTCGTCAGCTAAATTGACTATTTCAATAGGTCTTGAATTACAGGGGTGTATTGGCATGAAGCCGCTTCTTCAGTTTTTCTCTCTTTGTTAGAAGTGGCTGAAGAGCAGAGAATAGCTTCCTTCGGGTTTCCGATGGTTTGATAACAATATCGACAGATCCTCTCTCCGCTGCGATGTATGGGTTTAGGAGTCGGTCTTCATATTCTGCTTCAAGTATGGTTCTTTCTTCTGGGGTCGCATTTCGATGCAGGATCTCTACAGCTCCTTTTGCTCCCATTACTGCAATTTCAGCTGAAGGCCAAGAAATAGAGAGGTCATTACCCATGTATTTGCTATCCATGACGATATAGGCACCTCCATAGCTTTTACGGAGGGTTACACATATCCTCGGGGTCGTTGCTTGGGCGTATGCGAAAGCCAATTGGGCCCCATGGCGGATCATTCCTCGCCATTCGAGGTCTTTTCCTGGTTGGAAACCTGGAGTATCCACGAAAGTGATAATGGGGAGATTAAATGCATCGCAGAAACTCACGAATCTAGCTCCTTTTTGGGATGCTGCTATATTCAACGTTCCAGCAAGTGATTGCGGTTGATTCGCTACGATACCAACCGGGTGTCCTCCTATCGTGGCTAAAGCTGTGACAAGGTTTGTAGCCCACTCATTTCGAATTTCTGTAAGGATTCCATCGTCGAAAACTTCCTTTAGGATATCTCGAACGTCGTAGCTTCCTGTCGCGGATTCAGGGATGGTCATTTCTATTCCGTCCAGATCACGTTCTGTTGAGTCGCTTGATGATATATGCCTAGGCAACGATGAAGAGTTTTCAGGAAGAAGAGACAGTATCTCATCTATTAGTTCACTGGCTGATTCTCCGTCAGGCACAACGAAAGATGCAACTCCGGATGTTTGGGCGTGTTTACCAGATCCTCCAAGAGTGTCTGGGTCCACGGGAACTCCAGTGAACTCTTGAACCATTCTCGGACCGCTTACATATGTGAAAGAGTCTTTTACCATGATAACGAAATCAACGAGGCCTAGAAGTAGGGCAGATCCTGCGACTGCTGCCTGATGGACGCAGATTATCGTGGGGACAACTCCTGAGCACCTTGTTAGTTCCTTAGCTGCAGATCCCCATCCATATAGTGCTTCTACGCCAGAGTCAGGAGGAGCACCGGTGGAATTCAAATGAATAATTAGCGGGATTTGGTGATCGAAAGCGGCTGTAGCTCCGGCTGCGAGCTTTAAGCCGTCATTTCCGCTCAAAGCAATAGGTTCAGATTGGGTTCCAATTTGCACACTTATGTAGTCGCCTGACTCTCGTTTATGGAGATTCACTCTTGAATTGGCAGAAACTTGTGCCAGTAGTTCGACTGAGGTGGTAGTTTCCGGGCTCACAATATGATCTTAGTGTCTTTAGTCTGTGAAATAGGATGAATAGCGCATTTAACCGGCCATGAAAATGCCATCTTGACTCGATCCGTAATCCCCAATTGTTTTTTTGAGGGTTTCACGGACAGCGCGGGCAGTGGCAGACAGTGGAACACGTCGATTCACAGCGAAGCCTACTACTCGCCTTGTGAATCCTGGTAGCGGAATTCGTTTCCATTTCTCGCTTCCTTGGGCGGCAGTAGCAGGAAGAACGGCGGCGCCGAACCCGTCTGCTGCTAGCGAAGCAAGAAGCCTCATTCCATCAACCTCAGCTTTGGCAGTTAAGGTGATGTTTTCTTTAGCGAGGTCTTGATCGAGACTGTCTCGGAAAGAAACTCCTTTGGGATTTAGAAGGAGGGGGTAAGCTCCTAGATGTTCAGGTAATATCTTGTCGAAACTTGCGAGTGGGTGATCTTGGGGAGCTACGAGCATTGGTTCTTCCTCAAAGAGCGGCTCTATAAGAATATCCGGATGAGATATTGGGAGATTTACGACGGCCCCATCAACATTTCCCTGAACTACAAGAGGTATTAAGCCGCTAGTTGTTGCATCAATAATTTGAAGAGTTATTTTAGGGTGGCTTCGATTTATGGAATCTAGGAGCTTTGGTGATAGCCAACGCCCAGTTGTTCCGATTAGTCCAAGCTTGACAACTCCTGAGACTTCAGAATGAAGTGCTGTAACGTCAAGTGCTATTGCTTCAAGTTCTGTCTGTATTCTTCTTGCACGTTCAACGACGAGGATTCCCTCTTCGGTTAAAGTTCCTGAGGTACGGTCAATAAGGGAGACATCCAATTCTTGTTCTAATCGGAGAATATGTGTAGATACGTTTGATTGGACAGTATGCAGTGCATTAGCTGCAGCACTGAAAGTACCGTGATCGACTACAGCTACAAGTGCGTTCAGTTGTCGGATGTCCATGCGAGCTATCTCTCAGAATAACAATTTTTTGTATCCTATCTATTTGTTAGATAGTTTCCTATTGCCTCTAATAGCTTTATCGGTAGGTGTTATCCATTTGTTGAAGTTTGTGCTCGAATTACATTTAGCGCCGAACCAGAGATAAACCAATTGATTTGGTCATTGCTGAATGTGTGGGTGGTCTCAAAGGAGAACTGCTCTCCATTCGGCTTGTTGACTTCAACAGTTACTGGAACCCCAGGTGCTAGCTCGCTTAAATCGATCACATTAATGCGGTCATTTTCTTCTATTCGGTCATAGTCGGTAGGGTCAACAAAAGTAAGAGGGAGCATTCCTTGTTTCTTTAAATTTGTTTCGTGTATCCGGGCGAAGCTCCTAGCTATGGCTACAACTCCTAGCCGAAATCTAGGTTCCATAGCCGCATGTTCACGACTTGATCCTTCACCCATGTTCTCATCACCTATCACTACCCACTGCTGCCCTAATTCATGATACGACTTTGCGATATCAGGGAATGTTTGTGTTTCGCCGGTTAATTGATTTTTTCCGTATCCGACTTCGTATCCTGGGTAAGCATTGACAGCCCCTAAATAGAGATTCCCAGATATATTCTCCAAGTGTCCACGATACTTAAGCCATGGACCTGCCATAGAGATATGGTCAGTAGTAAATTTCCCCTTTGCTTTAACGAGTATCGGAAGGTTCTCGTAATCTTTTCCATCCCATGCACTGAAGGGAGTCAAAACTTGGAGGCGGTTGGAGTCGGGGGAGACGAGGACCTCTACTTGGTTCCCATCAGCAGGTGGAGGTAGGAATGTGTCTTCACCTGGGTCGAATCCGCTTGGTGGGAGTTCGAGGCCTTCAGGCGTAGATAGTTTTATGCTTTCTCCATTTTCATTTATTAATTCGTCGGTAACTGGATCAAAATCAACCCGACCTGAGAGAGCAAGTGCCATAACTGTTTCAGGTGAAGTGACAAAGGCAAGCGTTGCTGGATCACCATCGTTTCGCTTAGGAAAGTTTCTGTTGTAGGATGTGACGATTACATTCGGTGNTCCAGCTTCACGATCTTCTAAAGATCTATCCCATTGACCGATACAAGGACCGCAAGCATTTGCTAGAACTACCGCACCAAGCGCTTCAAAGTCCGCAAGAAGGCCATCGCGGGTAATAGTCGCGCGAACTTTTTCAGACCCTGGTGTGATTAGCAGCCGAGTTTGTGTTTTCAGGCCAGAAGCAGATGCTTCTCTTGCAATCGATGCAGCTCGTGTTATGTCTTCATATGAAGAGTTTGTGCAGCTGCCGATAAGAGCAGCGCTAATTTCAAGTGGCCATCCATTCTCTGTAGCTTCTGGGCCAAGATCCTTCAACTCTCTTGCGAGATCTGGTGTGTGTGGCCCATTAATATGTGGACGAAGTTGAGATAAGTCAATTTCGATGACTTGGTCGAAAAACTTTTCGGGATTTTCCAAAACTTCATCGTCTGCTCTTAGGTCACCTGCATTCTTGTTGGCAAGATCNGCTACTCCTTCTCTGGAAGTGGACCGTAGATAGCGCTCTATGGCTTCGTCGTAAGGGAAAATAGAAGTCGTTGCTCCAATTTCAGCACCCATGTTACATATGGTTGCTTTCCCGGTTGCAGATAAATTATCAGCTCCTTCGCCGAAGTACTCCACTATGGCCCCTGTTCCGCCCTTCACTGTCAAGATTTCTGCGACCTTTAGAATTACATCCTTTGGGGCGCTCCATCCATTCAGTGATCCTGTAAGGTGAACTCCAATCAATTTTGGCCACCTGACATTCCAAGGGAAGCCTGTCATAACGTCTACAGCATCAGCGCCGCCAACTCCAATTGCTATCATTCCGAGGCCACCGCCATTGGGTGTGTGGCTGTCGGTTCCGATAATCATGCCGCCAGGAAAAGCGTACTGTTCTAAAACAACCTGATGAATTATCCCACTTCCAGGTTTCCAAAAGCCAGCCCCATATTTCGCGCATACCGATTCAAGGAAATCGTAGACTTCAGCATTTGTGTGATTGGCATTAAGGAGATCTTGCTTTCCATCAATTTTCGCTTGTATTAGGTGGTCAGCATGAGTGGTGGTAGGAACTGCAACTTCATCTAAGCCAGCAGTCATAAATTGAAGCCATGCCATCTGCGCTGTTGCATCCTGCATTGCAACTCTATCTGGTCGTAAATCGACGTACGACTTGCCTCGAACAAGCTCCTGATCATTTCGGTCGAGGTGGTTTATGAGTACTTTTTCAGCAAGAGTAAGCTCCCTGTTATAGTGTTCACGCCCGCCTGCAACTCGGTCTGCAAGGGTGGAGTATACGCCTTCAATAAGTTCAATAGGGGTTGATGCATTTACTGCCATTATTCTCTTTCCTGTCTGTGCCTTCTTTAATCTAGCAGGGACGGATTCAAATTATAACGACTTGGTTTACTAGCTAGAATTAGATGCTTGGCCATTTCCGAGTAGGGGATTGTTGTTTCCCCTTTCGTTCGCTAAGTTCCCAAGCTCTCCGCCAACTACTTACCTTAGGGCCATGAAGCGTTGGCGTTTCTTCCTCGTATAACCGTTTTCTAGCCTCCCACCAGTTGGTCGAAGTTTCATCTGCGAGTTGGGCAACAGAAATTTCAATACGTTTGGCTAATGAGCGCGAGCTCTCTTCATCATCTGGCCAGATAGGTCGTCCAAAGTTAATAGTTGTTTTTGAGCGTTTTGGAAGGTTGCGTCCTTTGCGAAGAATCGCGCCAGTTCCAGTTACGTGAATTGGGACAATTGGGGCGTTGCAGCGAATGGATAAGTATGCTGCGCCTCCTCGAAATGGTTGGCCCCAGCCATCTGGCGACCGGCCTCCTTCGGGAAAGACCATGAAACTCCATCCCTTATCAATTAATTCAGCAATGTCATCAGATGATTTTCGCGTAATTTTCTTTCGCTCAATGGGAATCGCTCCGATAAATAGAGCTGAAAGCGCTCCTGTGACTCTAGTAGAAAAGAAATAATCGGCAGCAGCTCCTACTACGAGCTTCTTTCGCCAGCGAATAGGAAGACTGGTTAGAAGCAGGGGAGTGTCTATATGGCTATGGTGGTTAGCTACAAATATCACTGGCTGGTAGCTGGGAATGTCTGCCAATCCGTCAATACCAATCATTGACGGTTTTGCTAAGAACTGAATAATTGGTCTCATCGGGAATTCGCTGAAGATCATCCGAAAAGTTAGAGCAGGAGTCTTCCGCGCCCAGCCTGTTTTAAACGAACTTCCTGTTTTAGCTTGCGTCGGAAGAGGGTCGATCCCTTTGGGGGTAGAAGGAGAGCGATAAGGAAATTGCGCTGTGCGGATAAATTTTAAATTAACTATTCTCCGTCGCGTTCCATCTATCGCATAGCGTATTTGTTTCGTTCTTCTACGGATGTCTCGTGCTGACAGTTTCTTTGGCATTTCTTCCCCTACTGGACATTCGCCATGAGGATCGGGGGGGATTTTAAATGAGTGATGGTCGGCTGCGGTCCAACCACGTCTGTGGCTATTTCGAAAGCATCATTAAGAGTTGTTGCTGAACGAAATCCTAATCTCCGGACTGAGTCAGCATTGCCGCCGACGATGATTACTTCACCAAGGTGGTCAAGTGCGTGAGCACACCAGTACCACATGTAGAAGGGGTGCACTCCATGATATGCATAGGAAGTTCTATACAGATGTCGGTACCATTCATCTTCAGCAAATGCTTTCTCAAACCGCTGGCTCATTTCTATAGGATCTTTTGTTTGGCTTAGGACCCTTTCAAAGAAGTCAATGTAGCTTGGGTGGTGGACAGGGTGGAATTCCCATGGTGTGGGATGCGTCATTATGACCACTCCGCCTTCGCGAACGAGAGGCTTTCCGCGATACATATTAAAGAAGTAGCCGAGACCTAAACAAGCTACAAGGACGGGATTCATCACTGAGTTGACATTGTATGGGCAGATATAAGGCAGGCCCATTGTGAGAACGTCTGTTTGCCCTTGTACGTTGACTAGCTGCTGTTTGTATACGTTTTCTGTTGTCAGTTTATGAACTGCTTCAACTTCACCTGCTTGAACTGACGTTAGTTCGTAAGGTGAGTACCAAGAGTTAAATATTTTACGTTTGGTAGGAGCACTCATTCGACGTAACCCAGCCTGGTATCCAATAAATGCTGTTCGGTCTTGTAAACTCCATTCCCATTCACGTTTTTGCAACATAGCNAGCGGACCATCAAATCCAAAAGTGTTGTTGTTCACAGTTGTCTCAATTTGAAAAATCTTTATATCTGAATCTCGAAGCACTTTACCCTGACGCCAATTAGATCTATGAAGTTCAGAGTTCTCTTGATCCATGAAACTACGTGATTTGACCATCGTTTGGGGATTGTGGTGGTGCCGTAAAGCCGTGTAGCCGGATAACCCGGTAGCAGTACTTTTCCAACCTCCGTCCATTGAAACTAGATTGATGTTGACGTAGACGATTAGATCAGACTCTGCTGCTCTCCGGTTTATCTGAACCTCCTCACCATGGGGAGTTGTTCCGATCACAGTCATGCCATCTGGGTCTTCCGCATCATGATTGTAAAGATGGCCAGATGGGGCAAATGCATCATAAACGCGGTTGCCGACTGCATGCCGAAGTTCGCTTTCAGTCATCCGCCTATGGAGCGCTAAGGCTGCGATTATGTGCACATCGTCTACGCTATTTTGAGCTGCAGTATCTAGGACTGCTTCGATTATGCGCTGTCTTATGTCAGGTGCGCGCATTGGTGGAAGAGGCAATGAAATGTCATCGAAAGCGATTGTTAATTTCATTCCCGGTTTCATAAGGGCAGAAAGAGGAGGGGAATCTCCCAAAGGATTTTCAAGCGCATCTTTTATATGCCTGTCAGGATTTTTTAATCCAGGAAGGGGCTCAGGGGGGTAAAGAACTCTGGACCGCCCAGCTGGAAGTTTTTCCAAACGAAAACCTTCTCCGTGGTGGAAAAGCACCGGCGGAGTCGACCGGTCGACATCTAAGACCAGACCTGGTCGAGGGTTTCTTCTTCGATCGTCACTCACTTTTTAACTCCTTACTTTTGACCCAAGGGGAAGCAACTTTGTCGGTGACCCTGCTATCGGTTCAAAGTTCTCTATTAGCCAGCCACGCTTATTAGCCAGTGAGGCTAATTTGGGTTCGGGGTTCACAGCGACTGGGAAACCTACTGCTTCGAGCATTGGTAAATCACTAGACGAATCAGCGTAAGCAACAGTTTCTGACAGGTCGTAATTATTTTCTTCAGCATACCGGCGAAGAACTGCTGCCCGTGTTTCACCGATAGGGGGGACCTGACTCATTTGTCCAGTGTATGTGGTTCCATCATTAGAAAGAGTCGCAGAAATGATGTGATCGAAAAGAGGTTCTAATGGTTTTACGACGAAGTCCAATGCCCCGGTTATTAGTACTGTTCTGTGTCCAAGTGCTCTATGCTCGCGGACTCTTCGTAAGCCAGCAGGAAAAGATTTAGTCAGAATTAATTCACTGAACATTTCAAAAGAATCGTCATCAATTTGAGTTATCGGAGCTTCAGCGTATCGACGGTAAAAGCTGCGAAGGAAATCACTTCGATCTTTTCTGTCTAAAGCAAGCATGCCAGGTGCTTGCGCCAACGTTTTTGTTACTAGCTTGATTCGTTCGGCCTTTGGAAGTCTTTTCGTCGCCAGGTAGCTCCAAGATGAAACAACATTTGATGCGATTAGCGTATTTTCAAGATCGAATACTGCTAATTGCCGGCGAGAGTCTAGTACTTGGTTTCGGAGTCGAGTTGAACGTGACTTTGTAGAGGATTTAGATGGGGATGTCTTTACCCTCCCTTTTGTAATTACTGTGGGTAGATGGATGTTATATACGTATTCGTACCAGTCGATGGACCTCGGATCGAATGGAAAAATATTTTTGTCATCTTCTGTCAGTGAATCCCAGAGTGTAAGAAGATTATCAACGGAATATAAAGCCTCACATTCTACGTATTTACCATAGAGAGTGACATATTCTAAGGCTTTATCTATCTCTTCTTTACGGTTTTGTATATCAGCAACTACCATTGCTTGCTTTCCACGGATTGGAAGTTTGTTAAGGGTCTGTTCTGCTTGTCCTAAAAGGCCTTGTGCCCGTCTTAACTGTGATTCAACGCGACCCCTACCCGGAAACCGCCATTTCGCTGGCGCAATTGGTTGATTTTTCTCATCGTAAATAGGGTTCTCACCAAAGAACTTGTGAACATAATCGGTGATCTTGGAAGTACGTATAGGGTTGCAGCTTCCAGAAGCAACTTGATAGATGGTGGTATCGGCAGATGGTTCTTGGGCTGCAGAAGCGATAATTGCTGAGGCAACAAGGTCAACTGGGATGATGTCAACGATTCCCTCTGGAATTCCTGGAAATTCTTTTAGTGTGCCTTTCCCGAAATTCAAAATTATTGGCTCTGCCATACGGAAGCCTCGTATCCAACCAGAGGTAGGGTTCTTCCATGAAGATTCAATAATTGATGGGCGAACGATAGTTAGAGGGATTTTGTCTCTGGTCTCTTCCACGGCTTGTTCAGACATAGCTTTTGTAAAAGCGTATGCGTCAGGGAATCCTATAGAACTTGCTCTATTTCTTCCGGCTTCAACCATTTGATTCTTGACCCAGCGCTGTCGAAGTTGTTCAGTTTTCTTAGCGAGGGCNGGTGTTCCTGCTGCACCCAATTCTGATCGAGCAGAGTCACGAAAACCTTCTAAGTTCTTTGGCCTTCTACTGGCATCTTCAACGTATGATCGCGTTCTGCGTGCTGCATGTATTTCATCGTTCCAATCTATGGGAACATAAAAGGGGCTGTCAGTCAATGCCTGTTCTGGGGCATCGCCCTTTCGGCTGCCAGCAACGTAACAAGTGCTGACCATTACGAGGTGCGAATTCATCCCGAGTTTCTTCATGAGGCTTACCAAACGGACAGGCCCCATTAGATTGACTTCTACAGCTCGATCTAAAGGCTCATCGAAACTAACGGCAGCNGCGCTATGTATGACGATGTCACAGTTCCCTAGGGTTTCTTTCCCTTTNTCATCTAGTCCTAAGTCGTCGATCGCTATGTCTGCGGACACCGNTTCAATCTGCTCTTTTGCAAGCCGATCAAACTCTTCGTCACCGAGCTTTGTTTTGAGAATGTCAAAAGCATCATTGTTTAGTATTTCTCTTTTGACGCGCTGAGATGCTGTCCGTTTTGAGCTGCGAACAAGCAGTACGAGTTTCACATCCGGTATGGTCCGTAGGAGCTGTTCAACAAGGGCAGTCCCCAGAAACCCTGTTGAACCTGTGATAGCTATTCTTTTACCTGCTAGTTGTTCTTTGATCACATCTACTTTCTACCACTTGGTAGGCAATGCTACAATCTTTTCGTGAAGACTTCTGATCGAATTTTAGTTGCCGCTACCGTTGCCTTTGGAGAGAATGGGTATGACGGAACAAGTCTTGACTCGCTAGCGCAAGAACTAGGGATACGAAAGCAATCAATTCTGTACCATTTCCCATCGAAAGAAGCTCTTCTAGACGCTTCTGTTAAGGATGCTATAGAAGTTCTAGCAGCAGCATTGTCTGAAGCCGTTAAAAATTCAGAGGATGGTTGGGACAGAATCGAGAAGATGGTTAGAAGAGTTTTTAGGTTAGCTATTGAAAGGCCTGAACTTCTTGGTCTTCTTAGAGAGGTCTCGAGACTTGGACCACCAACGTTGACAAAGGCTGTTAAAGACTTGGACCCTTTAATTAAAGGGGCAACTATGTGGCTAAATGCTGAGATGTCTAAAGGAAGAATTGTAGAATCTGATCCGTACTTATTGGTTTTATCTATGTATTCAGTAATTATGGGTGCAGCTACCGAAGGGAATCTTTTGGAGGCAATAGGTATTGAACAGACTCCAAGAGATGTCGTTTTGCGCCGTAAAGAACTTTTGAGATTTTTAAAAAGCGCTTTAATTCAGATTCCTGAATAGTTTCTATTCTTTTGAAGCGGATTCAAGTAGTTTTACTATTAAATCTTCATACGAAATTCCGGATTCTTGCCAAAGTTTGGGGTACATAGAGATCGGCGTAAATCCAGGCATGGTATTTATTTCATTTACAAGCCATCCAGCCCCTTCAGGTTCATAAAAGAAATCAATACGGGCAAGGCTTTTGCACCGCATTAATTTAAACACATCCTCTGCTAAAGACTGGACCGTTGCTATTTCTGAATCTGACAGCTCGGCAGGAACATGAAGCGTAGCGCCATCATCGTACTTGTCGTCGTAGTCGTAGAAATCTGCGCCGGGTACTATCTCTCCCGGTTTTGAAATAGTGAGGTATTTGGTTTCTAAGAGGGCGACTTCAATTTCTCGACCTGGTGAGAATTCCTCCACGATAATCCAAGTATCGTAATTTCTTGCCGTTGCTATTGCATTGCCTAGATCAGCGATAGATAAAACTTTTGATACTCCAATTGATGAACCCATATTCGCTGGCTTGACGAAAAGAGGAAACTCTAGCGAAGAATTCTCTATTGTTTCGGAAGCAGAAGCGAGGTCCTCGGCATGAAAGCTCATCCATGAGACTTGAGGTATGCCGTGTGCCGATAAGATTTCCTTAGATTTGATCTTGTCCATACAAAGAGCAGATGACAGTACGCCACTTCCCACATATGGAACTTCAAATGTTTCAAGCAGGCCTTGGATGGTTCCATCTTCACCATTAGGTCCATGAAGGACAGGGAATACAATGGGTTTACTATCAGCGCTGAGGGTAAATAATTCGTCTGGTGTAATAGTCGCTCCAGAAACTAGGAGAGGTTCTTTAAGGGGTAGGCTTTCATCAGGTAGTAAGCACTTGTGCCAATTTCCAGACTGGTCTATTCCTACGAGTGTCACGCTATAGCGATCCTTAGGGATAGCTGAATATACATGGCTAGCAGATGTGCAAGAAACATCGTGCTCGGGAGATTGACCACCAAAGAGTAAGACGACGTCAGACTTGCTGCTAGTCATAATTGACTGCTCTGCATATTGAACATATTAAAGAGTATCCTCATCTTCAGCTAAGAAAGCGGAAATCGACTCCCAAGCTAGATCATCCTCCCAAAGAAATGAATGCCCGCCTTCAAAAAAATGCAGTTGGGAGCTTCGAATATAGTTAGAAAGATACTGGAGGTTTTGTGGAGGGGCTATCCCGTCGTATTTGCCGCCCACGATAAGGCATGGTTGAGAGATGTTTCCCAGTTCCTCACTGAGATCGTGGCCGGATCGGGCTCTGATTTGGCGCATTAGGCCGTCAGAAGCATCGTTAGGAAACATCGATAAGTTTCGTTTGATTAGCTTTTCAAGAAGATAAACAAAGTACTCTCCTTCAGATCCATTTTGATATCTTGTGTCAAACATCTCAAGCCAGGATCTTTGTCGTTCTTCTAACGGAAGATCCATGAGTTCCACAAGGTCGGCTGAGGAGTGCGTAGTCCCGCCTGGTGACGTACACGCAAGTATCAGTTTGCGAACTAGTTTCGGATGTCTGATAGCTAAATGCTGAGCTACCATTCCGCCGAAAGAGATCCCAATAACATCAATTTCGTCGATGGTTAACATTTTCAAGAGGCCAGCAGCATCGTCAGCAAAATCAGACATAGATATATCACTATCTTCAGCAGTGCTTTGTCCAAGGCCTCTATGGTCATAGCGGAGCACCCTGTAGTGATCGTCGATTTGCGGTACGGGTAGCCGAGGGAGCCGAAGATCTGAGCCAGTACCAGAGATGATTAAAAGGTCGCGTCCAATTCCAGTCCGTTCATAGTAGATTTCTGTTCCGGAAAATTTCACGAAAGGCAATAGNTAACCTCTTTGTGAAGAGTAGCGTAAATTTTTAGACGAATGCTGAGGCAAATACGAGAGAAACGATTGTCATAACTTTCAGCAAGATGTTCATAGCAGGGCCAGAAGTATCTTTGAAAGGGTCTCCTACCGTATCGCCCACCACAGCAGCTTTGTGGGGGTCGGACCCCTTACCGCCGTGATGTCCTGCTTCAATATATTTCTTTGCATTGTCCCAAGCTCCGCCAGCGTTGGCCATAAATATTGCCAAAGCAAAGCCGGTAACCAGAGCACCGGCAAGAAGACCGCCGAGAGCATCAATGTCGATGAATCCAACAACTAATGGAACCACGACAGCTAGCGATCCGGGAATTACCATTTCTTTTAATGAAGCTTCAGTTGATATTGCTACGCAACGCGCTGAATCTGGTACAACACCAGGCTTCCCGTCGCGGAGTCCGGGTATTTCTCTGAATTGCCTTCGTACTTCTTCAATCATTGCTGTTGCAGCTCGTCCTACGGCGTCGATTGTCAGGGCTGCAAATAGGAAGGGTAACCCTGCTCCGAGGAACAATCCGATAAAGACATCGACTTCACCGACGTTAAGAGTTAGAGTTCCACCAGCTTGTGCGACTGCGTATTCGAAGCTTTTAAACAATGCTAGAGCAGTTAAAGCAGCTGACCCTACTGCGAATCCTTTGGCGATCGCCGCCGTTGTATTTCCAAGGGAGTCAAGGGCGTCTGTTACTTCTCGGACTGAAGGGTCNAGTTCAGCCATCTCAGCAATGCCTCCTGCGTTATCAGCAATTGGTCCATAAGCATCAACGGAAACAACGGCGCCAGTTGTTGCAAGCATCCCAATAGCTGCGACTGCAATTCCGTATATGCCGTCGTCAAGTGTNAGTTCTCCACCCCAGTATGCGATACCTATCCCAACTAATACAAGTATCACCGAGGCTGCAACCGATACCATCCCAGCGCTTATTCCACTCAAGACGGTGGTTGCTGGNCCTGTCTCTGATTGCGCTGCAATTTTCTTCACGGGTTTGAAATGGTCAGAAGTATAAAATTCAGCTGTCTTTCCTAAAGCCCAACCAACAACAAGGCCGCCAACGACTGAGAGAGCAATGCCGATTGGATTTCCAGTAGCTGAATCGAACAGCCAGAACGAAACAGCTATTGTTCCGCCAATCGTTAGTGCCATAGCAACGTTTGTTCCTTTATGAAGTGCATGGCTTAGCGCCTTCGAATCTGTAGAGTCTCCTCCCTTTACCAGAAAAGATCCTAGAATCGAGGCGATCATTCCTATGAAAGCTACTGCCATCGGGAACATAAGCAACCCGATAAACTCAGCAGACGTGGCTTGTTCTGGTTGCAGGCCAACGGCGAAAGCTGTCAGCGCAACAGGTGCGATTATAGAGCCAGCGTATGATTCAAATAGGTCCGCTCCCATACCAGCGACATCGCCGACGTTATCACCAACATTGTCCGCTATGGTTGCCGGATTTCGAGGGTCATCTTCAGGTATGCCAGCTTCGACTTTCCCTACGAGATCAGCTCCCACATCGGCTGCTTTAGTATAGATACCCCCACCTACACGTGAGAATAAAGCTATAGAAGATGCCCCTAGGCCGTAAGCTGTAACAATTTCAAATGCGTCATCTGCTTGCAACCAGATAACAAATAGTAGGTAAACAAACATTAAACCAAGAAGAGCAAGTCCAGCTACGGCGAATCCCATCACAGCTCCACCACGATAAGCAACAGGAAGGGCTTTTGAAGGGCCGTCTTTAGCCGCTTCAGTAGTTCGTGCATTTGCCATTGTCGCAACTGTCATGCCTACGTAACCTGCTGTCGCTGAGAGAATAGCCCCTATCACGTAGGAGACGGAAGCTAACGGGGTGATGACAATCGCTAGTAATACGATCATTGCGACAACGAATACAGAAACCCATGTGTATTCCTGCTTCAGAAAGGCCTTTGCGCCATTCTGAATTTCAGTCATGAGAAAGACCATCCTGTCATTACCTGGGGGTGCAGCTTTAACAGTAGTGAAGAAATAGTAGGCCAATAGCAAAGCAGCTGCAGCGCTAGCNAGGGCGAGATAGGGTATCGATTCCAAAGGGGCTCCTTCTAATTTAGAACGTTGTGACTTTACTGCTAATTTTCATCGTTCCTCAACTTCTACTCTCAGAAAGTTTCTGAGTCAAGCATTATGAATTTTCGTTTCCTTCAATAGTTGAATCGGAATCCACATGAATTTTTAAAGAAAATAAAATTATTTTAAATTTTTTCTCAGCATCGGTGATTTTTCACTCTAAAACTGTAACCATGAAGGTGTGTACGTCGTTGTCGTAGGTGCAGGNGAAGTTGGGGTCTATATCACCCGGNTACTCACCGACCCAAAGCATCAATTGAAGGACATGGAAGTCGCAGTTATCGATTTAGACTCAAAGCGTCTAGATCAGATACAAACTGAGGTTAATGCCAATCTTATTCTTGGCAGCGGAAGTCATCCTGCTGTTTTGCTTGAAGCTGAAATCAATCGAGCGGATTTGCTTGTAGCTGTAACATCAAATGATGAAGTAAACCTTATCGCTAGCCTCTATGCCCGCAATCAAGGAGTCCCTAAGACCATAGTTAGAATAGAAGCTCCGGAAATTAAAGCAGAAACCGACAACGAAGACTTTTTTCTTGGACCATTGGGCCCAAACCTTGTATTTGACCCAGATGAAGACACCGCTAAAGAAATAGCCGAATTACTTGGAGCATGGGGCGCTGAAGAACTTGCACTGCTTTGTGACGGTGAGGTCGCAATTATGGGGGTAACTCTCAGCGAAGACGCTGATTTCTGCGGGCAGACACTCTCAGCAATTGGAGATCAAAATGAACCTGAATGGAGTTTTCTGGTCGCTGCACTACAAAGAGATGGCGAAACAGTTATCCCAAGATCGGATGAAACTCTCCTAGCAGGAGATCGACTGTGGCTAGTCATCTTAAAATCAGAAAGATCTAATGTGCTTGAGTCACTGGGCTTCAAAAAGAAAAAACATCGACGGGTTCTCCTTCTTGGGGGCGGAAGAACAGCTGAATTCTTAGCTAAAGAGCTAGTAAAAATGCGATTCCGTGAAGTCACCTTGATCGAGCAAAACGAGGATAGGGCAGCGAAACTCGCAACTCGACTAGACGGAGTTGATGTTGTAAATGGAGACATATCAGACGCTCAATTTCTCAGCAACGAAATAGATGCCGGAAAATATGACGCCGCAGTCGCTCTAACTGGAAAAGACGAGGCAAATGTGCTCGCAAGTATGTATGCAAAATCATTGGGAGTTGAAAGGACAATAGCGATACTACACAAGCTAAAACTATTGCGTCTTTTGGGGTCAGCTGGAGTCGACTCGGCTCTATCTCCGGTAATTGCTAGCGCAAACCGTGTGCTGAGCTACGTTCATGAAGTCGACGACGTGGCAACATTTCTCGGTGCTGACCAAAATTTCGAAGTGGCAGAATTAGAAGTTGAACCTGGAAGTTTGGCAGCTTCAAAAACTCTTACGGAACTGGGATTTCCCAAAGAAGCCTTAGTCGGAGCTTACGTAAGAGAGGGGGAGGCGCGCATCGGCCGCGGTACAAGCCAATTGTTACCCGGCGATCATGTCCTACTTATTGCGCGTCCTGAAAAAATAGATTCTCTCCGTGAATTTTTTCATACTGATAACAAGGAGACCTGAAACTAGTGGGCGTTAGGAGGGGGTTTGGCTGCTTCCCAGGCTGACGGGGGAAAAACCAACAATGTTATTGCTGTAGCAGCGTCATTTTCGCTGATAGAACTATCGCTCCTTTCCTTGTTTAGTTTTTTTGCTTCAGTAACTTCAATTGATCGAAACTTTGTTATTTTTCTGATTTATACAATCTCTAGCGGCGCCTTGGGATTTCTCGGAAGGCAGTTTCTTTCGAAAAAGGCAGAATTTACGGCTAGTGAAATTTTCCAAATCATCGCACTAAATTATGGGGTCGTCATTGTCCTGTGTTCAACTCTCTATCTTTCGTTAGGGGTTTCTACTAGTTTTGATGGAGCACTTCTTGAATCTGTTTCAGGGTTATCGACAACATCGCTGACAAACGTTGTGCCTGAGTCTTTGGGGGAAAGTGTTCTTCTATTTCGTTCCTTAACACAGTGGTTGGGTGGAATGGGGGCGCTGGTAATGGTTTTTGTCGCTCTACCCGAAGCAGGAAGAGCAGAGGAGTTCGATGTTGCTTTTGCAAAGTCATTTACTTCACAAAAAGTCTCAAAAACCTTGCTTCGGCTAGCGAAACTGTATGTGCTGGTAACACTGGTAACATGTTTGGCATTTGTTCTCTCTGGGATGACATTCTTTGAAGGTCTCTGTCATTCGTTAACTTCAGTTTCATCCGGAGGATTTAGTACTAAGAGCATGTCAATAGCTGGATTTGGATCATCCACAATCGAATGGGTAGTAGCTATAGCAATGTTCTTTACTGGAATTAACATCGTGATCCTATGGTGGTTATGGAAAAGAAAACTTTCCAAAATCGCAGAAAATTCTGAATTTCGCANATATTTACTTCTCGTTGTTACTGCAACGATCCTCTTTTCCATCTGGAGACGGGATGTGGAATCATTTTGGGCCGTCATACGCGAAGGATTTTTTCTTTCTAGTTCGCTTCTTAGCACTACAGGATTCTCAACAATTAGTTGGGAATTTCCCTCTGGAATGGCAGTTCTAGTTCTCCTTCTATTGGGTGTCGGAGCTATGGCAGGNTCATCTGGTGGGGGATACGGATCAGCGCGTGTCTTGCAACACTATCGATTCGCCAGAAGAGAATTAACTCAACAATTAAAGCCAAATTCAGTTCGAGTTGTGAAGATAAGCGGAAAGGTGATTGATGAGCGAGCTCTCCAACGCCTTCATGGTTTCACCGCAATATTCATTTCTCTAGTCGCAGCTGGAGCATTTTTTATCGCACTTGCTAACCCAAACAGCACCCCTATTGAGGCACTCAGCTTTTCGCTAACATGCTTGGCTACTGCAGGGCCATTTATTGGATCTGATCCAGTTGACTCTGGGATAGAGTTCAATGCGGTTACTCATATCGTCTCTTCAATGTTGATGCTTTTGGGGCGCTTATCTATCTTTCCGATCGCCTACCTTGGTGTCGCTTTTCTCCGAACTCTTAGAGAGGGCCCATTCAGAAGGGTCGGGTATAAGGCCAAGAGATCATGAGAGTTAACCCTAACCTATTCACAGAAGGCCCAATCGATTCTCCTACCTTAAACATTATGGGACTCGCATTAGCTTTCCTGAGTCCCGGCCTTTTTCTTGCTGGTCTAGTGGAGTGGTTCTCCGGTAATTCGCATAATGAATGGGCATTATTTGCCTCAGCTGGGATTTCATTAAATATTGGTCTAACGCTACGTGCATTGACTGAGATCTCAGAAGAAGTAAAACCTCTTTCGATGTTCTCAATGGTTGCATGGTCTTGGGTCGCTTGTTCCGTAATGGGGTCGTTACCATACCTTTGGGGCGGGGTTTTCCCTTGGGGGAAACTCGATTACGCGCTTTTCGAATCTATCTCTGGTTTCTCCACTTCAGGGTCAACGGTATTGGAGGATATCGAGGGCTTAGGAAAAGGCATGCTGCTGTGGCGCCAACTTACTCAGTGGTATGGAGGTATGGGTATGATCGTCTTGGCTACGGCAGTGTTACCAAGGCTTGGTGTTGGAGGGTTAGCTCTAATGAGTAAAGAGGCTACAGGCCACAAGTCGGATATGTTCAGGGCAAGCGCTACCAAAACAGCTAAGACATTATGGACAGTTTATTTTGTTATAACGCTCGTAATTGCGATTGCCTTGTGGATTACACCCGGCCCAACGTTATTTGATGCAGTAACTCACGCATTGACAACTTCATCAACAGGTGGTTTCTCGACATACAACTCTTCAGTGGGGTATTTCGACTCTGTAGCTGTTGAAATAATTCTTATCGTGGCGATGCTCTTTGGTGGCATAAGTTACACCTTGCATTACAGGGCTTTCGCTCAAAGGGAAAGATATGTTTGGTTTCGCTCATCCGAAACGAGAGTATTTTTGTGCATTACGTTCACTTTCGCCCTCATTGTGACGCTGATAAATGCCTCAGATGATCTTGGATCGTTTTCNACTGTTCTTCGCGATTCGGTTTTCAATGTTGTATCTCTTGCCACCTCAACAGGGTTTAGCAACCCGCGACCGGACGGAATAGGGGATTTTGTTCTGTGGGGTGCTGCGTCGCAGATTCTTATCCTCTTTTTAATGACGGTTGGAGGAACAACAGGTTCAACTGCAGGCGGAATGAAAGTTCTGCGNCTGCAAGTTGGATTAAAAGCTCTTAAAAGAGAGTTGAGATTATTCGAACATCGAAAAGGTGTTTTTCCGATAACAATGGGGCGGGAGCCTGTATCAGACAGAATTATTTCTTCTGCCTTAGCGTTTGTGGCTTTATTCATCTCTTTCGTCATTCTCGGCACAATAGCTATCTCAGCGTTGGGGAATGACTTAATGACATCCGCTAGCGGAACTATCTCGGCGATGAGTAATATGGGGCCAGCTCTTGGAGAAGCCGGGCCAACGAGTAACTATTTGTCGTTCAGTCGTCCCAGTCGATCAATTCTCGCATTCTTGATGATTCTAGGTCGTTTAGAAATTTATGCTGTTCTGTTGATGTTAGTAGCTCCAGCAAATCGAATTCTCATACGGAAGTAACCGTTTATTCGGTCAGAAACGATTTCAAGAACAGCCTAAGATAATCTTGATCTTTCACGCCACACATTTCGCGCGCTGAGTGCATAGACAACTGCGGAATTCCAAGATCGATAGTTCTCACGCCAAGGTTCGCAGCATTTGTCGGCCCAATCGTTGATCCACAACTGAGGTCACTTCTATTGGCGAAGACCTGATAGGGGATCCCATTGTCAAGACATAACTGCTTTGCTATAGCTTCACCGACAGCATCGGTGGCATATCGCTGGTTTGCATTTCGTTTGATAACTATTCCNTCATTCAATTTAATGATGTGATCTAAATCATGTCTTTCTGGATAATTCGGATGAGTAGCGTGTGCTCCATCTAACGAAGCGCATAAGGAATTCTCCAAGGCAATTGCCCGAGATTCTAAAGAGAGGTTTGACATGATTCTGTTCAAAGCATTCGACAAAAAATTCCCCGATGCCCCTACGGACGATACACTTCCAACCTCTTCATGGTCGAACAAGCACACTATTGGGGTCTTATCTAAGTCACGTTTATCTATTCCGGCTAATGCAGAGATAGCGGCATAACATGAGACCAAGTTATCTATTCTTCCTGAAGCCAGCCACTCACTCCCAGTACCCAGTAAGTTTGACTGCTGCGCGTCATGTAACATTAGATCCCAAGAGACAATATCACTCGTCGCTACAGACAATTGACTGGCGAGCCATTCGTTAAATGATGGGGGGTCTAGATCTGAATCAGCCCAGATTGGCAAAAGTTGAGTCTGTGGATTTAATTTCAATCCTTTTTCATTTATATCTCTATCCAGATGAATTGCTAATTGAGGGACCCTGCAAATAGGCCTCTCAGATGAGAAGAGCATCTCTTCGAGAGAGTCATTTCGAACTATTACTCTTCCGGAGATCCCTAAATCTCTGTCTAACCATGAGTTCAATAGGGGACTTCCGTAAGTTTCTATTGAAAGTTGCTCAACTGTGTTGCTGGCTCGTTGTTGTGTGGGCTTTAAACGGAGATTTGGACTATCAGTATGAGCCCCTAGGAGTCTAAAACCGTTCTCGTATGGCAGGTCATTGCTTTCTATCCACGCAACAATGCTTCCGTCTTTCACAAAGAAATTTCGATCAGAGCGATCCAACCAACTGTCTTGTCCAGATATTTCATTGAATCCGTTACCTAAAAGAAGTTCCGTAGCGTTACTGATGGCNTGGAAAGGAGATGTAGAGCTATCTAGAAATCTTCTTAGATGATTGATTTCTTGATCTTCAACAAACTGCATGACAGTCATTCTGCCTGATGAAGGGTAGTTTTCCATACTGGATGAAAATTCTTTGGGAATAGAGGGTAAAAAGGTAGAATATGGGTATTGGCCCTCTTCGCCTGCACAGTATCCGATAATGAAAGAAGTTTTCATGACTATGAATCCAGATTTACCTCAGACACAAGGATTGTACGATCCTTCATTTGAGCATGATTCATGTGGTGTGAACTTCATAGCTAACTTAAAAGGCCACAGAAGTCACAAGATCGTTTCTTCTGCCATCGGAGCACTTTGTCAGCTTCAGCATAGAGGAGCGTTAGGTTCAGAAGAAAATACGGGAGATGGGGCNGGGATTTTAATTCAAGTACCCGACAAATTCTTTAGAGAGGTCGTTGACTTTAAACTTCCGGAAGAAGGTGAATTTGTCACGGGCATTGCCTTTATGCCGCAAGATCAGTCAGAATATGACCTAGCAGTTTCTTCTATAGAAATGATCGCTGAAGAGGTAGGTTTTTCAATACTGGGATGGCGTGATACTCCAGTGGACAGTTCAAATCTTGGCTCTGGGGCCCTAGGCACAATGCCGAAATTCTCCCAAGTTTTTCTAACTTATTCGAACGATGATGGCAGTTATCTATCTGGAATAGATTTGGACCGAAAAGCCTATATTCTGCGGAAGAGGTGCCAGCACGAAATCCAATTCGAAAGAGCTGATGTAGCGGGAGAGGGAATGGGAGGCATGTCGAAGAGGCATTCCGGCGTCTATTTCCCGAGCTTGTCATCTAGGACATTTGTATATAAAGGAATGTTAACCACCCCACAGCTAGGGGAGTTCTTCCTAGACCTGTCCGATGAGCGTGTAGAAAGCGCATTAGCCCTTGTCCACTCAAGGTTTTCAACAAATACATTCCCATCGTGGCCTCTTGCACATCCATACCGGTTTATTGCTCACAATGGAGAAATAAATACCGTTCAAGGAAACCGAAATTGGATGAGAGCTCGAGAAGCAGTACTTGATTCCCAAGTTTTCGGTAAAGACCTTGAAAAACTTTTTCCAATATGCACCCCAGGAGCATCTGATACAGCCGCATTTGACGAATGTCTAGAACTTCTTGTTTTGGCCGGGTACTCGTTACCTGAGGCTGTTCTTATGATGATCCCTGAACCATGGGAAAATCACGAAAGCATGGACGAATCGCTCAAAGCTTTCTATAGGTACCACGCGACAAGAATTGAACCTTGGGACGGTCCTTCATCGATAATTTTTACCGATGGAGTAGTCGTTGGAGCTGTCCTAGATCGCAACGGCCTTCGACCTTCACGCTACTGGCTTACAGATGATGATTTAGTAGTGATGGCCTCTGAAGTAGGCGTCTTAGATATACCCAGCTCGAAAATAATTGAGAAGGGAAGACTTCAGCCTGGCAAAATGTTCTTTATAGACACCGAACAAGGAAGAATCGTCCGAGATGCAGAAATTAAGGAGATGCTCTCTTCCGCTCAGCCCTTCGGTAAGTGGCTAAACGAAAATGAAATATCATTATCAGAGCTGCCAGACAGGCAGGTCGCTCGCCCAGAAAACAGCCCACTTCTCACTCGGCAAAAATTGTTTGGCTATTCTAATGAAGAATTGAAGTTACTCATGACTCCCATGTACTTGAATGGTAAAGAGGCTATAGGTTCAATGGGAACAGATACACCTCTAGCTGTCCTTTCAAACCGCCCGCGACTTCTCTATGACTATTTCAAGCAGCTCTTTGCGCAAGTGACCAATCCTCCACTTGACGCAATTCGAGAAGAAATAGTTACCTCTACTTATGGTTGGTTAGGACCGGAGCTCAACCTTCTTGAGAGTAAACCCGAATCCTGCCAGCGAATATTTCTAGAGCATCCAGTCATAACAAATAAGGAATTGCTTCGATTGCTAGACATTGATGGGGAGCTAAGTGGGCAATCAGGCCATAATCAGTTTCAAACGGAAGTTATCCAGTGCATCTATCCAGTTGATGAAGGTGGAAGCGGCCTTCGAGCGGCGATAGAGAATACTCGGGCTTTAGTTTCCAAAGCGATCGAATCTGGTAAAAATCTGATCGTTCTTTCTGATCGAGGAGCCAGCGCTAGCCACGCACCTATCCCAGCATTGTTAGCGACTGCCGCAGTGCATCATCATCTGATCAGAGAGAAGACCCGTTCAAAAGTTAGTCTCATAATCGAAACTGGCGAAATGCGGGAAGTTCACCATCTCTGCCTTCTCCTTGGATATGGCGCTAATGCGGTAAACCCTTATCTGGCCTTTGAAACTATTGCAGATTTAATTGAGAGAAGAAACGGTGAAGGCGGTTCAACTATCACTATTGAAGAGGCCTACAAGAATTATGTCAAAGCATTCGATAAAGGCGTGCTAAAAGTGATGTCTAAAATGGGCATATCTACAGTAAGGAGTTATATAGGATCTCAAATCTTCGAAGCTATTGGATTGGGTAAGCCCTTAGTGATCGATGCCTTCCCAGGAACGATGAGCAGATTGGGCGGANTAGGGTATGCGCAAATAGCTGAAGAGGTGAAATTTAGGCACCAGATAGCGTTCCCAACAANGCCAACCCACCGCTCCCATCGACAATTAGTAGCTGGAGGAGAGTATCAATGGAGACGTGAAGGAGAATATCATCTCTTCAATCCAGAAAGTATTTTCAAATTACAGCATGCTACGCGCCAAGGTAGATTCGATATTTTCAAAGAGTACACAAATCAAATAAATGAGCAAAGTACGAATCTAGCGACTTTACGTGGCTTGTTTAAGTTTAATTTTGGTTCTCGGTCNCCAGTTCCTATCAGTGAAGTCGAGTCAATCGAAGAAATAATGAAAACATTTTCTACTGGAGCTATGTCATATGGCTCTATTTCTGCCGAAGCGCACGAAACCTTAGCAATAGCTATGAATAGAATTGGTGCAAAATCAAATACCGGTGAAGGTGGTGAGCATCCTAGTAGGTATGAGCCAGATGAAAACGGTGACCTTAGAAGATCTGCAATTAAACAAGCGGCATCTGGCAGGTTTGGAGTTACGAGCGAGTACCTTGTTAATGCTGATGACATTCAAATAAAAATGGCACAAGGGGCTAAGCCCGGCGAAGGCGGACAACTTCCAGGGCATAAAGTGTGGCCTTGGATAGCAGAAGTGCGTCATTCAACACCCGGTGTGGACCTGATATCACCTCCACCACATCATGATATTTATTCAATCGAAGACTTAGCACAATTAATTCATGATTTAAAAAACGCTAATCCAGAGGCGCGAATTCATGTAAAACTTGTATCTGAACTTGGTGTCGGAACTGTCGCCGCAGGTGTAGCGAAAGCTCACGCAGATGTTGTATTGATTTCTGGNCACGACGGAGGTACAGGAGCCTCTCCATTGACATCAATAAAGCATGCCGGAACTCCTTGGGAATTAGGACTAGCCGAAACGCAGCAGACACTACTGNTAAATAACTTAAGAGATCGAGTGGTCGTTCAATGTGATGGCCAGTTAAAGACTGGGCGTGATGTTGTCATCGCTGCACTGCTTGGTGCAGAAGAATTTGGTTTCGCTACAGCTCCACTAGTTGTAATGGGTTGCGTAATGATGCGGGTATGCCATCTCGATACTTGCCCAGTCGGTATTGCCACCCAGAATCCGGAGTTGCGTGAAAAATTNGAAGGTCAGGCTGACCACGTAGTGAATTTCATGGAATTTATAGCACAGGAAGTAAGAGAACTTCTGTCACAACTCGGCTTTAGAACGCTTAAAGAGGCAGTCGGCCAAGTTGATGCATTGGATGTTTCCGATGGTATAAACCATTGGAAAGCAGCGGGCCTTGATCTTTCACCAGTTCTCTATCAACCTCCTCTTCCATCTAATTCAGTTAGGTACTGCCGAGAGAAACAAGATCATGGACTAGAGCATGCTCTCGACCAAACCTTAATCCAGCTAACTGAGGGTTCTCTTAAACATGGTGATCGAGTGCATTTAGAAATGCCGATTCGNAATGTGAACAGAACTGTGGGTACTTTACTCGGNCATCATCTCACCAAAANNTGGGGAGGAGAAGGTTTGCCAGATGACACTATCCAAGTGGATTTCACAGGGTCAGCCGGTAATAGTTTTGCTGCATTTGTTCCAGCCGGAATAACGCTTCGTTTGCATGGAGATGCAAATGATTATGTCGGCAAAGGGTTAAGCGGCGGGAAAGTTATCGTAGCGCCTCCAGAAGATTCACCTTTCCGNNCTGAAGAAAACGTTATAGCTGGCAACGTGATCTTATATGGTGCAACCAGCGGAGAAGTATTCCTCAGTGGTCTAGTTGGTGAACGATTTTGCGTAAGGAATTCTGGAGCTCTTGCTGTTGCAGAAGGNNTCGGAGATCATGGATGCGAGTANATGACTGGTGGGCGAGTGGTAATTCTTGGCCCGACTGGAAGAAACTTCGCAGCTGGAATGTCTGGTGGTATAGCGTATGTTCTCGATGTTGATGGAACCTTTCCTGGACGAGTCAATAGGGAACTCGTTGATTTGGAGGATTTGGACGAAGGAGATATTGGTTGGCTGCGGGAAACCGTAGCTAGACATCAAGCTGAAACTGGTTCAGAATTAGCAAAACGGCTGATAGATTCGTGGCCGAAAGCAATGGACCAATTCGTTAAAGTTGTCCCAAGAGACTACAAGCGGGTTCTCGATGCCATTGCTGAGGCAGAAGCCAATGGTACGGATATTGTTAAAGCCGTAATGCCGACAATGGGAGGTTCATAATGGGCGACCCCAAAGGGTTTATGAAACATGCCCGGATTGTTCCGAAATCGCGGCCTGTTCCAGTTCGCCTTCGCGACTGGAGTGAAGTCTATGAACCCTTCGATACTGAAGCTCTAAAAATGCAAGCATCTCGGTGCATGGATTGTGGAATCCCCTTCTGTAATAACGGGTGTCCTCTGGGAAACCTAATCCCAGATTGGAATGATTTAGTTTATAAAAATGAGTGGAAACGGGCTATCGAATCCCTTCACGCTACTAATAATTTTCCAGAGTTTACTGGTCGATTATGTCCAGCTCCCTGTGAAGCCGCATGCGTATTAGGAATTAATGAAGATCCAGTAACTATAAAGCAAGTAGAAGTGGAGATCATTGAACGCGCATGGAATGAGGGCTGGGTGTACCCAATCATTCCCGAACGAAAAACTGGGAAGAGAATAGCCGTAGTCGGTTCGGGCCCAGCAGGTCTAGCTGCCGCTCAACAGTTAACTCGAGCTGGCCACGATGTCACAGTATTTGAACGATCTGAAAAAATCGGTGGACTTCTTAGATACGGAATACCAGAATTCAAAATGGAAAAACGATTCCTAGACAGAAGATTGGAACAGATGCATGACGAAGGAACGAAATTTGAAACAAATGTCGAAATAGGAAAAGATTTAGATGCTAATGAGATCAAAGCAGAAAATGATGCTGTGATTCTAGCTATCGGTGCTACACAGTGGCGGGATCTACCAGTTAAAGGCCGAGAACTAGAGGGTATCTATCAGGCCATGGAATATTTAGTTCCAGCGAATCTAGTAGCAGAAGGCAAATTAGATGAACNCCCATTTTCTGCAGCGGGGAAAAACGTTATCATCATCGGCGGNGGTGATACCGGTGCAGATTGTCTAGGTACCGCACATCGTCATGGAGCGGCATCAATTCACCAATTTGAAATCATGCCGGAACCTCCAGAGAACAGGGATATCTCAACTCCTTGGCCCACATGGCCAATGATGCTTCGNACGTCATCTGCTCATGACGAAGGGGGAGAAAGAGTATTCTCGATTAGTACAAAACAGTTCATCGGCAAGAATAATCACGTCACATCTCTAGAAACGATAGAAGTTGAAATCAAACATGAAGATGGTCGAATGAATTTTGTGGAGATTCCTGGAACTGAGCAGGAATATACGGCAGATCTAGTCTTTCTAGCCCTCGGCTTTACCGGACCAGAGCAGTCTGGTGTTCCGACTGAACTGGGTGTAGATCTTGACAATCGAGGGAACATTGTGCGTGATGAAAACTGGATGAGTACTGANAACGGGGTTTTTGTCGCGGGAGATGCAGGACGAGGGCAAAGCCTTATCGTGTGGGCGATTGCTGAAGGTAGAGCATGTGCAGCTTCAGTAGATCAGTGGCTAGAGGGAAACTCATTGCTTCCTAAGCCAGTGACCCCGCACTCTCAACAGTTACGTTAGAGCTACCAACTAGGTGCAGAATCAAGAAAATCTAAAGCACTTTCTAAAAAATGAAAGTCTTTCGGGGTAGCGAAATGGTCCACGCCCTTTAGCGTCACCAATTTCGCGTTAGGGAGCGCATTAATCAATCTAGTTGCAGGTCCGGCGAAATCGTTCTCTCCCAAAACAACCAATACTGGAGTACTTAGTGCTGAGAGGGCAGAGGGGTCGATGGATGAATTCTTTCCCTGTAAATATTTTGCAATGTAGTTCCCATCTATGTCTGGGTAGTCAGCAAGCTGACTGAAGTAACGGCTTTCTGGGTCCTCTAGTCCTCCGTCTCCTCTAATAGCATCTGAAATTTTTTTACCTCTGGCCTGATCTAATTCGAATAAACTATCTCCAACTCCAGAAAGAACGAGCTTTCTAAATTTCCCGGGTTTCTCGAGTGCTAATTCTAAAAGGATTCTGGCGCCGAGTGAAAATCCGATTCCGTCTACGAGCGGAAATGAGATACGCTCATTAACATAATCAACTAAATTGCCGTTGAATGGANATGAAGGAACGTATTCCTTTCCATGTCCGGGTAGGTCAACCGATAGAAACTCTCTTTCTGCTTCATAAACAAGGTCAAACCATCCATTGTCTCCCCAAGTTCTTTTTGAAGTGGTAGCTAATCCATGAAGGAAGAGAATCGGTGGGAAGCTAGGCATATGGCTTTCATAGGTATGGGGTGGCCTCTTAGAGATAGGTCACCGTAAAAACACATTAGCCCCGTCAGGTTTTCTGCCGAAGCAGAATCCCTTTCGGGGCTGTGCAGTTTAACGTCGTTTCCTAAGTCATCCCCTGAAGGACTTCCTTGGTTCCGGTACCTTTCCCGATCTGACTTTCGCCATTTCGACCTTCCCACTTTTGCTTTCTTCTCCTGAGAGTTTCAGCTTCGGTGTTTTGGTTCGCTTTCCCCCTAAGGGTCTTGCTCTTCTAGGCCTTCCTTCCCTTCCTCCTAAGATTCCGGGTTGGTTGTTCTGTCTGGATTTCCGCCCTAAGGCTTCTTTCCTTTCAGTTGATTCTCTACCTAAGTAGATCCTCACCGCTAAACCTGTTCCGATGGCCGTTCATACTTTCCGATGGCCGAGCCTACCCGGGTTTCGATGCTGCCACCGCTTCCCGTTTTGGTTTGCCATTTTCTTGTATGCCGTTGTCACCGGCGTGTAGACACAATTACATTTTGTTTTGAATATGTCAAGCGATTTTTTAAAATCCTCAGCTTTTCCCCAGCATTATTTTGAAATCCCCAAGATTAGCTACATTACCCACAGTCTTTCCACAGATAGACTGTCATTCAGAAGCAAATATCTGATCAGAATTTTCGAAGAATTTGAATTCTAGAGAATTCCCAGAAGGGTCTCGAAGAAACATCGTCCATTGCTCGCCTGGTAGGCCTTTGAATCTGATATGTGGATCAAGCTCAAATGGCCAATTACTCTCCTTCAGCTTGTCGATTATTGCTTTCCAGCCTATTTCATCAAAAATAACTCCAAAATGAGGGACAGAGACTAGATCTCCATCCACGAGATTCTCTATTGCTCCTGGAGCCTTAGAATTAGGATCACCAAGATGAGCTACAAGTTGATGGCCAAAGAAATTAAAATCGACCCAACTTTCATTAGAGCGGCCTTCACTTGCGCCCAGAATTCCAACATAGAATTCTCTAGTTTCCTTTAGGTCCCTTAGGGAATTGCAAGATGAAACTTAAAATCAGACATCAGACCCACTCATTTCGGTCAACTAAAACATCCTTGAGTATCTGTGGCTTATCAGTCATGATTCCGTCTACTCCCAAATCTAATAAACGGTTCATTTCCTCGGGCTCGTTAATTGTCCAAGCGTGAATTACCTTCCCCATTGAATGAACTCTCTGGATAAAAGTTTCTGTTATTAATGGGACTCCCTTCATAACAACCGGTACTTGCACGCATTGTCCATTCAAAATAGAAGAATTCTTCGTAAATTTACCTACCCGTATCCTTGCTATTCCTGAAGGGCCGATTCCCATGCATAGATTATTACCAACTAGTCGTGAAATATTCTGGTTCCTTCTATCGGAGAACGATGACACACAAACACGAGAAACCGACCCTGTCTCCTTGATTACGTCTGCGAGAGGTTCTGCAACACGATCATTTTTAGGATCTATATTAAACCGTGCTGCGGGGAACTCTGATAGAAGTTCATTAAGAAGGGGAATTTCAGATTTACCATCGACCAAAGCGCGTTTGATGGTAGATAGGGGAGTGTCGCAGATCCGCCCAGAAAGGNTNGTGACACGATCGAGGACATCATCGTGAAACGCAATGACGTGGCCGTCAGAGGTTAAATGGACGTCAGTTTCAAGGTACTTGAATCCGATGTTAACTGCGGATTGAAATGCTGCCATCGAATTTTCAGGGGCGTCTAGGGCACCTCCCCTGTGAGCAAACGCTATAGGAAAATCTACATCAAGGTATTCAAATCTATGTTCCAACTCTTCGTCCTCTTCAAATCGGCTACAAAGAAAGCATGCTACCGCTTATGCATAGACACAAATTCAATCTGATACCCCCTAATCGGTTGGAAGATGGATACCGTTAAAGTATGGAAAGACGTACAAAAATAATTGCAACGATTGGGCCAGCAAGTGATAGTGAAACGACTTTGCGGGAGCTTGTCGACGCCGGAATGGATGTTGCAAGACTGGGGCTAGCACATGGAACCCTAGATGAAGCATTAGAGCGATATCGAAGAATACGAAAGATCTCCNANGATATGGGGAAGCGAGTTGGGATATTAGTCGACCTTCCTGGGCCAAAGATACGTTCGGCTCCTTTCCCAAGTGAAGGATCTCTTTTGGAAAAAGGGAGTACTATTAAACTAATTCCTGGTGTCAAACAGTCCTCAGAAACTATTGTCGAAGTTGATTACGAAAATGTTCTTGAAGATTTAGTCCCAGGTGATGTGATCCCATTCGGAGATGGACAAGTCGTGGTTCGTGTCGAGGCCATAGGAAATNACGAAGCAGAAGCAACAGTCACAAGCGGAGGCATTCTTCACGGGCGACCTGGAATTCGGATACCTTCAGAGAGGCTCAGTTTGCCAACTCCAACAGATGACGACCTCCATAAATTGGATGCGTTCGTTGAGGAGGGCGTCGATATGGTAGCCGTTTCGTATGTGCGGTCAGCTCACGACGTGAGGAGGGTGGGGACAGAGCCGCACCCAAGAGGACCACTTGTGGTAGCAAAAATTGAAACGCGCGCAGCTGTTGAGAACCTCACGGGTATTATTGAAGCATCTGCAGCAATAATGGTCGCTCGAGGAGACCTCGGTACAGAATTCGAGATAGCTGATCTTCCCCATCTGCAAAAAAAGATCATAGCTGAATGCATAGCCGGCGGGTTGCCAGTCATTACTGCCACCCAAATGTTGGACTCAATGATTAACACCTCTTCGCCGACTAGAGCTGAGGCATCCGACGTTGCAAATGCTGTTTTTGACGGAACATCAGCTGTGATGCTTTCAGGAGAAACTGCAATTGGTAGTTATCCCGTTGAAAGTGTGGAAACGATGGCTCGTATTGCTGAAAGAGCTGATCAGTCATTTGATTTTGGCCGTTGGGCAGAAAGAGTCGCTGAACTCCGCCAATCAAGCGACGCTGATTCAGGGAATGGAGGCTCTCAAGGAATAACTGATGCTATGACCTTGGCCACGTGGAGAGCTGCAAATGAACTCGATTTAGCTGCCTTGCTTTGCATTTCAGGTTCTGGGTTTACTGTTCGATCGATGGCACGATTTAGACCAAATGTTCCGATTCTGGGGATGACAATGGACGAGCGAACCGCCCAACAACTTACTTTGAGTTGGGGGGTCACGCCTTTTTGCATTGAAGCAGCAATGGGATATGAAGAACGTATTGGTAATGCTATTGCTACTGCCAAATCTGAAGGGATTCTCCAGAGTAATGATTTAATCGGAGTACTCGCTGGAATAACTGGAGACTCCCCAGCGACAGATGTTCTAAGAATTATGAGGGTTGTTTAATGGGATGGAAAGTAAGAGTATATGAGTAATATCTCGATCTCTAGAGATGGGCTTCCTGAAACGGTTTTGCCTCCAGAGAACCCTGAAATAATTGAACTTTTAGATGCCGCCTTGCAATTAGACGATCAGAATCTTCAACGTGAAAAACTTAACCAAGTCGCAGGAAGGTTCCCTTCTTCAATTGAGGTTTGGAAAACTATGGGTTCATCTGGCAGGGATATTATCGAGTCCTATGCCGCATTCCGAGTCGGATATCACCGAGGCTTAGATGCTTTAAGGAAGAATGGTTGGCGCGGATCGGGATACGTCCGTTGGGAGCACCCAAGCAATAGAGCTTTTCTGGAGTGTTTATCTGGGCTGCAAAGGATCTCTGAACAGATCGGCGATTTTGCAGAGTCAGAACGCTGCACTATCTTTCTTCTTCAGCTAGAACCAGAATGGCAGAGATTCGCAACTATTGAAGAATAACCAGATGACTCGTGTGAAATTTTCAGGCATAGTTCTAAATGGCGGTAGCTCTTCGAGGATGGGAACTCCGAAGGGAGAAATGAATGTTCTCGGACGTCCCTTAATAGAAACAGCTATCGATGCATTGATGGAAGCAGGAGCATCTGAGGTGATGATTGTTGGGGGGAAACCCTTTGAATTGAAAGCGAAAGATTTACGCTTTATTGAAGATGGTTACCCAGGTGAAGGGCCTTTGGGGGGGCTTGTAACCGGGCTACTTAATGCGCGTCTGGATCAGGCTATGGTTTTATCTAACGATTTGATGGCCATTGACGGGTCAACCATTAGAAAAATCCTTGAATATAGCCAAATGGCTGACCTAGCGATTCCAATGGCAGGTGGTGTTCCTCAGGTGTTAACTGCGTTGTGGAAAGTATCGTGCTTAAAGGTTCTAGAATCGGCGTTCAAAGCTGGCTCGCGATCGCTCAAAAGTGTTCTTGAAGATTTAGATGTTTTAGAAATCTTAGAATTAGATGATGCTAAATTTGTCAATGCCAATACACAGTCTGACATTATCGAGTACACAACGACCTTGGAGGGAAATATTGAGTGAAGGACTAGAAAAGCCGTTGGTAAGAGAAATTACTGTTGAAGACCTCAAGGAAATTGCAGACGAGAGCATCGTTATCGATGTCCGTGAAGAGTACGAATTCATAGAGGTAAGAGCGACTGGGGTTAAACTGCTTCCTCTAGAGCAGATTCCTGATGCTGCTACAACTCTTCCGAAAGAGAAACAAATATTTATAATTTGTGCCTCTGGGAACAGATCAATGGTTGCATGTGAGTATTTAAACTCCAAAGGCTTCGACGCAGTGAATGTTATAGGCGGAACCATCGCATGGAATACAGCTGGATACCCAGTGAGCCGAGGCCCTTTTGAGGACACTGAAGTGTTTTAATAGTTATGTCAAGTATGGATAGAACTAAATTAATTACCGATAGCAGCGACTTGCTGTCAGTGATAGACCAATGCCTCAAACTCGAAGCATATGCGTTAGATACAGAATTCCATCGAGAGAAAAGCTACTATCCGAAATTGGCTCTTGTTCAGATAAATTATGGAACTGGAGTTGCTCTAGTTGACCCAACAGCTATTTCGCTTAGCCCACTTCAAGAACTATTTAACTCGCAGCAAATTGCTGTCATGCATGCATGCGCTCAAGATCTTGAGGTCCTCCAACATTACTGCAAGGCTAGGCCCCAAGAAATATTCGATACACAAATAGCTGCAGGTTTTCTTGGACTCCGAACTCCTTCATTGTCGGCACTACATGAAAGGTATTTGAAGAAAAAATTACCCAAAGGTGAACGCCTGACCGATTGGCTTCAACGCCCTTTATCAAAGCGCCAAATTGAATATGCAGCTGCGGACGTGGCGGACTTATTGGAGATCTACAAGATCCTTACAACTCAACTCATCAAACGCGAGAGACTTGAATGGGCCAAAGACGAGTTTGAGATAATTAAGAGTCGAATGAATGGCTCGAAAGACCCAAGCGAGTCGTGGATTAGGATAAAAGAAACTCGGCATTTGGGGGCAGAAGGAAGAGCGGTCGCTCAGTCAATTGCTGAATGGAGAGAGACGGAAGCTCAGTCACTTGATGTCCCTGTGCGATTTATTCTTTCAGATATAGCGGTGGTGAGTATTTCTCAGAGATTGCCAAAAACTATTGATCAACTGATAAACGTTAGAGGAGTAGACAAGAGACGATTTACTGATGAACGTGCCCGGAAAATGCTAGAACTCGTCTCTCATGGGAAGGATAAAAAAGTAGATCTTCCTATGGAAAAGAATGAGAAGCAGCTAGACCCTAACTTGCGACCAGCAGTCGCCCTGATTTCCGCATGGCTAGCACAATTCGCAAAGGATAGTGATTTAGACCCAGCTCTTCTTGGAACCAGAGCAGATATCGAAACACTGTTGCGAGGAGATGGCCAATCAAGGCTGTCTGTAGGATGGCGAAATGAATACGTTGGAGTCCCGATTAAAAAGCTAGTAGAAGGTTCGGCTTCATTATCATTTGTTGACGGTCGCCTACGTATGGAAGATCGGTAGCAACTAGTATTAAATTCGCAGAGTAGATTGATATAATTTCCAATTCATAAGAATTTATTGAGATAAGTTTCCGGTTAATCATTTTGGAGGCAGAATGAAAAAAGGGCGTCATCGTCGTTACGAAGAAGCTAGGTCCCTTAAGCAGACCAACGACTCTCTGGACGACTTATTTGAGGACAATGAAGACCCTTGTATCGAGTGTGATGCACTTCCAGGTCAAGATCATAAAGATTGGTGCCTAGTAGAAGTGAGTTCTAAGAAAGAGGACACTACCAACGACTTATTTCCTTCATAGCAAGTTACTCAGCTACAACAGGGATTTTCTTTCGTGGAACTAAATTCTTATTTGGGGCATCAATCATTTCGTACAAAGTGGTTCGCTGTCTCAATGTCCTGTGAAGAGGCTGACACAGAAGATCGAAATCAGTCACATCCACTGCTTGCCCATGGCGAGCCCCAGCAGCACGCGAGATATTTTCTCCGTTTAAAGTTCCTCCTACATCGTTTACTCCAGCTTGAAGCATCTGCGACATTCCCTCAAGCCCAATCTTCACCCATGATGCTTGAATATTGTCGATGTACCCGTGATACGCGATTCTGGCCACAGCGTGGACAAGAAGAGTCTCTCTGAAAGTCGGACCCCGTCTGGCGCCCTTACGAAGGTAAATCGGCGATGCCATATGGACGAAGGGCAACCCGACAAATTCGGTGAAACCTCCAGTTTCTTTTTGAAGGGAACGTGTCTTTATAAAATGTTTCGCCCAATGTTCAGGGCTTTCGACACTTCCAAACATCATTGTGACGTTTGATCGTAACCCAACCCCATGAGCGATTCTATGCGCTTCGAGCCATTCTTCAGAGTTAATCTTGTCTGGGCATAAAATTTCACGAATGCCATCATCGAGAATTTCAGCTGCTGTTCCAGGTAGTGACTTGAGTCCAGCCGAAACTGCCCGCTTCAAATATGAATCAAGTGGTTCTCCCAGTCTCTTAGCACCTTCCGTGACTTCAAGAGCAGTAAATCCATGGATGTGTAAATCAGGAAGTTCATCGTGCAATGTCTGGCACATATCAATGTAGTAATTTCCATCAAAATCTGGATGAATGCCACCCTGTAAACAAACCTCAGTGGCTCCGTTAGCATGGGCTTCTGAAGCACGAGCGACTACTTCTTCCAACGAGTGCAAATATGGTTTACCGCGAAGATTTAGCGATAAAGGCCCTTTGGAGAAGCCACAAAACCGGCACTTGAATGTGCAGACATTTGTATAGTTTATGTTGCAGTTCGAGACGTAAGTAACGTCGTCTCTGCTAACTTCTTTCCGAAGAATGTCAGCACAATTAACAACAGAGCGAACTTGGGCCCCACGAGCACGAAAGAGAGAAATAATCTGAGGCAAGTCAACTTCTTGTCCCATAAGCACTCCTTCAACGACCTCGTCAATCTCAGTGGATGCTTTAGACTGGGTCAAAAGAAGGTTCGTTGGGATAGTTGAAGACCCAGAATACCATTGAGTAGAGTCTTCCCCAACTTGCGCAACTTCTGCGCCATCGTCGACGTTCGTTATAAATTCAATCTTTTCTGGGAAAACAGCTCCCGGGTCATCACGCCCGAGCCACTCACTATCTGAACGATCGAGAACTGGAAAATGGAGGTCTGGGTGAAGCCAAACTTCTGACTTCTTAGCATATTCAGGATAGATCGTTAGACGAGGAGCAATAAAATGACCAAGGCCCTCGGAAACGTTTGCAATCTTTTCTAGATCAGGCCACGGACGCTCAGGATTAACATGGTCTGCCGTTACTGGAGAGACCCCACCCCAGTCGTCTATTCCAGCCTTTAAAAGAGGTCCGAAATCATCAGAAAGATTTGGAGGAGCCTGAAGGTGGACGTCTTCAGGCAAAATTATTCTCGCTAGCGCTATCGTTTCAAGATAGTCGTCTGAAGGGCATGGCTTCTCTTTGTGCATTCTAGTTCCAGGTTTTGGAAGAAAGTTCTGAACAATGACTTCCTGGATATGGCCGAATTCTCGATGCATGTCGGCAATTGCTTCGATCGTATCAATGCGGTCTTGTTTGGATTCACCGATTCCGACTAGCAAACCAGTTGTAAATGGGATTTTTAATTGGCCAGCCGCTTTTAGGGTTTCCATCCTTCTCCAAGGTTCTTTGTCCGGAGACCCTTGATGGCATTCAAGGTCAGGATTGAGTGACTCAATCATCATTCCCTGTGAAGGGGAAACTTCACGAAGAAGGGATAACTCTTCGTAAGAGATAGCTCCAGCATTAGCATGGGGGAGTAGCCCCGTTTCTTCAATGACTAGTTTTGCCATTTCATATAAGTAATGAATAGTGCTGTCGTACCCGTTAGAAGCAAGCCATTTCTGCGCCGTAGGGTAGCGGAGCTCAGGCTTCTCGCCAAGTGTAAATAAGGCTTCATGACATCCGGAGAGGGCTCCTTGTGAAGCAATATTCAAAACTTGTTCTGAAGTGAGATAAGGAGCGTCTAGTCGCGCTGGAGGTTGGGCAAAGGTGCAGTATCCGCATTTGTCACGACATAAATGGGTGAGGGGTATAAAAACTTTAGGGGAGTATGTGACCCGTTTCCCGAAAGAAGCATCACGTTTGTTTCCAGCTTCTTCAAGCAGGGTTGATATAGGCGCAGAGTAGAATTCTTTCATGCTGACTTCGATAGATGACGGCGTTCACCCGGACGGCTTGATATTTGGTCTGTATGTACGTGTGCGTTGCATGTCGGACAATGAGTTATTTGCTCTAGAGCTGTGTCGCATGGAGAATGTGTCAGAATCGTTGGAGGTTCTCCATCGGCGTACCACCGGTCACCCCAGTGCATTAGGGCAATAAGAGATGGGGAGAGATCGCGCCCTTTATGAGTTAAAAAGTACTCATGTCTTATTGGCTTCACTTGATAAGGCTGCTGCTCGACAATTCCAGCTTGATGTAGTTTGGTTAAACGGTCACTAAGAATATTTTTCGCAATACCTAGGTCCTTTCTCAATTCCTCAAATCGACGAACGCCTCGGAAAAGATCACGGAGGATCAGCAGCGACCATCGGTCACCTATCACAGATAGCGTCATTTCAATAGAGCAATCATTCGAGTTATTAGGCACTTGGCGATGCTATCACGTGAGTTGCAAAAAGCAACCGACTATAAAACCAACGATTCTGCTTTTTCTTGAAGAGTTGTAAGTAGATTTTCAAAGGAAGTTTCAAAAGCCTTGACTCCTTCATCTTCAAGTTTGTCAGCTACTTCCCCAAGGTCAATCCCCAAACTTTCGACAGTCCGGAGTACTTTTTCAGCATTGTCGAATGATGTATCTATTGATCTCCTGAGTGTCCCATGATCTATAAAAGCGGCCAAAGTATTATCGGGGAGCGTGTTGACAGTGTCCGGACCAATTAGCTCATCAACATACATGGTGTCGGGGTATTTAGGGTTTTTTGTTGACGTGGAGGCCCATAAAGGTCGTTGCAGCTTAGCCCCACGAGCTTTGAGCGCCAACCAGCGCTCACTAGTAAATTCTTTCATAAAAAGTCTGTATGCTAGCTGACCTTGTGCAACAGCTGTTTTCCCTTTCAGGTTCAGTGCAGGCCCCGAACCGATCTCATCCAGTCGTGAATCGACTTCAGTTTCTGTTCGTGAGATAAAAAACGATGCGACAGAAGAGATATGGCTAAGATCGCCATCTACCATCTCCAAGCCGGACATGTAAGCATCAATTACTTCTGCATACCGTTGTATCGAAAACAGTAAAGTAACGTTAATTGAGCGCCCTTCACTGATCATTTCGGTTATAGCAGGAAGCCCCTCTCTAGTTCCGGGAATTTTAATATAGAGATTTGGACTATTAATCTGGTCATCGAGCGTCCTTGCGGCATCAATAGTTGCGGATGTGTTTCGTGCTAATCGAGGATCTACTTCGACAGAGACATAGCCATCGACACCATTGCTAGCTTCAAATATCGGTTTAAGAATTTGAAGAGCATCCGATATATCCCTCTGAACCAGTTGCCAATATGCATGTTCAACAGAATACCCATCTTTGATTAAGGACCTGAATTGGTCATCATAAGCTTCCGAATCCGAGATAGCTTTCTCAAAGATAGATGGATTAGAAGTTAAACCTCTAACTCCTTTTTGAACCCAATTATGAAGTTCCCCTGATTCAATCCACTCTCGTTTTAAGTTATCGAGCCATGGGCTTTGCCCATGTATTTCAAATAATTCAGTCAAGGCAGGCATTAGGAAATAGATTTCTGAATTGATTCGTGGTTCATGCCAAGTCTTTCCATAGCAATATTTCCAGGAGCGGATGATCCGAAACGGTCAATGCCTACATGTTTATTAGCGAACTCTGCCCATCCCAACGTGATCCCAGCCTCTACAGAGACCGAAAGATCAGTTCTTTCAATTAAAGAATCAGTGGATCTAGCTAGTTCCCAACTTGGCATCGAAATTACTCTTACTTCGTGACCATCAGCAAAATCGAGGCAGAGCGAAACCTCTGACCCAGTAGCTATAAGTGTTGCCTCAGGAGATTCGTGATCGCGAACAACATACATACCGGATTGTGCTTTTTCAACATCCGTTTCCTCAAGTATTGGAAGATTCTGTCGAGAAAGAATCAGTGCAGTTGGGCCGTCATGGTTCAAAGCTGTCTTCCAAGCAGCGACAGTCTCTTTGGCATCCGCTGGTCGAATAACAAGTAGACCGGGTATAGCTCTGAGTGACATAATTTGCTCCACAGGCTGATGTGTTGGTCCATCTTCGCCAACTCCCACAGAGTCATGGGTAAATGAATAAATAACTTTCGCTTGCGTTAGTGCAGCTAAGCGTATAGCGGGGCGCATGTAGTCGCTAAAAACAAGAAATGTTCCACCAACAGGTACGATCCCACTATGAAGGGCTATGCCATTCATAATGGCCCCCATAGCATGTTCTCTTACCCCAAAGTAGAGTTGTTTGCCTGATGGGCTTTCCGGAGACAGAGGATTCATGCCTTTTAGAGCTGTTCCAGTATTGCCAGTAAGATCAGCCCCACCTGCGATAATTGCAAAGCTTTGTGCCGCTTCATTTAAACAAACGCCACTTGCGACGCGCGTTGCTACTGAATCGCCAATTTGCGATTCATATTGGGACTGGAGACTACTGAGGTCCCAGTTTCCAAGGTGAACTTCGGGATCCCAAGTTGCGGACGACGCTTCCTCTGAATATTTAGAACCGGCATTTCGATAGAATTGTATGACATCCTCAGGTGCATAAAAATGCTCGTCATAAGGGATGCCCATAACTTGTTTAACTTCTGCAATTTCATCATCTTTAAATGCGTACCCGTGAGCACTAGGAGCGTCCGTCAAGGTCGGGGAGGGGAAGCCAATATGGGATCGAATTATTACAAGGGTTGGCTGATCTTCATTTGACTTAGCTTGCAGAAGGGCGTTTTCAATTTTATTAAGGTCTTCACCTGATTCACCTAAATCAATGACTTCCCACCCGTAAGATTCGAATCTTTTCGCTGCGTTGTCTTGTAATGCAAGCTCCGTCGGCCCATCTATGGTCACATGGTTGTCATCGTATATGCATATAAGACGACCTAACTTCTGCTGGCCAGCAAGTGAAGCGGCTTCGTGGCTGATCCCTTCTGAAAGGTCGCCATCGCCACATACTGTAAAGATTGAATGGTCGATATTTTCTGGACCGAATTTTTCTCGAAGCCACCGTTCAGAGATAGCCATTCCAACTGCATTAGCGAATCCTTGTCCAAGAGGCCCGGTAGTAACCTCTACACCGTCAGTATGTCCTACCTCAGGGTGTCCAGGCGTAAGGCTATTCCATTGTCTGAAATCTTTAATGTCCTCAAGGGTTAATCCATAGCCAGTTAAATAAAGCATCGAATATTGAAGTATCGATGCATGGCCAGCGCTGAGAATAAATCGGTCACGGTTAACCCAGTCCGGATGTTGGGCGCTGTAACGGAGTATGCGGCTAAATAATACGTGGGCCAAAGGGGCTAAAGCCATCGCTGTACCTTGGTGGCCAGACTTTGCGCGATGGGGAGCATCCATAGCTAACCCTCGAATAACGTTTACGCAAAGTGACTCGATATCTACTTTATTTTCTGCCATTGGTTCTCCTCACTCATCGAACCTAGCCCATACGATAATTGGACGCCACGATGCCAAGTTGGTATGTGGACAAAGAACATTCGTTACTCATCTTTTTGTGTTTTTATTGTGTACGGAACCACTAGCGGATCGCTGTCACCTATTCTGCATCGAGCTTCAACTCTTCCAGGTTCGAGAAATTCCATTTCGGCACGAACTAGACGATAAGCAAACTTTCCAACTTCGATAGTTAAGGGTTGAACGTTTCTGGCTATTTGTTCATCTCCGCGATAGTACGTTACTTCTAGAACTCCATTGTCAGTAGAGGAGTCATCTGAGTGAATTAGAACTGCAAGATGCGGGGCGAAAACCATAGGAAATTCCTCCTCAACTAGTGAGGAGAACTGAACGCCGGTGAGGTCTATCCTCGACACCGAACCGTCTAGTTCCCGTAATGAAATATCATCTACAAAGACTGCTGCAATGATGTACAAATTAACTCCTTCCAACATGCATCTAATCACAGCTTCGAGCAATTTGCCCAGATGGCGTAACGAATCGCATTATCGAGCTATAAGGTAAAGTTCCTAAGAAGAGGTTGATTTATGCCGAAGCATTACTCATTGAGCGAATTCGAAAGCAAGCAGCTATTAGGAAGCTACGGAATCAAAGTTACCAGAGATGCGATCGTTCACTCAGCGGACGAGGCAATAGAACAATCAGAAATAATAGGGTATCCGGTAGTTCTTAAAATTTGTGGTGCTGAGTTTTCTCACAAAACGGAACTCAATGGAGTAAAGCTAAATTTGGATAATGAAACCTCCATTCGAAATGCTGTGGCTGATCTATACAGAAGTGTCGATGCCAACACCTCGCTATTAATTTCACAGCAAGTAAAAAGTTCACGAGAGTTTATAGCTGGTGTCACCCGAAACGATGAATACGGACTTGTTTTGGCATTTGGTGTGGGAGGAATATTCGCTGAAATAATTAAGGATGTCGTATTTCGTCTACTTCCGGCATCTAGAGAAGAAATACGGTCGATGTTCGATGAGTTGCTTCATAAGCAACTTTTTGGTGAAGTTCGTGGAGAATCAGAGGTTAATTTGGAGAAGCTTGTCGAAACGTTAGCGGCCCTAGGCGAATGCGCTATGGACCGAAAGGATATCTTATCAATTGATGTAAATCCCATATTGATTGATGATGGAGTGCCAATAGCAGTTGATGCGTTGGTAGAGCTGTATGAGTGATAATCCGAACCTAGGATCTTTATTTGACCCAAAGGGAGTTGTCGTCGTTGGCGCATCGAGCCATCCAGGAAAATTCGGATTTGTCGCCCTTCATAACATTCTAGATTCAGGTTTTGAAGGACCCGTTTATGCAACTAACAAAGAAAAGATTTCCTTACTTGGTATTACAACTGTCAAAGAACTTTATGAGATTCCAAAAGGAATAGTTGATTTCGCAATGATATGCGTCCCATCGCATGCGGTGCCGCAAGCATTGATCGAATCAGCGAAAATAGGTATTAAAGCTGCATTTATCGTTTCAGGCGGGTATAGCGAAATGGGTAGGGAAGGCAAGAATGCAGAAAGAAATCTCCTTAATCTGTCGAAAGAACTTGGGATAGCTATTTCTGGACCTAATGGGCAGGGGTTTGTTTCCACGCCATCGAAACTTTGCTCCCAAATTGTTGCACCTTTCCCTCCGAAGGGCAAGATAGCAATAGCGAGTCAATCGGGGAATTTGCTCTCCTCGTTTATGAACCTATCTAGGCATTACGGAATTGGAATATCCCGAGGAATATCAATTGGAAACCAGAGTTGTCTAAGGGCTTCGGATTATGTGAGTTATTTTTCCGAGGATCCTGAAACAGAAGCCATAGTTTTATATCTCGAGGGGATACCCGATGGTAGAAATCTTTTCCAAACTATTAAGCATGCAACCAAAACAAAGCCCGTCATTGTCATCCGAGGCGGCTCCAGTCCTGAAGGCGCAAAAGCGGCAGCTAGTCATACCGGGTCTCTGGCAAGCGATTACAATATTTTTCGAGGAGCCTTAAATCAAGCTGGCGCCTTCCTAGCAGATGACCCACAAACCGCATACGAATGGGCCGCAAGTTTCGTGACTCAACCAAAACCCGCAGGCAAAAACACCATTATTCTTACAACCGCAGGTGGTTGGGGAGTGCTCACGGCTGATGCAGTTGCACAATCCTCCTTAGAATTGGTCGATTTAGACAAAGATTTAACCAAAGAAATAGATCATATACTTCCGCCTCGGTGGAGTCGGAGTAATCCAATAGATATCGCTGGCGGTGAAACTCGAGAAACGATACCCCAGATGATTGACCTCATCCTCTCACATAGTTCAGTAGATGCGCTTATTTTCTTGGGCCTAGGGATTCAAGGCAATGTGGCTCGCCTTTACTCAGAAAGTAAATATTTCGATTCTGGAATGGAGAGGATCATGAACTTTCATAATTCACAAGAGGAAAAATATGCCTCGGCACTAATAGATGGTTCACAAGAATGGGGTAAACCTGTTCTAGCGGCGTCAGAACTCGCAGCATCAGACCCAAATAATTCTGGAATAGAAGCTTTGAGAGAAAGAAAATGGCTTTGCCATACGAGTGGATCCCGAGCAGTGGCTTCTCTAGAGAATCTATGCGCATACGCTAGATATATAGAAACAGGTTGACTAAGCAAGAAATGGAGTAGGTACTAATGGGACGAAGCTATGCTGCAAGAGTGTTAAGCATTATAAAACGATTCACTATGCCTATCTTGATATTGGGAGCGCTAGTTGCTGCACTTGTCGCCTCCAACAAATACGGTTACGGCGATATTGAAACTCTGCCAAAGTCCGCCCAATTAAATGCCGAATTAGAAACTCAGGTTTTCTCTATTCGCCGAACTCCTGAGTTGTTAACTTCACCGTTAGAGCTTGAAAAGCTCTCTACTAATTTAGGCTCTCTGATGTCTTCAGTTCCTAGCAACTCTTGTCTGGTCATTGCAGTTAATGGGGAGACAGTGTTCAGTGAGAGAGGCAACATTCCTCTTTATCCCGGTACCAATGTGAAAGTGATTACTGGAGCATCAGCTCTCATGCAGTTAGGTCCAGAGTTTACATATCAGACAGTTCTTGCAGCTGAACGTGAACCAAATGAGGACGGATCACTGCTTAGCACCGACCTATACGTCTTTGGCGGCGGCGACCCCCTTTTGATGACAGATTCATACATCCAATTACTCCCAGATAGTTACAGCCAAATTCGGACTAGCGCAGATGAATTAGCAGACCTTACCGTAGGCATGAACATACTCTTTATTCAAGGGGCTGTTCGAGTTGATGAATCAAGGTATGACGAAAGCAGAACAGTGGAAAGCTGGAGTGAAGAAGTGCAAGGTCAAACAATGATTGGATCTATGAGCGCTTCACTCCTTGATCAAGGGTATGACGGTTTGAAAAATAATTACAGCTCGCAACGAGGAACCGACGATCCTCCGCCGTTAGACCCATCGCGAGACCCAGCAATTCGATTCGCTGCTAATTTTGATGACCTTCTGGAGGCACGAAACGTGATCATACTTGAAGCAGCTCGAGAATTTTCAGGCATGGCTTTAGAAGATCTTGTTCAACTCCTGTCGATCGAATCTCCACCTATGTCTGAAATTATCAAACAAATGCTTGTTAACGATGACACAATGACCGCTGAGATGATCGTGAAAGAAATTGGGTACTCACGTTCTGGAGAAGGGAAGTCAAGTTCAGGCACAACTGGCATTACAGAGATCATCCGAGGTGCCGGTATACCTGAAACCGGTTTACTAGCTGTAGATGGGTCAGGAGTAAGCACAGGAAATCAAGCTACATGTAAAATAATGCAAGAGATTGCAGATTATGAACCGGTCAAACCATTCCTTCAAGAAGCTTTTCCAGTTGCTGGCGAGGAAGGGACCATAGCCGAAGAGTTTAAAAATTCAGATTTTTCAGGGAACCTAAATGCAAAGACATCTCGGTCAACAACAGCTGCAGCGCTGATCGGATATTTTACTACCGATTCAAGCGACCAGATGACCATAAGCTTTATGGTCAATCATCAGGAAGGTGGAAATTGGATCGAAATTGAACTCGACGCATTCTATGAAAATCTTGGAAGTTACTTACGTTCGTATAGCTCTGGGCTTCCAATCGAAATGCTGGAACCCAAATAGCATCTATTAACAATGAATGATTCTGAGTCGAAAATGATAACGCTTCCTATGTTTCCTCTCGGTAGTGTTATCTTTCCGGAAAGCTTATTTACCCTCAGGGTATTTGAACCTCGTTATTTGGAGCTTGTGAAAGAATGCGTTATCACTGGAGGGGGATTTGGTGTTTGCCTCATAGCAAAGGGGCATGAAGTAGGTGGGGGAGATGAGAGATACGAGTTCGGAACGATTTCAGAGATTCTCCAAGTCATCGAAATAGGGAGTGGGCAATTAGCGATCAATTGCGTTGGGAGGAAAAGATTCCGCGTATTGAAATGGTTAGAAGATAATCCGTATCCGAAAGCAGTTGTAGAAATCGAAGAGGTCGATGACTCTCAATTAGTAGAAAAGGAACAAATTGATGAGCTTAGGCCGGTCGTACTGAAGATTGCAGACACTGTTTTTGAACTTTCTGGCATTAGGCAAGACAAACCTATTCCTTCGAGCGAAAATATCATTGAAGAAATCTATCACCTTGCCGAGCATAGTTACCTTGGAGCATATGATAGATATAAAGTGCTTTCTTCAGAGACATTAGAAGCAAGATTTAACCTGCTTTGTCAACTGTTGGAGGATCTAGACGAAATGTATACTGGCGAATTGAAGCTTAGAAGTCAGACTGATTAGACCTGTAGTGCATAAGGGATTCTCGCAGTAGTGTAATGGTTAAGGAGATGTATGTTCGATATCGGCATTAAGGACACTATTGGGAAAAAGGTAACTGAACTAAAGAATATTTTGGTCCAGTACAGCAAGCAGGAGATCCGCGACCCACTAATCTCTTTGTTGAAATGGACAGCTTACGGTTTAGTTGGGTTAATTTTTATCATTGCAGGATTGGGCCACCTTTGTCTTGGATTCCTTCGGATGCTTCAATCTGAAGTTTCTACTTTTGAAAACAGTCTCTCCTTTCTTCCATACTTCATTATTTTCGCGTTTCTCGCTTTCATCGCAGCTTTCTCATACCGTTCGATAAGAAACCGGTAGTGAACGCTATGAGCGAGAATGCATCGTACGTCTCTCCTGAAGATATAGAAGGAATGCTTACTGAGCTTAAAGAGGAGGCAGATGAGATCGGAGGACCAAGTATTTTGTCGCGCCGTATCTTAGCTGCGGGTTCAGCGATTCTGACTCTTTTGCTGGTTTATCTGGCTGGAAAGCGCAGTGGAGAGAGAACCAAGACGCTCATAGAAGTCATTAGATCTGAATGAGGCCAAAGTGAAGATGAAAACTAAAATAAGTAGGTTTATATTCTTGAAGCTTGTTAAGAAAGGTATTCTTCGTGGTGGCCCAATTTGGTTTTCTATGGGAGTGATAGCAACATTTATTAAGCTTATTTCGGTTTTTGAGGGTCGAGAAAAAAAGTATCTTTCCCTTCATCTAAAACCCGGAGACAGACTAAGTCATAAGCAGTCTTTGCCATGATAGGGAGAATGAGATAATTCATGGGTTCACTTAATTATGGGGACTTAGTCCTATTGATTGACTCAAAAGACCGTCGATACCTACTAACGCTTGAAGTTGATAAAGAGTTCCATACACACTCAGGGTATTTGAGTCATGACGACCTAGTAAAGTCGAAAGAAGGCGAGCACGTAAAGTTATCTTCTGGAAAGACGTATCTTCTTGTGAGGCCGACAATGAGTGATGTGATTCTAAAAATGCCTCGAGCCGCTCAAATAATTTATCCAAAAGACATTGGTCATATACTCCTCGCTGCAGATATATTTCCCGGCGTTAAGGTCCTGGAGTCGGGTATAGGTTCAGGGGCTCTTTCTATAGCCATGCTAAGAGCAGGGGCGCAAATCTGCGGGTATGAACTGCGAGAGGACTTTGCGAATCGTGCTGAAAAGAACGTTATAAATTTTTTGGGGGAAGGTGTACTTCCTAATTATGAAATTTTTATCAGGGATATTTACGACGGTATTGAGCACAGGGATTTCGAAAGAGTTGTCTTAGACTTGCCGGAGCCGTGGAAAACAGTTCCGCATCTTCCTAAATGTTTGCTTCCTGGCGGAATTCTTGTTGCGTACACTCCAAGTATCACTCAAGCAATGCGATTCAGGGAGTCATTGAATTCATCAGATTTTGTTATGCAAGAGACATTTGAAGTAAGTAGGAGATCATGGCATATCGAAGGCCAGGCAGTGAGGCCAGAACATAGAATGGTAGGCCATACCGGATTTATAACTCAGGCAAGGTTTGTTGGCGGATCTTGAGTTAAACTTCGAGAAAAATGCATTCCCCTGGGCACTCTTCAGCTGACTCTATAGTTGCCTCTTCTTGTCCATCAGCAACAACAGCAAGACCTTCAGGTCCACCGGGATCAGCATATATTGTGTCACCTTCTTTTACATAGGCAAGGCCATCATCCAAGAGGGTAAACACATCTGGCGCAATCTCTTCGCAAAGACCATCTCCAGTACATAAATCCTGATCAATCCAGACTTTCATGATTTCCTTATATTGCTTTATCAAACAAATGCCAATGGGACGAAATTAGTTTAACAAAGTTCACAATGATTTTCGCAACACTAAATTGAATTATGGAAAAAATTTAATAAGTGCAAAGGTAGCCCATTTACTTGTTTGACTACATCTTCGGATAAGGTCTCTATACAGGAGTTCTCATGGATGAATCAGCGCCACAATCAGAATTGGATCAAGCATTAAAAGAATTGCAGGAACTTAAGGCCCATGCAGAATTACTGTCTGAACGAAACTCGCAACTTCGGGAAGCGAACACTTTAGCTCCTCGAAGGATCACCCTTCTCGAAGAGAAGCTTAAAGAGACAAAATCGTTACTATCAAAAGCTGCTTCTGAGAACCAAAATTTAGTCAACTTGCTTCAGGATACGCGTTCTCAAATCGCGAAATTGAAAACAGAGGTAGAGAAGTTAAGCCAACCCCCTTCGGGTTACGGGGTTTTCCTTTCACAGAATGCTGACGGAACTGTCGATATACAATCGGCAGGAAGAAAACTTAGGGTGGAGATTCATCCAGAATTAAATGAAACTCAACTTCGAAAGGGCCAGGAAGTTGTTCTTAACGAATCTCTTAATGTTGTCTCAGTACGCGAAGGAGAAAAGACTGGTGAAATCGTAAGCCTTAAAGAGATTCTGCCAGATGGAAAACGAGCACTGGTAAAGGGAAGAACAGATCAAGAAAGGGTCATAGATCTCTGTGATGATCTTCAGGCGGTCGAGATAGAACAAGGATCATTACTTTTATGCGCAAATAGCGCAGATCTACTAATCGAAGTAATTCCAAAACCAGAATTGGAAGAACATGTTCTAGTCGAAGTTCCCTCAGTAACATATAACGACATTGGTGGGCTGGATAAACAAATTCTTCAAATCACTGATGCTATAGAGCTCCCGTATTTACACAAAGATCTTTACGATGAACATGACTTGCCATCCCCAAAGGGAGTTCTGCTTTATGGGCCGCCTGGCTGTGGGAAGACATTGATAGCGAAAGCAGTAGCAAACTCTTTGGCCACAAAGATACGGAGTACTTCGGATAGCTTAAAGTCAAAAAGTTACTTCTATAACATAAAAGGCCCCGAACTTCTCAATAAGTATGTTGGGGAAACCGAACGCCACATCCGACTGATATTCGAAAATGCTAGGCAAAAATCAGAAGAAGGGTGGCCGGTGATTATCTTTTTTGATGAAATGGAGTCACTATTCAGAATTCGAGGAAGTGGAATCAGCTCTGATATGGAATCTACGGTAGTTCCGCAGCTCCTAGCCGAAATTGATGGGGTAGAAGCATTAAGAAACGTCATAATAATTGGGGCTTCCAATCGAGAAGACCTTATAGATCCAGCAATTCTTAGACCAGGACGACTTGATCTCAAAATCCGTATAGACCGGCCCGACCAAGATTCTGCCATTGCAATATTCGGCCAGTACGTAAATGAACGGATTCCTATTGCTGCTTCTGCTGTAGATGAATTAGGTGGTGGTGATCCAGATAAAGCCTTGAGAGTTTTAGTCGAAAAGTCAGTTGAGGAAATGTATGCAACTGAGGAGCGAAACGAATTTCTCGAAGTTACATATCAAAATGGCGACAAGGAAGTCATGTACTTTAAAGACTTTTCTTCAGGAGCGATGATCGAAAATATTGTTCGCCGAGCTAAAAAACTTGCGATAAAGCGCTTCTTGTCCAGTGGGGATAAAGGTTTGATTCTCGAAGACTTCCTTTCCTCTATCCGTGAAGAGTTTCACGAACACGAAGACTTGCCCAATACGACAAACCCTGATGATTGGGCAAAGATTTCTGGTAAAAAAGGAGAGCGAATTACATTTATTCGTACTTTACTTAACGATAGTGAACAACAACAGTCGCACAAATCCATCTCCGGACAGTACCTGTAAGAGTCACGCATGGCTGTTGATAAAATCTGTGGAATAGAAACTGAGTATTCCATTATTCACAAAGGCGTTGAAGATCAAAATCCTATTTGGGCTTCCTCTATGTTGATAACCTCTTATGTTCAAGACTCCGAACAGGCTTTAAAAAATGGGATTGCCGATTCAGTGGTTTGGGATTTTCAAGACGAGAATCCAGCTAATGACGCTCGAGGTTTCGCCCCAATGGGCTCTTTGCCCCCTATCGTTGAAACCCATTTAGTCAATGCTGTTCTCACTAACGGAGCTAGATTCTACGTTGATCACGCACACCCGGAAATGTCAACGCCTGAGTGTGAGAACGCTATGGAGGTCGCGAGATATGACAAATCAGGTGAAATAATACTTCAAGAAGCCATGAAATCAGCTAAATTGCTTCTACCTGAAGATGAAGAACTAATCGTATATAAGGATAATTCAGACGGGAAAGGGAATTCATACGGCTGCCACGAGAACTACCTTATGGACCGATCCACACCATTTGGAGATGTCATAAAGCATGGGATAGCCCACTTTATAACTCGACAGATTTATACCGGTGCAGGAAAAATAGGTTGTGAAGTTACCGGAAGTGATCCAGATGCTGTTGCTTATCAAATAACTCAAAGAGCAGACTTTTTCGAAGAAGAAGTGGGGTTGGAGACGACTTTAAAAAGGCCAATCATCAACACACGAGATGAACCACATTCCGATTCCGAGCGTTACCGTCGCCTCCATGTCATATGTGGTGACGCAAATATGAGCGAGTACGCGACCTTTCTTAAGGTCGGAACTACATGTTTTGTTCTAGCAATGGTAGAGGATAAGTTCATTGACGAAGATTTTCTCTTTGCCAACTCTGTCCAAGCGATGAAAGAAATTTCCTATGATTTAACTCTTTCTCGGCCTATCCAAAGAACGAATGGTAAATCTATTACTGCGTTAGAGGTTCAAACATACCTATATGAAAAAGCTAAAGATTATGCAGAGAAAGGCGGGCTGCAATATGTTGGCGGCGAAGTAGGAAATCGCATACTGGAGATGTGGCAAGAAGTCCTCATAGGTCTGGAATCAGACCTAGATTCTTTGCATACTAAAATAGATTGGATATCAAAAAAACGTCTACTCGATAGTTTCAAAGATCGGCATGATCTATCGTATTTTGATGCTCGAACAAGATACTTGGCAGTTCAGTACCATGATCTACGAGAAGAATTCAGTATCTTCAGCAAATTAGGTATGGAAAGTATCAATGATGTAAATGAAATAGAGGACGGAGTTCTTAATCCGCCAAGTGGCACTCGTGCTTACTTCCGCGGGAAGTGCCTACAGAAGTGGCCAGATCAGATAATTTCAGCGAATTGGGACTCAATCGTATTCAAACTTGATGAAACAACTATTAGAAGGATACCTGTGCTGGACCCAGTTAAAGGAACAAAGGATGATGTCGAAAACCTTATTACTGAATCCGAAACTCCCCATGAATTAATTCACTCGCTGGGAATTTAGATCTATTATGGGAAATGCGTCGTTAGTGAGGAGCCAGTAGTGGAAAGTCAGAAGTACTTTGACTCAGAGGATGAGTCTGATTCAGCAAAATCAACAGACGATAATGCTGCGATAGAGAAAGAAAACTCAGTTGATGCAAGTGAACTCTCAAGCGATTTAGATGATTTGCTTGATGAGATTGACCAGGTTTTAGAATCTAACGCTGAAGAATTCGTTAAATCATACGTACAAAAGGGTGGTCAGTAGCCGGAGCATCGTTACACCCGATACGATCAGTAAGGTGACATTGCCTAGATTTACTCCCGAACAAGACCCAGGGCCTAACTTCCTTGCTCTCGTTGATGACATAGGAATTCAAAAAACCCTGCAAAGTAGCCTTATAGACGATCTTCCTCATGGGACCACGTGCGTTGCAATCAAGTACGATTCTGGGGTAATTCTCGCTGGTGACCGAAGAGCGACTAGCGGCCACCACATTAGCCACAGGACAATGGAGAAAGTATTTCCAGCTGATAATCATTCTGGTATAGCAATTGCTGGGGCTGCAGGTCCAGCTCTAGAAATGGTACGACTTTTTCAATTACAACTTGAGCACTATGAGAAGGTGGAGGGAAAATCACTCAGCCTAGACGGTAAAGCTAATCAACTCAGCCAAATGATTCGCCAGAACCTTCCCCAAGCTTTACAAGGATTAGCGGTTATTCCATTATTCGCTGGGTTTGATCTTCGTCTTTCTATAGGTCGGTTGTTTCAGTTCGATGTGACCGGAGGTCGTTACGAAGAAGCAAATTTTGCTGCAACGGGCTCAGGAAGTGTCCATGCAACGACAGTTATCAAAATGGGATTTACGGAACGCTTGGATGAATCTGAAGCAATTAATTTAGCTGCGAACGCTATTTTTGAAGCGTCGGATGAAGATTCAGCGACAGGCGGTCCGGATTTAATTCGAGATGTCTATCCGATTATCTCCAAGATAACCTCTGGCGGTTACGAAGCTATTCCAAGTAATGATATTTCAGCCGTATTTGGTTCGATCATTGATAACAGGCGGTCGAGAATATCGGGTGGTGATTGATGTGAGTATGCCTTTTTATGTAGCTCCTGAACAGCTTATGGAAGACCGAGCTGATTATGCGAGAAAAGGAATCGCCCGAGGCCGATCGTTAATTGGGCTGACTTACGAAAATGGAATATTGATCGTTGCTGAGAATGCGTCTAATACGCTCCGAAAGGTAAGCGAGATTTACGACAGAATAGCATTCGCAGGAGTAGGAAAATACAACGAATTTGATCAATTGAGAATCGCAGGTGTTAGGCATGCTGACTTAAAGGGTTATTCATTCAGTAGAGAAGATGTTGATGCTCGAAGCCTCGCGAACCAATATGCACAGATGCTGGGCCAAATTTTTACACATGAGATGAAGCCGATGGAAGTAGAAATTCTGGTTGCTGAGATTGGGCAGAGTGAAGAGCCTTCCTCTAGTCAGTTGTTCCATATTCTTTACGATGGAACTGTGAAAGATCACTCTGATTATGCTGTTCTGGGTGGAGATGCAGAAGTTATTTTTGAGAGATTCGCTGATAGCTATACCGAAAATCTAACCCTAGCTTCAGGAATACAGTCAGCGATAAGCGCTCTTGCAGGGCCGGATCGAGTGCTTGAACCAGACGACTTGGAAGTAGCCGAGTTATCTCATGCAAATGGCAGAAGATCATTTCGGAGGATAGAAGGTGACGAGCTTTCGGAGTTATGCCAACCTAAAGAAGTTCTCTAATACTTGGGTCCAGCCTTACCGTAATCTAGTGTTGTCCCATGGACCGACGAATCTTTGGTATTGAGAGTGAATACGGAGTTACTTGTGTTCTCAATGGGCAAAGACGATTAAGTCCAGATGAAGTCGCTCGCTATATGTTTCGAAGGGTTGTCTCATGGGGGAGAAGCAGCAATGTATTTCTTGCTAACGGTTCACGTCTGTATCTGGATGTTGGATCGCACCCAGAATACGCAACGCCTGAATGCGATTCAATCTATGACGTAGTGGCTCATGATAAGGCTGGAGAAAGAATTTTACACCAGCTTTTAGTCGGAGCTGAAGAAAGGTTGTCCGAGGAAGGAATAAACGGCGAATTATACTTGTTCAAAAACAACACTGACTCAGCAGGAAATTCGTATGGATGTCACGAGAATTTTTGTACTGTTCGTGACGACAACACGGCGGTATACGATGAAACGCTGATACCTTTCTTCGTTACTAGGCAAATCTATGCTGGTTCAGGGAAAGTACTACAAACAGCGCGAGGCGCTACGTACTGTATCAGTCAAAGGGCAGAGCACATTTGGGAAGGCATCTCGAGTGCTACTACTAGAAGTCGGCCAATTATTAACACTCGTGATGAGCCTCACGCCGATGCAGAAAAGTACCGTCGCTTACATGTTATTGTCGGTGACTCAAATATGAATGAGTACGCATCATTCCTAAAAGTCGGAGCCGCTTCGCTAATTTTAAGAATGCTCGAAGAGCGTACTGTCTTTATGGGTGACATGACGTTAGAAAATCCGATCCGAGCTATAAGAGAAATTAGTCATGACATTACATGCACTCGAAAAGTCAGGCTGGCCAGTGGGAGAGAGCTTAGCGCCCTAGATATTCAATCAGAGTTCCTAGAGAAAGCTCTAAAATTTGCTGATAGGCGAGAGTTGAGTCCCGAAGAAAAACAGTCCCTTACTATGTGGGAACATTGTCTCACTGGTTTGAAAGAAGATCCGTTCAGTCTCTCTAGGGAATGTGACTGGGTTACGAAATTTCACCTAATCGAAAAATATAGGGGAAAGCATGGATTGGAACTAACAGATCCTAAAGTTGGGCTCATTGACCTGCAATACCATGATGTTAATCGTCAAAGAGGTCTCTTCTATATCCTTCAAGCAAACGGGAAGGTGGAGAGAATATGCAGTGATGAAGATATAACACACGCAGTCGAGCATCCTCCACAGACGACTAGGGCAAAGTTGCGAGGAGATTTTATTCGCAGAGCAAAAGACCGTAATCGTGATTACACCGTAGATTGGGTGCATCTTAAATTGAATGATCAAGCCCAACGAACAGTGTTATGTAAGGACCCATTCATATCCTCGGATGAGCGAGTCGAAAAACTGATTGAAAGTTTATGATCTGAGAAACAATTCTGAAAAGAGATTAGAAGGTAAGACAATAAATGACTTCAAAGAAACTGGAAAGAACTTTAAACCTTCTTGCTGAGCTTTTAAACGCTGAGGCACCAAAATCGGCTTCAGAGCTAAAAACTCGTATTGGAATGTACCCTGATGATTTAGCAGCATTTCGAAGAACGTTCGACAGAGATAAAAATGCATTAAGAGATATGGGTGTCCCACTCGAATTAGCTCCTGTTCCAGGTACGAACCCTCCAGTAGAGGGATACTTCATAAACAAAAGCTCGTACTATCTTGAAGATCTGAATCTGAGTGAAGAGGAACTCTCAGCGCTAAATTTAGCCATTGCAAGTATCGAGGTACTAGATGGGCTTACTGAAGTGGAAGCAATGCGGAAATTAGGTGGATTCGAAGAAGGCCTAGCCCCAAACATTTTGAAATTGCAAAGTTTAGATGATGATTATGTTGCAAAGTTGTTTGATGCAATCTCTGAGCGAAAGAGAGTCGTATTTGATTATGGAACCAAACCCAGAGATGTTGAACCATGGCGCTTAGAGTTTACTAATGGGAGATGGTACTTAATAGGAAATGAGTTACCTGATGCGGGAGCCAAAACGTTTCGAGTCGACAAAATAAGAGAGCTAAAAATTGATAGTAAGAGCGCCAGCTACGAACTCCCTTCTAGCCCACCACGTGTGAATCTCAAACCGTGGAGTTATGGAAAAGATGAAGCGATCGAAACAACAGTACGGATTGATAGTGATCTCTTGGATTGGGCGAGCATCAGTCTTCAAGTAGATATCCTTATACAGCAGGATGGATCTGGTATTGCCAAAGTGGATGTCCACAATAGAGAGGCATTTTTTACTCGGCTGACCCTCTTGCTGGACCACGCTGAAATTCTTTCACCAGAAAAAATGCGGAACGAATACCTTGCCCACATTGGAAAGTTTAATGAGGTTACACATGGGGCAGCTTAAGGCAGCAGAGAAGCTAGAACGCTTACTTGCGATGATTCCCTGGATCATTGACAATGATGGTCCACAATTGGATTTGATCGCTAAACGATTTGAGTATCCGGAAGAACTGCTTCTCACAGATTTAACAAAGGTACTTTTCATGGTTGGCCCCTATCCACATACCCCTGATACCTTGATAGAGGTAATCATAGAAGATGGCCGCGTGTGGATAGACCAAGCAGACTGGCTTTCCCGGCCAATCAGGCTTACTCCTGAACAGGGTTTTAACCTGTTGAGAAAAGCAAAAACTTTAGAACTTATTCATAACCAAAATGAAACTAGAGCCCTTAGTAGCGCTATAGAAAAACTAGAGGTCGCTCTCGGTCAAAGTAAAGAAACTTTCGAGTTGGATATATCCGAAATTAAAAACACCGATTTACTCACAATTAATGAATCGATACGAGAAGAGAAGCAACTTCGTATTCGCTACTATGCCTACGGCAAAGATGAGAGTTCTACACGAATAGTTCACCCACTAGAGATCATAAATCGTGATCACTGCCATTATCTCCATGCATACTGTGAAGTCGCGAATGATTATCGCCTCTTCCGATTGGATCGTATTTTAGAAGTAGAGACAATAGATAAATCAAATCTGATTCCTGAAGCCGATTGTGAATCTCTTTCCTTAGACGAGAAGTGGAATTTAGATGCAAGTGGAGATCTGATTACGTTGAAGATTTCCCACGAAGACTCATGGATACTTTCTACTTACCCCATCGAAGAATATTCTCAAAATGGAAATGGTGATATTGAAGTGAGGCTTGTAGTAGCTGGAATTGCTTGGCTAAAGCGTCTTCTTCTCCGTCTTTCACCTACTACAGAAATAATCGAATCACCTGAGCATATTCCAGCTGATTTGGCGCGTCAGGCTGCTATGGAAATTACTAATAGATACAAAGAGAATTTGTGATGCGACTTATATTGCTTATCTCGACTAACCTGCGGTTTTGTGGTTGAGAAAGATGATAAAGACTCTGAGGCTGAACAATGGGTCGATGACGTAGTAGCTAGGGCTGTGGAACGTTCAATCGAGAATGCACCCGAGTTCTCACCAGATGATATTGAGAAGAGTGCCGATGAACAATCTATAAGTTCCTCTATATCATCTGATAATGTGCGCGAGAACAACGATTCACTAGAGGATCTATCTACCCCACCTATTTCATCTTCGGACAGCCCGTACCCAGATGAGGAATTTCTTGATATAGACACTGAAACAGGAGAAGGGGAACAAAATAAGAAAGGTATGAAGAGTTTTCTTGAGTGGGGGGCAGTGATACTCGGTGCATTGTTAGTCGCATTTCTTATCAAGACTTTTCTTATGCAGGCCTATTACATTCCATCCTCTTCTATGACCCCAACCCTGCAAGTAGGGGACCGTGTGCTGGTAAACAAACTTAGTTACGAGGTTGGGGATATAAGCCGTGGAGATCTAGTGGTCTTTGGAAGGCCATCTAGTGAAAATACAGGTAAAACAGACTTAATTAAACGAGTTATAGGTCTTGAGGGTGAGCTGATTGAAATCATTGAGGGTCGAATATACATCACCAAGTCAGATTCATCGTCACGTCAACTGCTTGTTGAACCATATCTTGCATCAACTACCTACACTCGAGGCTTCGATAACACGGATTTATGTGAAAGGGCAACCGAAACTAGTTGCTTAATTCCGGAAAATCACGTATTTGTATTAGGCGATAACAGGGATGGATCCCGCGACTCTAGATTTTTCGGACCTATCGATGAAACTGCAGTCGTAGGGCGAGCCTTTATTCGCTTATGGCCAATTGGCAGTTTAAAATTTCTATAGCAATACAGCACGCCGATGGACTCTATGACCCCAAAGGTTGTCGATACTCTCGAGAAGTATTGAAAGAGGCCACCTATCATTTGTGGTAATTCCCATAGGAATTATTCTTACCTCAATTCAGTAGGTAGTCTTATGCTGTGTTCAATATTGGTGGTGGTGAGATTCTCGTAATTCTTGTTGTCGCCTTAATTTTTCTCGGTCCTTCAAAATTGCCTGAAATCGCTAGAACCCTAGGAAAAACAACACAGACTCTAAGAAGAATCAGTGAAAGCTTTCGTTCTGAATTGAGCTCTGCTGTAGATGAAAACACTGAAATGCAAGCGCGGCAAAGAGGAAATGACTTAACCGTGACCGAATCTTTGCCACCAGCAGATCTTGGAATAACAACTACAGATGTAGATGATAGTTCGGACAGTAGAAGGTCAGAGCAGGAAAATGAAACTACGGAATAATCAAAACCCGGAAGCAAAAATGGGCCTCTTGGAGCATCTTGGTGAATTGCGGTCTCGACTTATTCGCTGTCTATTAGCAATCGGTATCTGTTCGATTCTTGGATGGATATTCTTCGGCCAAATACTCGATTTCATTCTTGACCCATATTGCGAAACTCTAGGTGAGCAATGCACATTGCGTGTAGACGAACCCTTGGAAGGTTTGAACACACGATTCATGATCGCAATCTACACTGGTATAGCGGTTTCAATCCCTGTACTGCTATGGCAAGCTTGGAAATTCATAAGCCCTGGACTTCATAAGCATGAAAAGAGATATGGAGTTTCGTTTGTAGTGTTCGGCGTCATTCTATTTATATTGGGTTGTGGGCTAGCATTCTGGACGCTTCCTCGCGCCTTAGATTTCTTGATCGAAATTGGTGGAGAGGACCTATTAACAGAATTTAGGGCCCGAGCATACGTTTCATTTATCATCAAAATGATGCTTGCTTTTGGTATAGGTTTCGAATTCCCGTTGATTTTAATTCTTTTACAAAAATTAGAAATACTCACCTACAAAACATTGAGAAAGCAATGGCGTTATGCAGTAGTTGGGATAGTTGTTCTTGTAGCGATTATTACTCCGAGTGGTGATCCAATCTCTCTCCTTGCTTTAGCAGTTCCTATGTATCTCTTCTATGAAACGGCAGTGCTCTACGGATGGGTGCGGGAAAGGAGATTATCCAAGGCACAGAATAAGGACTTTCCCAAGATGGGAGAGGAATGAAAGACTTTTATAATTGGGCTCACGAAGTATCTGTCGATAGCTCATTTCCTGTAGCTAAATCTGATAAAGAGATCGCAGAATTCGCTACATCAGGGGAAAATATAATCAGGATTGTATCCGGTAACATCTTTAGAACTCTCGGAGGTAGCGAGAATAGAAAACATGTACCTACTCGCGAAGCAACCATGTGTGAAATCGACCTAGGTGCAGTGCAGTTCAACAACAAAAAATTTCTCTTCGCCAGCCACTGTTCTCTGCGCCAACATCACTTCAGTACCAAGGGAGTACTTGTAATGAATTCACAATTCTACAAAAACCGAAGAGTTGCTATTAGGGGCCATCCAAGCGATGGAAAGCTAGATGTAATTAGCTCTGAATTGAATTTTAGGCAGTACATGTTGGCATCAAAGTTATCTGAATCTGGAAGTCATATGCCACACCCCGACATCGATATAAAATCTACAGGTCAGCACTCATTTTCATTTCAAAGAGATATGCGAATTTACACTGATGGACAACTTATCGGCCGGGGCGATGCCGTTGATATCTCCCTTCTCTCTAAGGCGATAAAAGTGATTATTTGATGCTAACCGCTATCAATCTTCCTACCCTCCGCCCATTTGTCGAAAACGCGACGTATTCTCAAATGTCGTGAGTGCATATATGGCAGAAGAGTGGTCAGACGAGGAAGCGGATGTTCTTCGTCGATACTTTACTAACTTGGATCAACCTGTCTTCGCGCTTGTGAACCTTCCAGAGGTCGTTAAGGGAGCCTTATTCGCTAGGTATAGCCGATCAGCAAAAAGCCTAAGACGACTTTTCCTAGATGAATTCCTTGGAGACTTAGATATCGAAGGTGATCAAAGTATCGATGCGACGATAGGACTTGAGCACGCAGAAACCCTCTATCACAGAATCTTTTTTGAATATGGAGATGATTCGGTCGCTCAACTGGGTGGTGTCCACTTAGCGTGCGAACAAGCTTCTAACCTTCTTACAAAAGTCCTAGAGTGGGGAAGGCTGATGAGCTATCTAGAACAGTCAACCAGATACATTTCATACGACAGTCGTATCGGGGGCCGGTATAGATATTACCGAGATCCAGAAATACTTAATTCTTCTTACGGAACCAGATATGTAGGGGATATGGATCGAATCTTTGAAATATATTCTGAATTGATATCACCTATGCAAGATTTCGTCAGAGAATCGTTCCCAAAACATCCTGATGACTCAGATTTTGTTTATCGACAAGCAGTGAAAGCTAAAGCATTTGATGCTTTGAGAGGGCTGCTTCCTGCGTCGTCACTATCCAATGTAGGCATCTACGGAACCGGCCAGGCATATGAAGCTCTGCTGCTAAGAATGCGAGCCCACCCACTTCCTGAGTCAAGATTCTACGCTGACCTTATGCTTGGTGAACTTCGAAAGGTGATTCCGTCATTTCTTGAGCGTGTCGATCTTGAAGATAGAGGTGTCGTATGGAGTGATTATCTTGAGAACACTCGAGAAGACACCAAAGACGTAGTTGCTTCCTTACTTCAGGAAGGAACTCCTATCGACCCTTCCCCTGTTGTAAGGCTTGTAGATTTCGACCAAGATGGCGAATCGAAAATGATAGCCTCGATGATGTATCCACATTCCAACTTGCCTGAAGAGCAATTACAGCGTCGAGTTGCGGGATTGAACGCTGAAGATAAGCTTGCGCTAATTCGAGCTTATGTCGGAGACAGAAGTAACCGCCGTCATAAACCAGGCAGGGCACTAGAGAGGCCCTTTTATCGTTTCGATGTTCTTGTCGACTACGGAGCTTTTCGTGACTTGCAAAGACATCGAATGCTAACCATGGAATGGCAACCACTCAGTCCAACGCATGGATATACCCGTCCGCCACTCATCGATGCAGCAGGGATGAACGGGACGTTTGATGAAGCGATGGAGAGATCTGCATTATTATATGACCTTCTTCTAGACGACTTCCCTGATCAAGCTTCATACGCTGTAAGTCTGGCTTACAAAATTCGTTTTAATATGAATATAAACGCCCGTTCTGCGATGCATCTGATTGAGCTGCGCACAACTCCCCAAGGTCATCCGTCTTACAGAGAAGTAGGGCAGGAAATGTTCAGGCTTATTAAGGAAGAGGCTGGCCACAAATTGGTTGCTGAAATGATGAAATACGTGGACCTTACTGACGAGACTGATCTTGAAAGGCTAGCAAGTGAACGCCGCGCCGAAGAGAAGCGTGAGCTCTCACCATAAAAAATCTGAAAAAAGATCAGATTTGTCACCCAAAGTATGAAAGAAAGGCCTATTATCCCCCTGATAAGGAAAAGGTTTTACTATGTCTGACGAATTGGAAGAGGAAAAAGGCGCCATCGACGACGAAGAAGTTCAAGATGGCTTTGACGAAGACATGCCTGAAGATGAGGATCTTGAAGGCGCTGAGGATGGCGAAATTTTTGATGAAGATGGGGAAATTTTCGATAAAGACGGCGATGACTCTGATGACGATGATTTTGACGATGATGAAGCTTCTTCTTCCGATGTCAAGAGTGACGGTGACGATGATGATGATGATGATGATGAGGTTGAAGCAGATCTAACAGCTATTCTCGAAGACCGTATAAAGGCTAACGATGATGAAGATCTCGAAGAGGGCGAATCGGTTAAGTCGGGTGACAGCGAAGATGCGAATGTTGTTGCTAAGCAAGAGGATGAAATGAATTGCCCAAGCTGTTTCCTGCTTGTCAGTAAAATCGCAATAGAGGAAGATGGGGAGTGCCCTCATTGCGGGGCTGTTATTTAAAATGGCTTTAGAGTCAGCTAGGATCGCTGAACAAAACGACCGTGAGACATTCTTGTCCTTGTTCGGTGCTTCTCGTAATGAAATAGTTGATCATAAAGGTGCCGATCTCTGGGAGAGGACAAAAGCGTTAACTGGAACATCTTCAGAGGTATTTGAAATAGTTTCTAGACATAAAGACTTTATTTGCATACTCGGTACCTACGATGACTATCCATTTGGGTTTCTTATTGCAGAGTGGGTTGCAATCTACGATAAGAAATCACTTGATATTCGTGAAGTTTTTGTTGACAGTGAAATGAGGTCAGTAGGAATAGGTGAAGCGATGATGCTTATGCTCTTGGAGCAAGCAGAGAAATCTGCTGCTTTCTCTATAGTTGCTAGAGCTTTGCCAGGTGATCGTGAACTAAAGAACTTCTTTGAACGGTATAAAATCACTGCGCGGATAATAGAGGTAGAACGAAAATTGTAGCGTTCTCAAGTCCAAACTTTAATCCTTGGTTTCTTTTAAGGAAGCAGTGAAAAGACCTGCAATATTCGGGATACGTTCCGAAAGCTTCTTAATAGTATCTACGAGTTCATCAGAAATACGCTCAGGGATTCCCTTTGGTACAACCTTTAGCCTAATGGGTGAAAACGCAACTGCTTGGACTACCACGCACCATCTATAGGAAGCAGTATCACTATCCAATGAATCATTTGCAAGATGGACGAGAGGTTCCATAATGCTTTCAGGTAGGGGAGTTCCAGGCTTAGGCGGGTGCGAGCTTAGATTGAGTGCTCGTACTGATTTCCCATCCTCTATTGCTTTTTTGATTTCTGAGAGCCACTGTTGATGCTCAATGTCGACCCGCTCTCGGAGCGACGTTTCGAGTTGGGATTGAATAGTGGAAAGTTCATCAGATCTTGCCCATTGACCTCCAGCAGCAACAACGGACCGGAAATCACGCAAATCGATTTCTTTGGAATTTTTCAACACAGCATCAGCACGATCATGCCATTCTGCAGTTTTTAGTTGCATATTTATCTTCTCTGCATACTGCAAAATTTCAACATCGAATCCTTGAGGAAGTTCCATGTCGTTTAACGTCTTTCTTAAGTTAGGAATCCCCCTACTTAGAACCTCACGTGCCAGTGGCTTGTGCAATTCGGGCAAACTATCAATTACTGAATTCCTATGAGAGCGCTTAGCCTTGAGTCGCTTGCCTCGCTGAGGGCTTCGGGATTGACGTGACTTTCTGGAGGCTTCTTTCTTAGGAGGCTGGGCCTTACCCTTCTTTTGAGTGTCTTTGCCCTGATTCTTGCGACTCCGACTACCTTTTTTACTACGTTTTTTCTTTACAAGCTGCGTGGTTACGCCATAATTTTCATTTCCCGAACCTAGAATTTCGATTGTTTCTTGTCCTTTTCGCTCGTCTCGCTTCGGCAGAACGCGAAGTATCTCAATTCCATCAATTAGAAAGTCTGCTTCCACTCTAAAATCATCGCCGATTTTAGTTTTTGCAGGGAGAAGAGATTTCTTTATAGTTCCCTTGGGTTCTCGGGCGCCAAGTGCGCGCCACGTATACTCTTGATCATCTATTTGGCTAGTGATTTCAATTTCAATACGGCTAGACATGCTTTAACACGGTACCTGCAGTTACGGGCTTTAAGCCTTTAAAAGCGTAAGAAATTATGCATCGATTCATGTAAATTAGCTAAGATATTAAGACGGGGAGCTTGGAAACGCCAGGCTGAGAAAGTGGTCATATACCACTGACCCTAGACCTGATCTGGATAATGCCAGCGGAGGGAAAATCAATGAGAGACAAATCACTCGTACAAGTTATCGTTATTGCGTCTTGCTTTTTGCTAACGGCAATCGGGCTTAGTTGTTCCAGCGACGACAAAACCAAAAATGCCAATGAGTGCTTTGCGGATCCGAGTTTGCCTCTCATTGAAATGTCAGCTTCAGCGGGTGATGATCTTTCTGGCACAACTATTGATCTAATAACTTATGACGCTTTTCTCCCACCAGAAGGAGCATTTGAAGGGTTTACCGCCAAAACGGGGATACAGGTCAACCTACTTCAAAGCGCAGATACTGGGACTATGGTTTCGCAGTCGGTGCTAACCTCCGGAGACCCAGTGGCCGATGTCATGTTCGGAATCGACAATACATTTCTTTGTCGAGGACTTACTAATGACATTTTCCAGCCTTATCTTGCATCAACGATTGATCAGCTTTCTAGTGACCTTCTTCTAGACCCTTATCATCGAGTTACGCCAGTTGATTATGGTGACATATGTGTAAATTTTTGGATAGACGAAGTTGGCGAAGAACCGTCAACAATTACACAATTAACATCATCGAAATACGCAGGAGAATTTGTAACACAGAATCCTGAAACATCGGCACCTGGGATGGGCTTTTTGTTAGCGACAATTGCATATTTCGGAGAAGAAGGCTGGCAAGAGTTCTGGAGAGACTTACGCGATAACGATGTAATAGTCGAATCAGGGTGGACTGAATCCTATTACGGTGACTTCATCGCTGGCGGGGGCGATCGATCAATCGTAACCAGTTACCTTACTAGTCCAATAGCAGAATTTATTTACGCGCCTGAACCACTCGAAATGCCGCCAACAGCAGTAATTAAGGACACCTGCTTTAGATCGGTAGAGTTTGCAGGAATTTTACGAGGGACCGATGAGCCAATAGCTTCAGCATTGCTAGTCGACTTCTTAACATCAACTTCCTTCCAAGAATTACTCCCTGAAACAAACTTTGTATTACCAGCTAACTCAGAAGCTGTCCTGCCGGATGACTTTCAAAGATTCCTCCCAGTCGCCGTAAATTCTGCGACACTGCCACCTGAAGAGATTGATGCTTTTCGGGACGAGTGGACCGAACAATGGACTCAAATTGTTTTACGATGACGACTACAAAACGAATTCGACATTTGCCATTCAGTTGAACAATTATCAAAAAATCTTAACAGTAACTGCGTTAATAGTTAGTACTGTTTTTTTCTCTATTTTCTATTTTTTTCCTCTCGGAAAAATTCTTTGGTACGGTTTATCCCCCGAAAATATTACCGCAGTATTTGGATCGCATACCACATGGAAAATCATATGGTTCACACTATGGCAAGCCTTAATCTCGACTGCTGTTTCGTTATGTGTAGGGATATTAATTGCAAATATTCTTACTCGGTTTAACTTTCGGGGGAGAGGTGCATTAAGCGTGCTCGCAACTATCCCCTTTGTAATGCCAACAGTAGTGGTGGCGTCTGCTTTTCTGTCTCTGAATTCACTATTTAAGCTCGAAGGAACTGTGTTTAGTCTAGAAGGGGGACCCTTCGGGATAATCGTTGCTCACGTTTTTTTTAACACAGCGATAGTTGTTCGAACACTCGGAGGGTGGTGGGGGCAGTTATCTTTAGACCCTGAATATGCTGCAAGAACTCTAGGTGCTGGAACTTTCAAAACATTCTTTCTCGTTACCTTTCCGCGTTTGAAACCAGCACTGATCGCAGCAGGGTCATTGGCGTTCTTATTTACATTCACCTCCTTTGGGATCATCCTTATACTGGGCTCTCTTAAGGAGGCAACTATTGAAACGGAGATATGGAGATACGCAACACAGCGTATAGATATCAATACCGCAGCAGCACTAGGAATCGCACAACTAGCAATCGTGGTTCTTATGCTCACAATTAATTCTCGACTTAGAAGTAAATATGGCACATCCGAACTTGGGTCAATCGCAGTGAGCGACGGAAGCACGCATACAACAAAATTCAGGAGGGCCCGACTTTACTCTGGAGTACTCTTTACCCTTCTTTTTCTAGGAACCCCACTAGTTCTATTGATTGAACGTTCATTGAGGACTCCTAATGGCTACTCATTCACTTATTATCGAGCGATATTCACTAAAAGTGTATCGGACCGATTTAGTATCTTTGAAACTCGAACTGCGATTATCAATTCAATTACATGGGCACTCCTTGCTATGGCAATCGCAACGATACTCGGATATCTAGCAGCTGTTCTTCTGTCATCACCTTCAGAAAAGATTAGCAAACTGACAGACGTACTTTTCCTGCTTCCGTTAGGCACATCTGGAGTATTGCTAGGCTTTGGCATTATTGTGACACTAAATAGCTCTTTTTGGGATATACGTTCTAGCTGGTGGATTATTCCGATAGCACAAGCAATCCTAGGGATTGGACTGGTGGCTCGAATAGTTGGAACAGCTCTCCGTGATGTCAATACTGAAATGCGGGATGCGGCAAAAGTTCTTGGTGCATCTGATGTTAAAATATGGCGGCACGTAGATTTACCGATTATTTCAAAATCATTAATTGCAGGAGCATCGTTCTCATTCGCAATCGCAATAGGGGAATTCGGCGCAACAGCATTTTTAGTCCGGCCACAAAGGCCGACTATTCCAACAACTATCTTTAATTTACTGGGTAGACCAGGAGCATCGACATATGGTCAAGCAATGGCACTCTGCGTTGTGCTGGCCGGTGTAACAGCGATATCAATAGGTCTCCTAGATAGAACCGGGACGGTGATTCGTGACACCGCATAAGGGCCTTATAATTGAAAACCTCGAAGTATCAATTGGCGGACAGCAGATATTGCATGACGTTTCTGTTGACGTTGAGCCGGGGGCTATAACCACGCTATTGGGCCCAAGTGGATGTGGGAAGACCACACTCCTCAAGGCAATAGTTGGACTGATTCCAGTAGATGAAGGGGATATAAGTCTCAACTCAACGAGTCTTGTATCGACCCCTTCCCATAAGAGAGGAATAGGCTTAATGTTTCAAAGCAACGCACTATTTCCTCACAAAAACGTGGAACGAAATGTTTCCTTTGGTTTGCAAATGCAGGGACAAAAACCTGAAGAGTATCAAGGAAAAGTTTCGGAGATGCTAGAGCTAGTCGGCTTATCTGGATATAACCACCGAAATGTGGACACATTATCTGGAGGTGAACGGCAACGGGTTGCTTTAGCTCGTGCATTAGCTCCGAACCCAAATGTTCTTCTATTGGACGAACCGTTTAATTCATTAGATAGATCGCTGCGATCAACATTGCTTCAAGAAGTTCGAAATCTTTTAAAAATCCTAAATATCGCTGCAGTCCATGTAACCCATGATTGGGATGAGGCTACACGAATCGCAGACAACATAACCTTTATGAAGGATGGTGAAATCATTAGGACCGGTTTAATTGAAGAAATAATAATGAACCCAAAATACTCTATTGTGGCTGACCTAATTGGACTGGAAAGCTGTTGGAATCCAATCATTTTTGAAGAGAACAGAACTTCATTTTTCGACACTCCGTGGGGCAGGAGAAAGGTTGATTTCATCGATCCTAAGAGCTTTGTCGCTCTGATAAGACCTGAAAACGTTCAGATAGCCGTCGGTGGAGCCGACGCAGAAGTTCAGTCAAAAATAGCCGTATTCGGGGAATGGATTTATAAATGCCGAATAGGAACTGACTTTATTGTCTCTGTCAAAACAAGGAGCAACTACGCGATAGGGGAGAGTATCAGCCTTTACGCCGACGTAAACCATGTCGAAATTCTAGAAGTCCTCTAGTCGCTAGTTATTAAACGCTTCAGCGATTAGTTCGTAAGAGCGTAGTCGTTGACTGTGGCTAAAGCAGATAGTCACGATAAGCAATTCTTCAGCGCAATAGTCATCCGCGATAGCACAAAGCTCATTTTTAACAATTTCTGGAGTTCCGATTACCATAGGTCGACTTGGGGACTGAAATCTTTGATTATCTAACTCTTCGTTCACATCTTTAACATGGCTCGTGTCTGGTATGGGACCGCGAAGCCCAGAAGATCTCCAAACTTCTAAGCTTGATAACATTTGTCGTGCTTCTTCATCGGAATCAGCGCACAATACACTAACTCCAACACTTACGCTTGGGTCGGGGTGCTGCTCAGAGGGGGAGTAGTGCTCTCGGTAAAGGTCACAGGTAGCGGCGCCATGGCCATTGATAAAATGTGCCCAGCTTAAAGGGAGGCCAGAATGTGCGGCAACACTCGCAGATCCGTCGCTAGACGCCAACAGCCATATTTCTGGGCTAGAAGGGGTTGAGGGTAGAGCTTCAACCCCAGATAAAGGACCTGTGTGAATTGTTTTTCCACTAAGGAGCTGTCGGAGTGCCAGAACGGATTCCAAGTAATTCTCAGACCCAGAAGAGTTCCCCGTCGACTGAAAAGCATACGCTGTGCGGGCATCTGAACCTGGGGCCCGTCCTAAGCCGAGGTCAATGCGATTCGGATGAAGTGCTTCGAGGACTTTAAAGTTCTCAGCAACTTTGAGAGGGGAGTAATGACTTAGCATTACTCCACCAGAACCTACACGGATACTTTTAGTGTTTTCAGCTATATGGCCGATGAGGATTTCTGGGCTAGAACCAGCTAGGCCGTGCATCCCGTGGTGTTCAGCGACCCAATAGCGATAATATCCTAGTTCATCTGCACGTATTGCTAGCTGAATAGAGTTTCGCAGAGCCTCTGATGGAGTAGTGCCCTCCGATACTGGGCTTTGATCTAATACTGAAAGACGCACAATATATAGTCCCATTAATGCCTCATGAAGTCACATCATGCAGAAAAGTTAGCTGTACACGGATATTGAGGATCTTTAGAGCAAGAAAGTATGTTCGAAGCTAATTTATGGAATGATATTGGATATCAACTATAAGAAGGAGCAGTATGAAACCTAAACTTTTACATGCCTGGGTTAGCAACAGAGCAAGCGACTTAAGAATGATGGTGCTTGTCTATACGGCAGCAACGATTGGAACTTTATTTCTAGTTCGAGATGCGGCTAGCTTTGGTAGCGAAATGCAATTTGCAATTGCTGCAGCAATTATCTCATTCGGAGTAAATGCAATTGTCTGGTTTGATGGAGCTATCGCTGACATAGGAGCGAGTACATCATCTATGGATGAAGAGCTAGCTAACTCTGAAATAGGCAAGAACTTTAAGAAAGCCCCGTTCATCATGTTTCGGCTTATGGCTTTATCAATAGTAGTCGTCAATTCAGTGGCACAGGTTATAGCGCTTTACGCCTAAATAGAGGGTCGAAACCTCATAGGGGAACCGGTGTAGGTTATATCGAATCGCCGGAAATACACGTTATGTAAAGTAAATATGTATGATTGCCCTTATAATTACAGGTTAGTTCGACTATCAACCGCGTTCTTGTTAACTTTAATCTGACAAACCGTTTGAATCTAAATGCTTATGATTGAAACCGAATATATGAAGGAGCCAAAGTGCTTGGAGATAAATGGATAACTGATCGAACTCCTACTGAAAAGTTTCCACACTACACAAGAGCTAACGGAGCCGATGTTTTAGCTGATCCTGTTACTCCACTCGGATGGACTTGGTCATGGGAATCTGGTGTTGTTCTGGGTTGTCGAGATGGCTTCGTTTCTTACGGAGTATTCGATGCGGACGAATATGGTGACCCACCTGAATCATTTGGGTTGTTCGGTGGTTACTTTTATAACACCTTGACTCAAGCTCGGATGATGGGTGTTCGTCAACCAGGTGCAACTCCAGAGATGATTGATGATGCTTATTTCGATGCACATCCCGATGTCCCTCCGTATATTGCCGAAGACTGGCACGAGAGCGAAGTTCATTCACAACGGTTGGAGAAGAATACTGCATACCTTCTAGAAACTGACTCCCATCCTCCTATTGAAGAGATGAAAGTTATGGTACAGAGTCTTAGGGACAGTAGACCTGATTTATCAACTCTGTCATTGGAGGAGTTAGTCTCTAGAGCTCGAGCCATGCAAGATCCCACTGTTCAGGTATTCGAACAGCACGTTTGGGCTTCATTGGCAGCTTCTAATGGCCCAGCAATTTTGGGCGGTATCCTTGCGGAGTTAGGGCGCCAATCAGATGTTATTAAATTGGTTACTGGTATAGGGAATGTAGACTCAGCGGAGATAGGCCGTGAACTATGGACTTTGTCAAGGATGATACGTAATTCCGAGTCAATGACTGCTCATTTTGAGGAATGCTCCCCAAATATTGACCTTAATGAGTTGAGTGAAGAATTTAGAAACTCTTTGGATGGCTTTTTGTATCGGCACGGTTCTCGCGGCCCGAATGAATGGGATCCGGGTTCTGACACTTACGAATCAAATCTATCGCTAACATTCAATCAGCTTAATCTCATCAGAAAACAAGATGATTCAGCTGATCCTCTTATCGCCTTTGAGCGTAATTCTTCCGAAAGAGAACGACTACGAGAAGAGTTCAAAGGAATTCTCAGTCAAAACGAAGAAGCATTAGCTATGTTCAATGTGGGCATGAAAGCTGGCGAATTATGGATGGCGCTTAGAGAGCGAAATAAATGCAGTGCTGTAAAACCGATTCATGAAGCGCGAATGTGTTTTAACGAAATTGCTGACCGGATGGTTATTGAAGGCAATCTTGATAATAGAAAACAGCTATATATGCTTATGGAAAACGAAGTTGACGGTTATATCGAGAACCCATCTTCTTACACTGATCTTCTTCGAGAAAGAGAAGCTGATTATAAACTCTTATTTGACTTGGACCCACCATTTATTGTCAATACTGTCTGTCCTCCTCTTGGTGAGTGGCCAAAGAAATCAGATTTAGAGTACTCCCCTGTCACTGTTGGTGAAATGATGCAGGGAAACGGGTGTTCGCCTGGCACATATACAGGGAAAGCCAGGATCATTCTTGATGCTAGTGATCCTAGCGCTCTTGAACCGGGAGAGATTCTAGTCACTTTTAACACTGATCCTGCTTGGACGCCACTTTTTCTAGCCGCTGGTGCAGTAGTTGTTGACTTGGGAAATATTGGAAGCCATGCAAGCATCGTTAGCCGTGAACTCGGAATCCCATGCGTTGCGTCGGCGACTGATGCAAGTAAGCGGATCCCTGATGGTGCCACAATAACCGTTGATGGAGCTGAAGGAACTGTAACTATCCTTGAGCTTCCATAGGCGGAGGTTTGTCAAAGAAATCTGGGGCGGAAACGAAGCCTGACGCGAGTGTACGGGGATTAGTATTCGCTGCACTTCTTGCAGGCTTTATCGGTGGTTGGGATGCTTCATCATCATTCTTTATCTTCCCTGATATCAAAGAGAGTATTGCCAATGGAGATGCTGCCAATGCTTCATGGGTCTTATCGACACCTAATATCGTCGGTGCTGCTCTTTTATTGCAGTCCGGACGACTAACTGATAAGTACGGGCCTGAGCGCCTTTATAGATTCGGAGTTTTCTTTTATACATTTGGCGTAATTCTTTGCACCATCGCTCCTACGTTGTGGACTCTCGTTGGAGCAAGAGTAATTTCTTCTTCGGGTCAAGCTGTAATGGGGCCTGCTGCTATAGCTGTTGTATTGCGCAATACTCCAGTCGGCAATCGGAGTGAAGCTGTAGGTCGATGGGGATTCTACACGGCAGTCGCCGGTGCGCTCTCCCCCATCGCTATATCTCAATTAATCGATACTTTTTCGTGGAGGGCGCTATTTGCACTTCAAATACCGTTAGGCCTTTTTGTCGGATACCTGCTGTATAAATATGGATCTAAACAAGTCGCAAAACCAGACTCGAATGTTGCTCTGAGACCACTAGATGTATTTTTAACAGTCGCTGGGTTGACCACACTTATTTTACCTATCGTGAAGGCAGACTCCTGGGGATGGACTTCTCTAAGGACTGTTGCATTATTCGTTATTTCGTTTCTGTTAATCGGCGCTCTTCTGATTCGTTCCGATTCGTCTGCATCTTCACCACTTCAACTCCAGCTTTTTTCTAATAAAGGATTTTTATTATCTTCAATAATGTCGATAACTGCTGGGGTGGCATTCTATGCGCATTGGTTAGGGATGATTCTATTCCTAACTGAAGTTTGGGAGTACAGTCTAGTGAAAGCAGGCTTACTTTTAACTATTATGCCAGGGACTATGAGTTTGCTATCTATCTATGCCGGCAAAATTGCTGATAAATATGGGGAACGATGGGTCATGATTCCTGGAATTCTGGTCTATACGTTTTTGTATGGCCTTTTTTGGTTGCTTTGTGGGACATCAGAAAACCTTCTTCTTCTAATTTTGGCACTTCTTGGCTCTGGAGTAGGGATGGCTGGTGTTTGGCCGACACTAACTTCTCTTGGTGCTCAAGGAATCGAGGAAAACTTTATCGGAAGCGCAACCGCGATTATTCACACGTTTCAAAGGATAGGTGGAGCATTCGGGATTGCAGTTGTTCTGGCAGTCGTCGGCGAAGCAAGTGGCGTAGGAAGTTTCAACGCTCATCGACATGGCGTGTTGGTAATAGCCATAGGTGGTTTAGCTACTTTTGTTTGCAGTGTCTTCTTATCGAGCAGAAACTCTGTGCGGAATTCTAAAAACGCTGCAAGATTTCTTGGGTAACAGTAGCAAGATGCTTCCCATCTTTAGAATAAATGGCTCCCGTTGCTAAGCCACGATTTCCCATATGGGTTACTCCAATATGGTGATGAAATTGCCAGTCGTATGGATTTGATTTCTGATGAAACCAAACTGCGTGGTCCAAGCTAGCTCCGAAAAAATTAGGGGCTTCATCGTTGTCCCAGTTCCCGTCGAACTGAGGATGGAGACGAGCGGCTGCGTCGAATGGTGCATCATCACTTGCGTAAACTAGGCCTAATTCGTATGAGCTTTCATCATGTTGGGTATCTCCATTTAAACGAATCCAAACACCATGACCACTGGAAAGGGCACCCTTAGGGATGACTCTTCTGTCCATGATGTTTGACCAATTATCGGATGGCAGGTCATTTGGTAGCGGCAGGTCATTTGGGAGTGATTTTTCTTGTATTTGTGGGCCATCTTCGTTTATTTGGAACGAGGCTGAGAGATTTAGTATCGCGCCTGGCGACTGAATTGCCACAACTCTACGAGTTGCGAAGGATTTGCCATCGCGTAACCTGTCTACTTCTAGTTCTATAAGTTCGTCACTGGATCCTCCTCGAATGAAATACGCGTGAATTGAGTGAACATGATATTTGGGATCTACCGTCTGCTTTGCTGCATTAAGCGCTTGTGCTACGACTTGGCCGCCGTACACTCTCCCCCAGTTGTATTTGGGGCTTCGAGCTGAGAAACGATTTTCGTTAATCTGGGTAAGAGCGATGAGCTCATTAAAAGTGTCGATCATTTCGGGGGAATTCACTTGATGATCATACTCTGATTTACGCTTGATTCGCTAAGGTACTAAAGTTTTGGAATGGAGAAAGAATTTATAGTAACTGGAGTGACCAGCGGACTTGGAGCCTCTGTGGCTGAATCTCTAAAGAAGGATGGCTCAAAAGTCATAGGGATAGATTGGAAAGGTAAACCTGATATTCAAGCTGATCTTTCCAAAGATGATGAAGTTATTGGTGCAATGAAAGAGGCATTTTCAATGTGCCCGAATTTAAAAGGGGTAGTTTCTAATGCAGGCCTTAGCCCAGTGCATGAGAATAAGAGTGAAATTATTGAAGTGAATTGGTTCGCTGCAAAGATGGTTCTTGAATTGAGTTTAGACTACTTGGCTTCTCGTGAAGGTTCATCTGCTGTTGCGATAGCTTCAATCGGAGCAGCCCTTGGAGGTGATCCTGTACTTGAGGATTATCTTCATTTAGGTGATAGAGAAGGTATAGAAAATTATTTAGGTATGGCTCAAAATAATGACCCATCTGTTGCCGGAATAGTTGCATACAGCACATGTAAAGCTGCCTTAGCTCGCTTTGCACGCACTAACGCGCAGAATTGGGGATCTAAGGGTGTCCGGTTGAATGTAGTCGCTCCTGGGAAAATGGATACGGCGATGCTTGATGGCTTATTGTCTGACCCTATTCTGTCCGAAGGAGTTTCGAATTTACCAAGTGGCATTATGGAGACTGGACATCCAGATCAGATTGCTGAAGTCGTTAAATTTCTACTTTCTAGTGACTCTTCATTTGTTCACGGACAGGTTATATACGTAGATGGCGGTACGGAGGCAATTATGAGGCCAGATTTAGTCTAACTTTTTGAAGAAGTCCACCACTTCCATCATTTCTGCAGGAACAATGGGCAGATGGTACTACAAGCAACTTCTTTGTCGGATTTAGACTCAGAGATCCTAGATAACCTTCCTCTAGATATTCGAGACAAAATTATTGCAGGTGAGATTGATAAATTGCCCGACAATGTTCTGGACGCTATCCCAGAATCCATTTCTACCCGGATACCTCCTTCTCTTATTGAAGCCGCAAATTCAAATCCGACTCTTACTCTTATTTTAGTAATCGCTGGAACTATCGGTGTTATAGGATTCGGGTATGGAGTAATGAAAAGCGGATTTAAGTCAGCTTTCTTCTTTGGTGCTGTAGCAATAGCTGCGTGGACCTATTACGCGCTTCTCTGATTATTTTTGCGTATTCCCTGCACCTAGGCCGCCATCAACAGAAATAATCTGACCCGTAACATAGGATGCTGCTTCCGAGACAAGAAATGAGACAACTTTTGCGACGTCACTTGGCTCTCCTACCCTACCTAAAGGAACTGCTCTAGCCCTCCGTTCTTTAGCAGATCCTTTGTAGTTTTCGCTTGTACCAGATGTTTCAATCAAACCTGGTGAAACAGCATTAACTCGGATTGGAGCGATTTCGAGAGCCCATTGCTGGGTCAGTGTTTCGATTGCTGATTTTGATGCTGCATATAGACCAAGGCCAGGAGAATTAGTACGTGCCGCTAATGAAGAAACATTAACGACCGAGGCTGCAGGTGAACTTCGCAGGTGCTTGAGCGCAGATCTGGTGCAGTACATGGCTCCGAGTACATTAACTTTTAGTACTTCTTCTTGGTCCTGAAAATTTAAATCCTCTAGAAACTGTGGCCTCCAAATTCCCGCGTTATTGATTAAGACGTCTACATGATTGATTGACGAGAAGAACGCTTTGACTGACTCTATGTCGGTTACGTTCACTTCAGCATATTGACATTTAAGCCCAGAACTTGCCTGCTTTAGAAGTTGATTATCCTTGTCCAGTAGCGTGACGTTCCATCCATTGGAAGTTAGATTCTGGGCGCAGGCAAACCCAATACCCTGAGCGCCTCCAGTTATTACTGCGTGCATATAAGCGAGTCTCCTTAAGGCTTTCCATCTTCGTATATTTTTCTTATAAGCCAGAATCGCATGAATCTTGTGATGCCAAATTTAATGAACGTAGCTGCACCGGCGACAGTGATAGATATTCCACATATCGCTAGAATGATGTGCTCGTTATGTTCGATGTTATCTACAGCAAGATCACCACTGTTCTGAGATCCTGCTAAAAAGTAAGCTATAAACGCAAGAACAATACCGGCGACCATCAAGATAGCACCTAGTCGATGGTATAGCTTGTCCCGGTCAGGTGCCCCCGACTTTATATTTAAAGAATCTACTGCGTCTCTAAATTCATTTAGCCTAATCTTTTCCATAATTATCCTTTGGTAATGCCTATCCTAAGTAAGCGTGCTTTAAGTCTTGTTGTATCTCAGAAGGAATTCCTTCCTTGGTTAATTTGCCGTGAGTCATAATTCCGGCTGTAGTAGCTATTTCTAATACAGTGCTGGCGAATTGTTCGACTACCAAAATTGCGACTCCTTCTTCTGCTATTTGTTGAACCATTTCGTATAATTGTCCAACAATAAGAGGCGCTAGCCCCATTGACAATTCATCTAGAAGCAATATCGCAGGATCTGTTGATAGGGCTCTCGACATAGCAAGCATTTGTTGTTCACCCCCAGAGAGGGTTCCAGCTAGTTGTTTTGTGCGCAAGGAGAGTTGTGGAAAACGATCGTAGGTTACCTCTTCTATCGTTTCTATTGTTGCGCCAGAATTTGTCATCATTAAAAGATTTTCTTTTACGGTTAAGTTTGGAAATATCCCCTTCCCTTCTGGGATCGTACAAATTCCCGCTCTTGCTAAAGCATTGGGTTTATAACCCGTCATAACTTGGCCAGCGATTATCAATTCGCCCTTTGTTGGGATTAGTTGTCCGGAACAGACTTTTAGGGTGGTTGATTTTCCGCCCCCGTTGGGGCCGAGAAGTGCATATATTTCACCAGGGAATAATTCTATTGATACGTTTTCGAGAATAGATATCTCTCCATAACCTGCTGTGATTCTTTGAATGGACAGGAGAGGTATCATCTTTTTTTATCTCCTAAATACGCTTCAATAACTAATTCGTGCTCTTGAATCTCTACAGGAGTTCCTTTGGCAATGAGACTACCGAAATCAAGGACATTTACAAGATCGCACGTATTCATAACGAGACTCATATCGTGTTCAACTAGAAAAATAGATATTCCGGAATCGCATAGTTGTCTCAAAAGTAGTCCGAAACTTTCGGTCTCTTCATCATTCTGGCCAGAAGCAGGCTCGTCAAGAAGCAAAAGTTTCGGAGAGAGGACAAGAGCTCTGGCGAGTTCTACCAATCGGGCTTGCCCTGTAGGTAGTTCACTTGCCATCTTATTACGGACAGAATTAAGTCCAGTTAGATCTAAGATTCTATCAATTTCGGAATTTATGTTTGAACCCAAAATTGCATGTTTGGAATTGTTCCATTGGTTGCTGATTTCTAGTGAAACACGTAAATTATCGATAACTGAAAGACTGTTAAATATTTCAAGCCTCTGAAAAGTACGTCCTATACCAAATCTTGCGCGTTTATGAGGAGCTAGAGAAGTGATATCTCTTTCGGCGAACAGGACCCTTCCAGATGATGGAGCTAGAAGCCCGCTGATTACGTTAAAAAGTGTTGTTTTTCCTGCTCCGTTTGGTCCAATCAATCCTGTAATTGTTCCCTTGGTAATGGTAAGTGAGACTTCATTAACTGCGATATTCCCTCCGAAGTAGACTGAAATTTTCTCCAAATTTAAGATTTCATTCATTTCGTTTGCTCCTCTCATCAACATTTAGGTCGGAAGTGATCGCTAGTTCAACGTCTAAGAAAGAAATCAATTCATCAGAAAAGTCATATTCAATTCCGGCCATTTCAATTGGAAGATCTTCCTTGTTCTTTCTATCTCGGTCTCTAGCTTCAGCAAGTAGCGGCATCAGGAATAGAATAGGTAGAGATGTCATGATGAACACCCACCCGTTATAGACCTCGACAACCCTAAAGAACCAACTCAAAGTAATCAGTGAACATCCCGAGATTACGAGGAATCTATGATTTTTATTTCGAAGAATCCGAAATCCGTCGAATATCTGACTTCCTACTCCACTGGGATTCCTACCTAGGCCTATGCCAGCTAATGCTGGTCCTAAGAGTAAGAAAAAGTCTTGCAGAAATGTAAACAACCAACTGAAGCTTCCCCAATCTTCAGCAAGTTTTCCCCATAAATCACCCATTACGATAAATGCACAGGCATAAATTAACCCGCCAAATAGTGCACCACTTACATACCCGATTCCTCCCACAACAGTAAGCATGAAAAGGGCGAGCCCTTCCCAGATGGTAAATGGGTAATCTTCTTGAATCGTTCGAAGATTCGATGCATGCAATGCTCCGCCGAACCCAGCAATAGCTGCAGCTAGCGTGAATACAGACAGTTTAAGGCGGCGCATATTCATTCCAAGGGTTGCACATGCAGCTGGACTATCCTTCATCGCTGTTAATTGTCGGCCATACGAGCTTTTCCGTAATTGAATTAAGGCAACAGAAATAACACAGAAAGTTATTGATACGAAGATAAGCATCGCCCATTGCTTCTCGGCAAAATTAATACCCAAAAATCTAGGGCGTGGAATATTAAGTGCTCCATTATTGAACAGATTGATGGAAACGTCTTCGCTATCGCCTATTAATGGGATGTCGAATGAAAGTGTCTCTCGTTGCTTGTAAACCATTCTGTCAACAAAGATTGCGAATGCGAATGTCGCCAAACCCAAATAAAGTCCTCGTAGTCTAAGAGCTGGAAGGGCGACAACTGCGCCGACTGAACCTGATATTAAGGCTGCAACTACTAATCCAGATAGAGACATACTCTCTTTGCTGGCTATTCCTGTTCCGGTCGTTCGGTCGAAGAAAACAACAAGTACGAAAACAAATAAAGCAAAACTTGCCACGGACATGTATAGCCGACGCTTTACTAGGCCAAATGCAGGAAAAACGAGAACACCGAAAGAAATAGCAAGAAGAACGATTAAGGTCGCAAATCCTGAACCTGTTTCGACAGCTGAACCTACGTCGAATTGAAATGCTGATATGGCTCCAATGCCTGCAAACGCCAATGGGGCCAAATTGAGTTCACCGGCATAGCCGGTAAGAAGAACCATAGATAATGCGATTATCCCCATGGTCAAACCTCTGGTTAGTAAAGATTCCCACTTATTCGTAATAATCAAGCTCAAGCCAGAAATTACCAGAACAAATATAAAACTCCATACAAGTGAAGTTTTAATAGTTGGAACTGCAAATCGCTCGCGGATAGTTGCAGCATGGTTTCCTCGTAATCTTTCCTGAGGTAACAACAGGAGAACAAAGAATAGGATAACGACGGGCAGAGTCGTTCTTAGTTCCGAAAGCCAAGGCCACTTTTGTCCAGTGCTTGATATCCAATTCCAATATGAAACTGATACTCCAATTACAAGCCCGCCGATAAAGGTGAGAGGAAGGTTTTTTAATTTTCCAAAAATAGCTGCGGCATATGCATTCACGACAAGCAATGTAAGAGCTAGAACTCCCAAGCCACCAAGTAACGGTGAAATCAAAACACCAGCAACCGCTGCTAAAATCGATCCAATTGCCCAGCTTTGTAATGCAGCTCGGTTAGGGCGACCACCATTGAGTTCGACAAGGCTTGTATTATCAACAACAGCTCGCATCGTGATGCCGATTTTTGTCTTAAATAGCAAAAACCTTAAAGCAACAGCTAGTAAGACTGCGACGATCACGATTACCGTTTGATGCCAGGTGATATAGGCGTCACCGATCGACCACTTGGCGTTCCTCCCAAAGAATGGTTTGGGGATTCTCTGCTCAGCTCCTTGCCAAACCCAATTGGCAATTCCAATAAAGGCAAGCATTACTGCGATGGGTATGACTAGTTTCGTTGTTTCGCTTGTCCCTTCTAGGCCGCGCATGACAAGTACCTGGAGAATTATTCCAATTATTGGTGCTGCGATAAAAAGGACGAACAGTAGCGCTATTGGTGCTGGCCAGTTTCCACCCCAGCCGTCGTCCCATCTCAATTGCCAATAAAGAAAGGCTGAAAACATGCCTATAGCGCCATGCGCGAAATTGAAAATACCAGAAGTGGTATAAGTAACAACCAGACCTGCCGAAGCAATCGAATATATTGCTCCTGTTGCTAAACCTACGACCGTAAAAGTGATGAATTCGGTCATGAATTATCGTCGTACTCTCAATCTGTAAATTGATTCGAAACTCGATTCTCATCAAGCTTTGCTTGCTCGCTCCATTCAGTTGTGAACGATGCAGACCATGACTCATCACATGCGTAGGTGCCAGGTTCCTCAGGGAACACTCGTCGGTATGAATCGTTCACCAGCTCCATTACCAGCCCACATGGAGGTGTTTCGTTAACACCAGGATTACTTGGGACATGTAATCCCCCTCCTGTCCATACGTCGATTTCATCCGCTTTGTTTAGTACACACTCTCGAGTCAAATCAGAACCGCACGCCTTAGCTGCAGTGGCCCACAGCATGAATGCGGATGCTGTTTGCATGCCGAGTAAAGCTATTTCGCCGCCGTTGGTTTCCATGATCTTTAGGTAGTCATCTACGGCTTTAGAAGAGCTCCTTTCTTCAAATGGTATATATGCGCTCCTTATGAATGTGCCGTTCATTACTCCGTCGCTATTTGCCCGTCTACAAGAATCTTCGTAGAAGTTAGGATCGACTGAGTAGATGGCTTCGAAATTATTAACAGCTGCGGAAGCCCTAAAGGCTTGATAATTAGGCAGACAAGTTCCGGTGAAATATACATGCTTAATCTCAGAGTCCTTCAATGATAAGACAAATGGTGTCCAGTCGTCTTCACCGTTGATGTTGTATTCTAGATTTTTGTCGAATTCGAAACCAATCTGCGGATAGGAGGCAAGGACCTTGTCCTTGTTCTCTATTGTCGCTGCGAAGTTTCCGTAGACAGTCGCTGAAGAAGCAATAGTGTCGGGATACGTATCTGAAATCCAGGCGGCTATTGACAAAGACATACGATCAGCAGGGTTAGGAACTGGTTGTATCATCCATGGACCGTGTGCAGCAGCAGCCGAAACAGTCCATGCGGGGATGTGTGCAAGTTGGCATTGAACCCTAGATTCTTCACCAAAGCCGTCTACAGCGAATCCCTCCCCAACCATCATGAACATTCGTGGACAAGCATCTAGCCAAACTGAAGATACCTCAAAGATTTTTGCGTCATATAGTTCAACAATTATTTCCCTTCCTAGGATTCCTCCCATTTCATTGCATATATCTACAAATGCTTGAATAGTGTCTGTCTGCGTGATGTTAAGTCCAAGTGAACCAACAAATCCTCGATCATCTCCACCGCCGATAAGGATGCTTTCGTTTGTCACACCTTGGTCGGTAGCGCCATTGGCAGTACCTGGACCGCATGGCCATTGAAGGTCACCGAAGGTAGGTGCTTCGGGTTCAGGTGGAGGCGTTTCTTCTGAATCATTGGGCGTTTGAGCTTCGTCTTCTTGGCTATCGGTTTCTGTAGTATCTTGTTCTGTAGTATCTTGCGTGCCCACGGATTGATCATCATCCGTTTCGGTGCTGTTATTAGAAGTACCTCCTTCGGAACTAGTAGAGGTCGCAGCTCTTTCACTTCCACCGCAACTCGAAGTTATTAGTGCTATTGCGATAAACGGACAAAGTAATTTAAGCAAAAGTCTCATGTAGCCCCCAGACATTCAATTCACTGCACGTACATTACACCGATTTGTGAGGTAGGTCAGATCCAGTCGGGCTATCTTCTCTATCAATTTGGTGAAGATAAGAAATCAGTTTTTTTCTCTTCTTCCATCGAGAAATTCTTGACGTGCTCTCTGGCCTTCACCTGCTAGATTCAGTTGAAACGTAAAGCCTTGTTCGTACCGATAGCTTTTCTTTACATCTTGTGTGTCAATACCTATAGCAGAGCGTTTTGCAGCACGAATTGTAAGGGGTTGCTTAGAAGCAATTTTGCTCGCAAGTTCAAGAGAAGTTGAATCCAATTCCTCTGGTGCAACGTGTTGGTATATAGTCCCATATCCGTGCAATTCTTCAGCAGTCGCAGTTTCACAGGTGTAGAGCATTTGTCGGGCTCGCTGTCGAGGTACGAGTCGTTCAAGATGTGTAAGAGCTCCAAGGGCTCCATTGTCTACTTCAGGTAAGCCGAATTGGGCTCCTGAGGAGGCAATTATAATATCGGAGCAACCTACCAGCCCTATTCCAGTTCCAAGACAAAAATCATTAACGGAAGCAATCACTGGGACGTCGCAATCATGTACAGCACGGAATGCTTGGAAACAAGCTTCATTGACTTGAAGTATCCCTTCATGGCCATCTCTCTCTTCGAGCTCTTTAATGTCGACACCAGCACAAAATCCTTTTCCGGTTGCAGTAATAATTAGAACTGTAATTTCAGGTTTGTGACGTATAGAGTCACATATGGAGGCTATCTCGAACGTATCATCAACATTGAGAGCGTTTACGGGTGGATTATCCATAGTTATACGGAGTACTCCATTGCTGTGAGTGTCTAAAAGAATCGCCATACTATCTCCTTGCTATTACAGAGCTTCCATGCCCAAACATTCCATAGTTAATTGAAAGTCCGACTGTTGCGTTATCTACTTGCCTATCTCCTGCTTCTCCCCTTAGTTGCCAAGTTAGTTCACACACTTGAGCAATAGCTTGGGCGGGTATTGCTTCACCAAATGCTCCCAATCCACCAGATGGATTGACTGGTATTGTCCCTCCGATGGATGTGGCACCGCTGTGAAGCAGTTCTCTAGCTTCCCCTGCTTCACAAAGCCCAATGTGCTCATACCAATCCATTTCGTAAGCAGAGCTAAGGTCATAAACTTCTGCGAAGTCTAGATCACTTGGTAAAATTCCTGCCTCAGCGTACGCGTGTTGTGCTATTTGGTTTTTAAACGTATGTGAGGGGTCTCCAGAAACAGCCCATGAATCGGAAGCAAGATATGGCATATCTATGATCGCGTTTGGATAAGTTGGTCCGACAGTAGAGATTCCGGATATTTTGACAGGGTCAGTAACTCCTTTTTGCCTTGCATATTTAAGACTAGAAACTACAAGGGCTGCTCCCCCATCACTTGTCGTGCATATTTCAAGCAACCGAAGTGGATCGGCGACGATCGGAGATGCTTCGATGTCTTCATGTGTGAATGTTTTAGTAAATCGTGCATTAGGATTTTTAGATCCATGAAGTGAGTTCTTAACCTTTACGGCAGCGAAGTCTTCTTCGGTATCTCCGTATAAAGCCATTCTTCTTCTCGCAAATAAACCAAAGTAAGCTGGGTTTGAGAGACCAAGTAGTCGAAAACGAAGCCAGTCAACATCTTGGGGTCGATCACCAGGCACAGGTGCGAACATGCCCTTTGGAACTTGGTCGGCACCTACTACAAGAGCAACATCACAAATACCAGAAAGGATTTGTGCACGAGCGATCGATAATGCAGTTACGCCAGAAGCACACGCAGCATAGCTTGATGCGAGCTGAGCTCCCTGAAAACCAAGTGCATTTGCAAATGTAGAGCCAGAAACCCATCCAGGATAACCGTTCCTCACAGTGTTGGCTCCTGATACAAATTGGACTTCACCCCACTCTACATCAGCATCTTTGAGGGCATCTCTTGCAGCGTGTACACCAAGATCAACAAACGACTTTCCAACAAATTTACCCCAAGGATGCATTCCGGCACCAAGTATGGCTATTTCTCCAACGCTCATTCGTGTCCCCTTCTAACAGGTTCCCATTTCCAAACCATATATTGAAATTCATCATCTTCATACAGGACATCTAAAGCGATTTCAACTTCCATACCGACTTGCATGTCGCTAATTTGAATCCCGGGCATCATCTGGCCACAAATGACCATACTTTCTTTTTCTAATTCCACGGCAGCAATTACAAATGGTTTGAATGGCTCCTCCGTTATCAGGTAAGGAAGGGCAGGAGGGTAATCAGCTGAGGTGTAGCTCCAAACTCTACCCTGTCTAGTTAGGGCGACCTCTTCCCTACTCTCATTCGCTTCGGCTTCTGGGTTATTTCCAGCTAGATCCTTTGGGAAGTAGTAACTTCCTGAACTCTTAGATTTTCCTCCTATTAGGGCTGGACTGACAGGGTCCATCGTAAACATTCCTTCAACCGCTGGTACTTTCTTCTTACCCATATCCGTATTCTAGAGGCACTTCAGGCGCCTTATTGTGACTTTAGGTCATGGGGGCTTGTAGAATTTGATGGTGAAGGTTGAGACGCTGGTCGTTACTGACTTAGATGGTACTTTGTGGTTTGATGGAGAAGAGTGCCATCCGGCTTCCTTAGCTGCAATAGATGAAATAAAGAATAACGGCGTTCCCCTATTAATAGCGACTGGAAGGCGTCTAAGAAGCGTGACCAACGCCTTTCAACGTTACGATTTTCGGGATCAAGCAGTACTTCTAAATGGATCTCTTGGCTATTGTTTTCAGGAGTCATCTAATTTTTTCCTACAAGAATTTCCAATGGAAAATGAGTTGAGAATTAAAGAGATCTTCACTGATTGCTCTCTATCTCCCTGTTTTTATGCTGATGATAGTTATGTTTACGTTTCTTCTCCCACAACTAGTGAAGGGCACCTAGAAGTAATCGGGGCGGATTTAGTAGAAATTGATGATTTGAATTTGTTTCCGGAGGATAAGAAGATTTTGAGTTTTTGTATCCTTGGTATTGATAAGTCATATCTAGAGAGAGCAGAAAGCATTATTTCTAGAGAATCGTTAGGCACAGTCGCTTATTACGAGGACAGACTATTTGGAAAATACTCAATGATGGTTCAGCCGCCATCAACCTCGAAATGGACCGGTGTCGTTAGATGGTGCAACTATTACGATATTCAACCTTCAAAAATTATCGCACTCGGAGATGCTGGTAATGATAGAGAGCTACTAGAAGGCGCTGATGTATCTGTTGTAGTTGAAGGATCCGAAGAGTACTTACTTGAAATGGCTGACTACGTTATACCTGCTCCGTCTAAGGGTGGTTGGGCTAATGTGCTGAGTCTAATTTAGTGAGCAGAAGTTAAAGATCGTTTTCTTGATCAGCTAGCCATTCTTTCTTGACCTTTCGCCATGCCTCATCTGTATGATTTCTTCGCCAATATGGGGAGATCGAAGCTTTTTCAGGGTCTACTGATTTTTCATTTAATAAGTACTTTCTCAACTCTCGAACTTCACCTGCTTCTCCATGAACGAAAACGTCGTAAGTTCCGTTTAAGAAATCAAATTCTTTAATTGCAGTCAACAAGAGTGACGAGGGATCAGGTGAGTCTTTGCGATGAAGCCACTTTATGTCAACAGTTGCCTCTGACTTGAGTGGAACTTCGAATTCGTTGCTGTCTACGACGAGAAATACGACACAGTGGTCATTAGGGCCCAATGCCTCAAGGGAAGCACTAATGCCAGGAATTGCAGTTTCATCACCTGCAAAGAAGTGCCAATCGACATTTCCGCTTGGATAATAACTACCATTAGGTCCTTTGAATTGAAGTCTGTCGCCCGGAATAGCTCTTTTAGCCCAAGGTCCCGCGTATCCTGCGTCTCCATGTACTACGAAGTCTATGGTGAGTATTTTTGCTTCCTTATCCCATTTGCGCACTGTAAAACGTCTCGGCCTAGGCCGTAAATCATCTCCAAGTGCCCGAACTGCATCTAGGTCAAATGGCACAGAGTACGGTGCATCAGCTGGGACGAAATAGCCGTTTATATATTGGTCTGTGTACTCGGTTGCCTCAAAATCATCAAGGTCTCCACCAGCAAATAAGACCCGAATTAGGCCGGGAGTAATCCGCTCTACATCGATAACTTCTGCAAACATTTGGTCCTTTAGTTCATTTGCGATTTTACTAACTGGTGACTATATGGTCCATTTCTCCAGATACTTTATTAGTTGCTTTTTTCTCCTTGATTTCATGATTTAATCTTATCCATATACCATCTTTCCGTATAGATCGATCAAATCATGGAGGTGAGATGTCGGTTTCTTCCTGGGATGATTTCCCTATTCACCAGACAGCAGAATACATACGTAATCCGGCTACAAGTGACCGCAATTTCTACGACCGATACTATTTTAATCTTCACGGATCTAGTGATGAGGTCATGGCAATTTTCGGCCTAGGACAATATCCAAATTTGGGTGTTTCTGATGGTTTCCTTGCAATCGGAACAAAGGAAGATCATCGAGTTATAAGAGCATCAAGGCCGCTTGGCGATAGGTCCAACTTAAAGCTTGGACCTATCGAGATTGAAATATTAGATCCCTTAAATGCCATTAGGGTCACGTGCGAAGAAAACGAATGGGGCGTCGCGATGGATGTCCAATGGGAGGCATCTCAGCCTCCCTTGGAAGAACCAAGGCAGTATCTTAGAAGAGAAGGAAAAGTAGTATTCGATACTCAAAGATTCGCTCAAATGGGAAGGTGGACAGGAAGTCTTTCAACACCTGAATCGAGTTGGAATGTAACTCCAGACAAGTGGGGTGGAAGCCGAGATCGCTCTTGGGGAATTAGACCTGTCGGCGAAAAAGAGTCCGATGGTATACGGCAGGGTGTTTCAGTTATGGAAGGGCTTTGGAATTATTTCCCTGTTGATTTTGGCGATCACTCTATAATATACATGCTCCAAGAAACTAATGAAGGCGTTCGCGAACTAGAAGAAGCTATGCGCGTTTGGGCAGATCCCTTAAAACCAAATGAGTGGCTCGGTAGGCCAGAATACGAACATGATACGATTCCTGGTACACGAATGCTTAATGGGTCAGTAATTCGATTCAGCGATTCCAATATTGTTATGAACTGCACTCCCCTTCTTGCAAACTTCGTTGCTATTGGAACAGGGTATGGGATTGAGGACGATTGGCGGCATGGGATGTATCAGGGTCCAGATCCCATAGTTCAGGGGCTTCATTACAAGGTTGATGACATACAAGGAATTGGACAATATGGAGTTGTCGACCATGTGGGAAAATTTGAATATGACGGTCATGTAGGTTATGGATTGTATGAACATGGATTCTGGGGCCGGTTCGAAAAATATGGGCTAAATGATAGAGCGGCTGTATTTCCTGAGTAGGGAAATCATTTTCTAAAAGTCATGACATTTTGATATGAATCGAGCTAATCTGACATTGGTCAATGATTGACTACGGGAGAGTTCAACATTGTTGGCGCCGAAGGAGCAAGGGTCCCCCCGAAACTCTCAGGCAAAAGTACCGTCAAGATCGACCGATCTGGAAAGAATGTTAAATCGTTCACCGAAGGGGAAAGGCAAACGCCGAAGCTCTCAGGTAGTAAGACAGAGGGGGACATAACTTATGAGTTCGAAAGGAAGTTATGTATAACCCTGCCGATTTTGCACGAAGACACATTGGTCTCAATCAAGAAAATGAACTTTCCATGCTCAATTTTCTTAACGTCGACTCTATTGATGATCTTATTGAGAGGACAGTTCCAAAATCTATTAGGGACCTGTCTGAAGTAATTTCTTTGCCACCAGCGTTAAATGAAATTCAAGCAATCGAACGACTGAAAGAGATCGCTGCGCTTAATGTCGTCAATACCTCGATGATTGGGCTTGGCTATTACAACACTTACCTCCCACCCGTAATACAAAGAAATATTCTAGAAAACCCTGCTTGGTATACTGCTTATACCCCTTATCAAGCAGAGATTTCACAAGGAAGACTCGAAGCCTTACTTAATTTCCAAACAATGATTTGTGATTTAACAGGCTGTGATATTGCCAACGCCTCACTTCTTGATGAAGCAACTGCAGCCGCAGAGGCAATGACAATGCTCAAACGACTTCATGGAGGTCCGGAAAGTTTATTTTTTGTTGACGCTGATTGTTTTCCCCAAACGATCTCTGTTGTAAAGACGAGAGCATCAGCTATGGGTATCGAGGTAGCGGTAGGTGACCCTAGTGAGGCCCCTGCAGGATGTTTTGGTGTTCTATATCAGTATCCGGGTGCGTCTGGAGAGATCCCAAATTTATCTGGTTCGATAGTCTCTCATCATGATGCGGGACGACTCGTGGCAGTAGCTGCAGACCTTTTATCCCTATGTTTACTAAAAGCCCCTGGTGAAATGGGTGCAGATGTTGTTATTGGGAGCGCTCAACGTTTCGGTGTTCCATTAGGTTTTGGTGGTCCCCATGCTGCGTATATCGCAACAAAGCATGAAAACCGAAGAACTATTCCTGGCAGAATAGTTGGTGTTTCTCTTGATTCTCATGGAAATAACGCATTGAGACTTGCGCTTCAAACTCGTGAGCAACATATACGGCGTGAAAAAGCGACAAGTAATATTTGCACAGCCCAAGTTCTGTTAGCCGTAATTGCAGGTGCATATGCTGTTTATCATGGTCCTGAAGGTTTGCGTTCTATCGCAAATAGTGTGCATTCGTTGGCTAGTAAACTCGCGGCAAATTTACGATCTAATAATTTCGAAATTCTAAACAGTACTTGGTTTGACACCATTACTGTTAAGGTTCTGGGCCAAGCCGAAGCAGTTTGTAGTCGGGCGCAACAAGTTGGAATTAATTTACGACTAGTGGATAAAGACACGGTCTCTATCTCAGTTGACGAAACTACGACAATGATAGAAATAAGCAAGGTCCTTAGCTCTTTCAAAGTTGCAGACGAAAGTAGCGAAGCATCAAGTCCACTTAGCGAATCATATTTAAGAGAAACCGACTACTGTTCTCATCCAGTCTTTAACACCTATCATACAGAGACGGAAATGCTTAGGTATCTTCGAACACTCGCCGATCGAGATCTAGCTCTCGACCGATCCATGATACCTCTCGGCTCGTGCACTATGAAGTTAAATGCCACAACAGAAATGCTCCCTGTTACATGGCCAGAATTCTCTAGTATTCATCCCTTTGTTCCGAAAGAACAAAGGAAAGGGTATGACGTTCTCATATCGGAGTTAGAGTCGTGGCTTATAAACATAACTGGATACTCTGCAATTAGCCTGCAACCTAATGCCGGTTCCCAAGGAGAACTTGCAGGTTTATTGGCTATTCAAAAATATCATCAATCACGAGACCAAACTGAAAGAAACATCTGCCTCATACCTGCTTCAGCTCATGGGACTAACGCTGCTAGTGCAGCAATGGCAGGAATGAAAGTGGTAGTTGTAGAGTGCGATCAGAACGGCAATGTTGATTTAAAGGATCTAAAGACCAAATGTAAAGATAATCAGAAGTCGTTAAGTTCTGTAATGGTTACTTATCCGTCAACACATGGAGTATTTGAAGAATCGATAACCCAAATTTGTGAATTAGTCCATGATCATGGCGGACAGGTCTATCTTGATGGAGCAAATCTCAATGCTTTAGTAGGGATCGCACAACCCGGAAAGTTTGGTGCTGATGTATCTCACCTCAATCTTCATAAGACATTTTGCATCCCCCATGGAGGTGGAGGCCCAGGAGTCGGACCTGTTGCTGTAGCAGATCACCTCAAGCCGTATCTACCTAACCATCCGCTTATTGAGGACTCCGGACCTTCATCTGGGATTGGTCCCATCAGTGCAAGTCCTTGGGGATCGGCAAGTATTCTTCCGATTTCTTGGGCGTACATCGCAATGATGGGCGGTAATGGCTTATTGAATGCAACGAAGGTTGCAATTTTAAGTGCGAACTATATAGCAAAAAAACTAGGAGACTATTACCCAGTGCTATTTACAGGTGCAGAAGGATTCGTAGCTCACGAATGCATTATCGATATACGACCTATAACACAAAGCACAGGTGTTAATTCAGATGATATTGCTAAACGCCTCATGGACTTCGGCTTTCATGCACCTACAATGTCGTTTCCAGTCGCTGGAACATTAATGATAGAACCTACTGAATCTGAATCGCTAAGTGAGATTGACAGATTTTGTGAAGCGATGATCACTATCCGAAATGAAATAACGGACATCGAAAATGGAGTTATCAGTTATCTAGATTCGATGCTCCACAACGCCCCGCACACTGCATCTCACGTCACTAGCGATACATGGGACATGCAATACACTAGGGCTCAAGCAGCATATCCTGTCGATTTCCTTCAAAAAAACAAGTATTGGCCTCCAGTCGGAAGGATAGACGGGGCTCATGGAGATAAAAACTTAATGTGTAGCTGTCCCGATATAAGTGAATACCGTTAATGTTCTATGGAACTAGTTTGTCCAGAAAAGAGGAAATATGCCTGATGCATTAGTAGAGCGCGATGGACACGTCATGACGGTCACATTAAATCGACCCAAAAGGATGAATGCAATTTCTGGGCCAATGATTGTTCGGATGTATGATGCGTTCGTTGAAGCTTCCGAAGACGATGAAATTCGTTGCATAATCGTGACTGGAGCTGAAGGTAACTTTTCTTCTGGAGCTGATTTGAAGGCAATGTCTGGCAATGACGCTGATGCCGATACAGGTATAGATATGAAAAAACGGTCAGCTGGTGATCCTGAAATACATTGGAAAGGCTTGCTCCGCTCATATCGGCCTACGAAACCGATGATTGCAGCAGTCGAAGGAGTCGCTATTGCGGGCGGAACCGAGATACTTCAAGCAATGGATATTCGTGTTGCCGGTGAAAGCGCGAAATTTGGCATATCAGAAGCACGATGGAGCCTTTACCCAATGGGTGGGTCAGCCGTTCGGTTGCGACGTCAAGTACCATATACCGTCGCCGCTGATTTGCTTCTTACTGGAAGACATATCGATGCTAAAGAAGCTAAAGAGATCGGCCTGATCGGCCACGTTGTTCCTGATGGTGAAGCCTTAAATAAAGCAAGGGAGATAGCTCAGAGCATATGCGAAAATGGGCCACTCGCTGTTGAAGCGATACTGAAGACCTTGCATGAAACAGACGGCATGACAGAAGAAGAAGCCTTAGCTCACGAATTCACATACGGATGGTCAGTGTTTTCTAGCGAAGATGCTAAAGAAGGCCCACGAGCTTTCTCTGAAAAACGTACTCCGAATTTCAGGAAAAAGTAATTACAGGTCACCAGGTACAACATTCATTAGTGGTTTACCCTCTATAAATAATTGAGCGTTCTCTACAAGTAACGCCACAGCATTCTCCTCGTAGCTATCAAAAGAAACCGAACAGTGCGGCGATAGATACATATTCTTCGCTGACCAAATCGGACTATCTAAAGGCAATGGCTCATTACGAGTAACATCCAGAATTGCTGCTCTAAGGTAATCTGCATTTAAAGCATCAACGAGGTCATCCTCTACCACGTGCATTCCCCTAGCGATATTACAAAAAATAGATCCAGGTTTCATCCGCGAAAACCGTTCTCGATTGAACATGTCGCGCGTCTCGTCATTAGCTGGAGCAGCCATAACAACTAGATCAGACATTGCAATCATCGTATCTACCTCACTTACTGGGAAGACCTGATCAACCACTTCGTCATAAGTTTCGATACTTGAGTTTTTTTTCACTGCGAGAACTGTCATACCAAATGCTCTTGCTCGAGATGCTATTTCTCGTCCTATTGATCCTAAGCCCACTATCCCTATGGTTTTACCATAAGCCTCAGACCCAAATTTGACTTTCCAATTTTTTTCATTTTGTTGCTGGTCAATCATTCTTAAATCTTTCAAAACCTGTAAAAATCTAGCAAATACGAACTCAGAAATGGAAGCAGATGCTATGCCTCGAGCGTTTGTTTGAACTACACCCATTTCGGCCAAAGATGACGAGTCTATATGGTCATAACCAGCAGATACTCCTTGAAACCAACATAAATTAGGAAACAGTGACCGAGGATTACTAGGTAAATCCATAGCCACGATAGCATGACACTTCTGCCACTCTACTTTCGTAGCATCATCTATTTCCGGAGCTACATGCAATCCGGGATTGACTCCATGATTCAAGCCGCGATCTGACCTGAGTTCGTTTGCTTCAATGTATGGGGTGTCAACAATCTCAATAGGGAAATCTTGACACAACTTGTTAAGAGACTCATGCTCATTTCTTAAAGGAAATAGCATTCCAATCTTTATTTTTTCAGTATCCATGTCGCCCCTTAGCATCATTGCCCATCTTAAGGGTATTCTGCGCTAAGGAGAATTAACGAGGAGCGGCGTTGAAGAATAACATTGCAGTGATTACAGGTGGTGCGAGCGGCATAGGAAAATCGTTGTGCTATCGATACGGCCGAGCTGGTTACAAAGTATGCCTAGGCGATATTGAAGAGCCAGCGTTGACGAAAACAGTTGATGAACTATCTATAGAGGGAATTTCTGCATATGGGTACACGTTGGATGTATCAAGTAGTTCATCGATGGAAAACTTCACCAAGTCAGTCATAGAGGACGTTGGAATTCCAGGAATTGTATGTCTGAACGCAGGTGTAGGAGCTGGTGGCCCAATTGATGCTACGGAAATTAAAGACTGGGAATGGATTCTTGCAGTGAACTTGTGGGGCGTTATCTTCGGAGTTAAAAACTTTTTGCCAATTTTAAAAGAAGAGAACGAAGGACACATTGTATTTACATCATCGGTAGCTGGGCATCTGTCGTATCCTGGAATGGGCCCATATAACGCAAGTAAACACGCTGTTTTGACAATAGCTGAAACACTCTATTTCGAATTGGAGCAACTGAATTCCAACGTAGGGGTGAGCGCATTATGCCCAGGACTAGTTCGGACAGGAATTCTAGACAGTGATAGGAACCGTCAGGAAAAGTACATAGTTCCTGCGCTACAACAAGAGGAGCAAGATGATGATCGTAAAGAACTTATTGAAGAAATATATGCGAACTCTTTGTCTCCCGACGTTGTTGCAGATCTAGTCTTTGAGGCAGTAGAAGCGAAAAAGTTCTATATATTTACAGACAATGCACACCACGAGCATATGCGAATTCGGCACCAAAGAATAGAGTCCGGAAATAATCCGTCATTAGATGGAGACCTCATAGATCACATCACAACAGGTATCAATGAGCGAGAGAACTGAATCACAGTGAATCGTGAAGATTACGACTTAATTATTATCGGAACTGGAAGTGGAAATACGATAATCACTCCAGAGTTTGACTCATGGAAAATAGCAATAATCGAAAAAGGGACATTCGGAGGAACATGCCTAAATCGCGGATGTATTCCATCGAAAATGTTAGTTCACGTAGCAAACACCATTAGTGAAATTGAAAGAAGCGAAGTTATTGGAGTCGACGCTTCAGTTAACAAACTTCGATGGAAAGACATTGTAAGCCGTATTTACGGTCGCATTGACCCCATAGCAAAAGGCGGTAAAGAATACAGAGAGAATTTGTCAAATATAACTGTCTATGAAGGTCATGCTAAGTTCGTCGGCAACAAGGTAATTGAAGTTAACGGCATCCGATTAGGTGGTCATAATATAGTGATCGCGACTGGAGCTAGACCCTTCATTCCTGAGATACCTGGACTAAGTGAAACCCCTTATCAAACGTCCGATTCAATTATGAGAATTGATTCCCTACCAAAGTCACTATCGATCATCGGTGGTGGCTACATTTCAAATGAAATAGCGCATATCTTTTCGTCGCTCGGATGTCAGGTAACTGTTTTGGCAAGATCTGATCGATTGCTAAGATCTCAAGATAGGGAAATCAGCCTTAGGTTCACGGAATCCATTAAAAAGAGGATAGACGTTCATCTTAACGTAGACATTCAAAATATCTCTCGGGATGAATTTGGTAGTGTATCTATTTCATGTATGACTCCCCTCGGCCATATGTCACTTTCTAGCGAAATGTTGCTTGTAGCGACTGGAAGAATACCTACTGCAGATCAGTTGAATCTAAATTCAACTGATGTATTGACTGATAGCGGGTACATAGTAACGAATGAGAATATGGGCACAACGGTTGAAGGAGTTTTTGCTCTGGGCGATGTCACAAATCCGCATCAACTAAAGCACTCAGCCAATGCTGAAGCACGGGTGGTTTCGCACAACCTCATAAATCCAGACAAACTAATATCGGTAGATCTTAACCCTATGCCATATGCGATCTTCAGTAATCCCCAGATAGCTGCGGTAGGTGCCACAGAAGAGTCCCTTTTAGAAAGCCAAACAGAGTATGTCAAGGGGGTAGCTAATTTTTCAGAAGTCGCTTACGGGTGGGCCATGGAAAACTCTGATGGGTTCTGCAAAGTCCTTGCATGCCCTCACACTGGGAAGTTACTAGGTGCCCATATCATGGGACCTCAGGCTTCAACGCTGATTCATCAATTAATTCAAGGCATGAAGTTCGGTCAGGGTGTTAAAGAACTCTCAACGGGGATGCTCTATGTTCACCCGGCCTTAAACGAGGTCGTAGAAGTTGCCTTATTGAAAGCAAATGATGCACTGTATTGAATTCTTATTGACCCTGATAGAAAATTCCCACACCCTGAAGGTATATCTGATCTATCCTCAGGTGTATGAGTAGTTCATTCGGTTCAATATTTCGTATACATACATTTGGTGAGTCTCACGGCCCGTCTGTGGGTGTGGTAATTGACGGGTGCCCACCGAGGCTTTCTCTTTCAATCGCCGATATTCAAAAAGATTTAGATAGGCGTCGGCCAGGCCAAAGTTCATTAGTAACCCAAAGAGATGAAGCTGACACAGTTGAAATACTTAGTGGTTTATATGAAGGAAGAACACTAGGTACTCCTATTGCTTTAACTGTCCAGAACAAAGATCAAAAAAGTGGCGCTTATGATCACTTAAAAGACGTATACCGCCCCTCTCATGCTGACTACACGACTGATGCTAAATACGGAATAAGAGCCCACGAAGGCGGCGGTCGGTCTAGCGCACGCGAAACAATTGGCAGAGTAGCAGCTGGAGCCATAGCTAGAAAAATATTGAAGGAATCTTGTGGCATAGAAGTGCTTGCTTGGGTTCAGAAAGTTCATTTAATTTCAGCAAATATAGATCCATCTGAAGTTAGTTATGAAGCGGTTGAAGCTGGCCCTACTCGCTGTCCTGATCCTGAGGCGGCAGCGGATATGGCCGATGCAATCAAAAAAGCCCGCAAAGACGGAAATAGCTTGGGAGGAGTTGTCCAGTGCGTTGCACGTAACGTACCAACAGGACTTGGAGATCCTGTGTTTGATAAATTGGAGGCTGATTTGGCTAAAGGCTTAATGAGTTTGCCAGCTACAAAGGGGTTCGAGATCGGGAGTGGTTTCAAAGGAACAGAAATGACTGGAAGAGAGCATAATGATTTATTCGAAATCGGCGAAGATGGAAATCCGCGAACTAGAACTAATAATTCAGGGGGAGTTCAGGGCGGAATTTCAAATGGTGAAAACATAATGGTCCAAGTAGCGTTTAAACCAACAGCAACGATCACTTCATCTCAAGAGACAATAGATCGAGATGGAAATGAAGTCGAACTTTCAGCAAGAGGACGTCATGATCCTTGTGTTTTACCTAGAGCTGTCCCTATGGTCGAAGCTATGATCTGTCTTGTTCTTTGCGACGCGCTACTTCGTCAGAAAGCTATTAACATATTTGATTCATAGCGAATAGGACTACGCAGAGCGGTAGAAAGGTAACTTCATTACCGTAGCTTCACTATTCGTTCGCTTTCCGCGAATAAGAATCTCTGTTCCGTCTTCTATCCCACTTGGAATAAAACCCATCGCTATTCCTGTGCCGAGTGTTGGGGAATAATTTCCACTTGTTACTTCACCGATTACTTCGCCATTTAGTAATATTTCTTGACCATGGCGGAGTGGTCTTCGACTTTCAGATATAAATCCCCGTAAAGAACGACTAGGGCCGATTTCTAGTTCTTCTTGTAGTGCTTCCTTACCGTAAAAATCACCTTTTGTCATAGAAACGACCCATTGCATATTTGCTTGAAATGGGCTTATTCCCTCCCCTAGTTCTTGTCCGTGTAAGGGCAGTCCAGCTTCTAGACGTAAAGTGTCTCTTGCTCCTAGTCCGGCAGGTGTGGCCCCAGCTTCAATTAATGCGGCCCACATGATTGGAGCAGATACTTTTGGGATGCTTATTTCTACTCCATCTTCTCCTGTGTATCCTGTTCCTGCAACCGTTGCTGATATCCCGTTTATGTCTATCTCGCTAACATGAAACCTTTGAACCTCTGCCGCCTCAGTGGATAAAGAATTAAGGATATTTTTGCATTTGGGACCTTGGACTGCGATGACTGCTCTATCTTCAGTAATGTTGCTGATTGTTAGTTTCTTTCCGCGACGAACTATAGCTCTTTCGACTCTTTCGGTATTAGACGCGTTTGGCATAACTTCAAATTTATACTCTCCAAGCCACCAGATAATGACGTCATCAACAACGTAACCGTTTTCGTTTAATAGATGAGAGTACTGTGCTCGGCCGGGAGATATTTTAGAAAGATCGTTAGTAAACGCGTACTGCAATTCTTCAAATGCCTCTTCACCTTCTATCAAGACAGACCCGAGGTGAGAAACATCGAAAATTACACAACCGTTACGACATTCGTAATGTTCATTTAGAGTTCCAGTGGGATATGAAATTGGCATTTCCCATCCAGCGAACTCTACTAGTTTCGCAGAAAGCTTTTCATGTTCCTCTAGAAGAGGTGAACGTTTTAAAGTCATCAGAATTAGAGATTTAACTACCTAATGCTGTTTTAGTTTCCAAGTTCATATCGGTGTTTAGATCATCGAATTCTGGATGTAGCTCGATGATAGCGGCGTCAATCTCTTCTTTAACGTTAGACAGCGGAAGTATATTCAGCACCCCTTGGCCCTTTTGAAGTAGATCAATAATTTCTTCACCACTTTTTACTAGTACCGATTTATTACCAGAAATCACTAGATTTGCAGATGTAACGTCTTCACCTAGATTCTCTTTAAGATACGTGAATACCTCTCGAACAAGCTCTAATTTTATCCCAGCATCAAGTAGATCCTTCACTACTCTTAGTTCAAGCAGATCCTTGTACGAATAGGCTCTTCGACTTCCACTTCCCTTTGCTGTCTCTAATGATGGAACGATTAAACCAGTACGGGTCCAATAATCGAGCTGACGATACGTGATTCCTACAATTTCAGATGCTCTGGTTCCACTAAATGATCCAGTCGGATTAACTTTCTTCATTTCTAGCTTCCCTTCCATGTGCAAAGTACACATAAGAAATTACGGTCATGTAACCGTTTAAAGGGTATGTGAACAAACACCTATCTACAACTTTGGTTGCAATCATTAAAAAAAACCCTTGAATTTAAAGGGGTTTTCTAGAGCGCTTCACCTAAAAAGTCATCAGGTGTTATGTCATCAAGAAAATCCCGAAACTCCGCCAAAACATGCTCTTCCTGATCATCATCATCATCTGGAATGTGATATCCAGCTTGTTGTAGGACTTCATCGGCCACATAAATAGGGGTTCTCATCCTTAGAGCAACTGCTATGGCGTCACTTGGCCTGCAAGAAATCTTTTTAGTCCCATTTCCATCTCTGATATGCAATTCAGCGAAAAACGTTTTATCTCTGATCTCGGTTACCACAACGCGTTGCAGTTCAGCATCCAAGTTTTGTATGACTAAGGCCAGGAGGTCGTGAGTAATTGGTCTAGGGGGTTCAACTTGGTCCATTGCTAAAGCAATTGAAGTTGCTTCAGCGCTTCCGACAAAGATCGGCAGGAAAAGACCTCTGTCTGTAGACTCACGAAGTAAGACAATCGGCGCTGAAGCTGGAAGTTCTACTCTGACTCCAACAAGCTCCATTTCAATCATATGTAGAACATAACTGTCTTTTATGAAAATAACTCAAGTAGAGATATTTTTTGTAATACTTAAATTTTCTAATGAATAAAACGTCGAACGAGGAGTGACTTCAGCTCATATCCGAGATGAGATATCTCAGTTACAGCGTACTTCGCCTCTTCCCCAGCTAGACCTACCAGTCTTTGATCAAGAAGAGCAGCTTCGCTTTCAGCTGCTCGTCGATATGACCGTAGATGCCTTGGCTCAATTCCAAATCCAAGAAAGCGTGAAACTATCTGAGCGATTAAAAGATCGTCTACAGTGTACGTTTCACCGCTGGATAAATTTTTTTTAGGAATTAAACCGAATTGCTCCATCGCACTGAAATCAGTTTCAGTTAATCCGCTTCGTTGGAGAATCTCTGCTTTAGATATTTCTAGAGATTCGTCTGGAGGCAAGGCAGGGTCAACGTCATGAAAGCTACGTTCACTTTGAATGTCATTTTCTAATTGTCGAGTTCCAGAACTTAAACGTTCACGGATTACTCTTAAAGGCAGAAAGTGTTCTCGTTGCTGCCTAAGTACCCAGCGAAGTTGCGCCAAGTCAGTCTCAGAATATTTCCTATATCCAGATGCTGTCCGTTGAGGTGTTAGGAGGTCTTTAGATTCCAAATATCGAACCTTTGAAATAGTTAGACCAGAGAATTCCTTAGAAAGGATATCAACCACTTCTCCGATGGTGTAATCGGATGCTTCATTCACTAGTAGTTTCCTGAAAGAATACCAGCTTAAATTTACCAATTTGCAATGTGTCCCCAGGTGAGATTTCAGTTTCTTCATCGATTTGGGACATGTTTACGTAAGTACCATTTAAAGAACCAACATCTCGGACACATGCTGAATTCGCAGTCACTTTGACTTCAGCATGTCTTCTAGAGACTGTAATATCGTCAAAGAAGAGATCACTTTTAGGATGCCTACCCAGTGTTGAGATCTCTCGGTCAAGAAGGAAACGAGAACCGGCTAGAGGGCCTTCAGTAACCACAAATCCTGTGCCTGTTCCTGAGGAAGAAGCGACATCGTTATTCCCATCTGAAAGAAAATAGGTCTCTGTTGGCTCATCATCTTTCATAATCAGCTCGCTATCAATTCTCCGTACTGCTCAGGTGATAATAAGTCCGGCATTGAATCACCTGATGATTGGATTGTACAAATCCAGCCATCACCGTATGGGTCCTCATTTAAGAGCTCTGGTGATTCAACGAGGTCGTGGTTGACTTCAATAATTGTTCCAGGGATAGGTGCGTATATATCGGAGACGGACTTGGTCGACTCAACCTCTGTAATGCTTTGCCCAGAACTTACAACGCCTCCTATATCTGGAAGGTCAACGAACACAACATCACCAAGCGCATCCTGAGCATAGTCAGTTATTCCAATTACAGCTTTGCCGTCATCTAATCGCACCCACTCATGATCTGAGGAATAGAGCAAATTCTCAGGAATATTCATATTCTGACTTTACACCCTAAGTATGAGAATTTCCTCTTGGAATTTACTGAAGGGATTCTCTATGCTCGTTTAGGGCATTACGGGCTAGTGGAATGTACCCAAAGGCTGCGTAGTAGTGAAGAAGTAGTGAAGGAACTCCTATACAGTATGCAATGATTTCCCATACTTCAGAATTCGTGCCAACTGTTCCAGCAGATATAAGAAAAAATGGAAAAACGAACATTAAACCGAAACTACTCGTCTTACCCAGCCACGTAACGTCTATTGCTTTAGCTCCTAATCCAGCCAAAATCAATGCAGCAATAGCGACAAGTGATTCTCGAACGAGTGTTAGGACACCAAACCAAATTGGCACTGAACCATCTATAAGCATCGAAAATACCGCTACCAGAAACATTACCCTATCGGCAGTGGGATCAAGGATTTTTCCAAGATCCGAGGCCTGATCGAAGCGACGCGCTATCCAGCCATCGACCCAGTCTGTAGCACCGAGTATTCCAAGCAGTAATGCCGCAGTTAATCTGCGTTCTTCACCCAAAAGGAGCCAAACAAATACTGGCACCGTTCCAAGCCGGGCAATCGAAATAACATTTGGAATAGTATAAATGTTGTCTTTCCAGCTTTGCCCTAGTTCTGATTCACCATTTACTTCCATTAGATTTCCTTAGTCTATTATGGATCATGGGAGTAAAGAATGCCTTCTGTCTTCACTAAAATTATCGCAGGTGATTTACCTGGGCACTTTGTTTGGAAAGACGAACTATCCGTAGCCTTCCTGTCCATAAACCCTATTGCTCCTGGGCATACTCTTGTCATACCTAAATTGGAGGTAGACCATTGGTTAGATCTCCCCCCTGAGATAAACACCCACCTAATTAAGGTAGCCCAAATTATTGGCCACGGTCTGATGGCTGCATTTCGCCCTCTGAGGGTCGGCCTTATAATTGCAGGTTTAGAAGTCCCTCATACTCATCTACATGCTATTCCTATGGAAGGAATGCAGGATCTTGATTTCTCCAAAGCAACTATTACCGCAGATCAATCTGCACTTGCTGCAAATGCACTCTTACTAAAAAACGCTTTGGAGTCCAAGGGTCATTCAACTGGTGTTTGATCACTTACTCTTGTAAAAGGGATACCAGACCTTGCCTGTCCGCTTCGGCAGGTGTTACGTAGGCCTCAATTCCAGCATTACTATAAACCTGAACAAATCTTTGCCCTACGCGAATATCCGCTTGGAAGTCAAGAATATCTACCCCAATCCAACCAGATGGAACTTCGCTTCTATCAAAAATAAACCAGTTAACATTCCGAACAGCGTCACTACCTAACCTGTCATCGTACTCAGCAGGCGGGGAAAACTCGAGAAGGGCTACCCGCTCGCTTAGCAGAGGTAACATTTTCTCGGAGGCACGAACTACAGCGTCATTTGGAACTAGTTCAGCTAATTCAAGTCGAGCAATGTCAACAGGATTTTTTCTGCCCCATGTCCATGGCTCTTCGTAAGGAGATGTAACTGAATTAGCAGTAAAAAAGACCACAGACGTAAAAAGTAATGCTCCGATAATTGCTCTATCTACGTTTACTCTTTGAACGATAATGCTCCCTGTTTTAGCAAGAGCGAAAACCAAAGCAACAAAGACGAACACAGTCATAGGAATAGTTTGACTTGCTTCACTTAGTTCGCCCTTTTGCACATCAGCAGTTAGGTACATCGCGAAAAGTGGTAGGGCCGGAACGAGGTATCTTGGGGCTACAACAGGTAAAAACAAAACCGGCGCAAGGAGTGAAACGCCGACTAAGAAATTAGCTTCGGAGAAAAGTTCAGATAGAAATACTAAAGGGCTGATAATGATTCCCCACACAACAGAAAATGGGTTCCCACTTCCATAATCAGAGAAGACTCCTACGTGCGGATAGTGGCCGGCGTTGTATAGCGGTTGAATTCCAAGAATGAATATGGTTGTCCATGAGATACCGAGGCTTATGGTCTGATATCCGATCTTTTTCTTACCTTCTAGTAACCACAAAATTCCCAGACCTGCAATCGCAAGTCCCAAGTCTGCTCTAGTGAGAAGTGCAATGGTAATAAAAATCCAATATCTCCGAGTTTTTTCAGAAAATCCCGAATAAACAGCAGACAGAAGAAGAGGTAACGCTAGTGCTTCTAAATGAAACCCTGCGATATTTACTGCGTGAACAGCGCTATAGAGGCTGTATACAACAATTATGGCTGTGCTAGACCCTGTCCTCAATTGTGCAATATTGCGGCTCATGCGCCAGAGAGGGACTACTGCCAAGGCTAAAGCACCTGCTTGAATAATTATGAGTGTAATTGCGGTTGGAAATAGCTTAGTAAAGCCTGCAATAGGGTAAATTAAGTACCCCCCTTGTAAAGAAAGGTAGTTCTGACCAAGTAAGGATGCATCTGGGGTAAATCCTTCACCAATCAACCAAACGGATTGCATAATAGCTGCAAGTCCCGCATCCTGACTTAGCTCTCGTGATCTTGCAAGTGCTAATAGTGCAAAAACGGTCCAAAGAACGACAACACAACACCAAGGGAAAAATCTGTCAAAGGCAGCGCTCTCAAAGCGAGCCTGCCATTTCAAGAGTCGATATTCAAGACGCTTTCGCCAATGTAATGTCATGGTTTAACTAAAATAGCAGAACACCAACTACTTCAGAAATATCTATGCGTTACTTATTAAGTTCTAACTAGCGAACGACAGGAAGTAGAACGCTCCGGCAGCAGTGTTTCCAGCGATATTTCTACCTGGAGATCCAATTACCAGATCCCCATTTAATGAAGTAAACGAATGCCCAAATAATGCTTGAGCTTGGGAATTTCCACTTATAGACGACTGGTATGGGTAGAGTATTTGATCATTTCCAGTCGATATTTCTCCATTCAGTCCTGGGAGAATCGCAACTGCCCCAGCATTCATTTTTTTGGAAATAGACTCTCCAGGTATACCGATGACCAGATCTAGGGAATCATCTTCTATGAGATCTACTACTTCAATGTAGTAGCCAAATTGATCTCCGGTTTCAACTCTATTCTTTACACCTCGAGCATTTTGATACAAAGTTTGGACAGAGGCATCTGACTGCGACCAACCTCCTGGGTTATAGCGTATTTGGACCTGTCCAGCATTTTCATGATTACCTAAATCCTCTCCAGGGATACCTACAACCAGATCTCCGATACCGTCACCGTCAATGTCGCCCAACGCTAGAGCCGATGCAAACCGATCCCCTGTCTCTGCCCTTCCTGGCCATTGAGGTGAATTCTGGTAATACCAATGACTTCCCTCTCCGGAGGCGCCTTCAGCTGAGCCATAAACGACATGCAAAGCTCCCGCTTCGTATTTGGTTCGACTCCCCCAACCTACAGTTTCTCCGGGGACCCCAATAACGATGTCGTCGTATTGATCTCCGTTGATATTGCCTACTGCGATTGCTTCACCGAAAGCATCGTCGAGTTCAGGTTTGCTTCGAATTTTTCTGGTGTACTGGTGGAGCATGGTGCTATCTTGACCGCTTAACCCTGCATTAGATCCGAAGATTATATGAACTAAACCTGCACGTTCTTGTTTTGCTACACCTTCACCGGGTACACCTACGACTAAGTCATCGTATGAGTCACCATTTATATCACCAACAGCCAGAGAGTATCCGAACAGGTCTCCTACTTCAGAATGAGTTCCTATGCCAGGGCTGTATTGGTGCAGCGATGTGGGCCCTGTGAGCCCTGAGGAGCTTCCATAAAGGACAGTAATCATTCCAGCATCGACGAGTTGGTTACTTCCTCCTAGGTCTTCATACGGCGTTCCGATGATTAGGTCATCGAACCCATCGCTATTGAAGTCCCCCGAAGTGAGTGATGATCCGAATTTATCTCCCGCTTCTGGATCTGTGCTGAATCCGTCGCTCCCTTGGGTAAAGATTGAAATTGTTGCTAGGTCAAGTGTTCCATTAAATACATATACAGCCCCGGCGTTATTAGCTCCATTGACTTCAACGCCGGTTGCGCCGACGGCTATGTCATCCACTCCATCACCGTTGAAGTCACCTGTTGCCATAGATGAGCCGAAATTATCATTTAGATTCGGACCGCTATCAGTTGGTAATGATCGTCTGTCTATCTGGATACCAGAGTTAGGGGCAGGGGTTACTGGAGAGGAGCTTATTGATGTTTGACTCTCGCCAATCGCATTCTCTGCGGTTACTTGAAATGTATAACTAGCACCGTTTACTAGATTGTTTACGACGCATTGGAGCCCGCTGGTTGAGCATGATGCGCCAGAAGGGGTGCTAGAAACTCTGTAAATAGTGATCGGAACGCCACCATCATTTGCTGGTGCAGTCCAAGAAACAGTTGCTGAACCATCCATCGCTATAGCGGTTACATTAGTGGGAGTACTCGGGGTGCTGGCTGTAGTGAATGTAGAAATAGCCCAGTCACTGTAGCCCGTTTGGTTTTGCGCTTTATTTCTAAAAACGTACGGCATTCCGTCTATAAGACCAGAGATATATGATGAGTTTGCTACACCTGTACCAACTTCATCCCATGTAGATCCTATGTAGGATTCAATCCAACTAACGTAGGAGCTAACTCGGGTATATACACCTGGATAGTCCTCTTGAGCGCAGCCTTCACCCCAGCTGACTATACCTACTAGGTATAGAACTCCAGAATAATTTCCAACTAGTGGCCCCCCACTGTCACCTTGACAGCTGTCGACTCCCTGGCCACCTGCGCAAAGCATTATTGAATCAACTATTGGCACTAAACTTGGGCCTGGATATGATCCGCAAGATTCATCTACCCAAATAAGTCCTCCAAGAAGCTCATCCGAAGGGTTCCCACCCCATGAAGTTCTCCCCCACCCAGTTACGAACAGAGAATCTCCATCTTCAGGCTTCAAGGAAAGGTCTAAGATCGGCAGTGAACCGCCTTGGATAGGATTTTCAAGGTGCACGAGTCCAATATCATTTTCCATCGTATTGCGGTTCCACTCTGGGTGTAGGTGAACTTGATCCGCCGCGATGTAATTGGATGCGGGAAGAGTGGTAACGCCAGAAGCAACGCTCACGGAAGTTGCAGTTACGTATGCCGATCCGCCATTTGGTAGATATTCCAGACAGTGTGCTGCAGTAATTATCCATTCAGATGATAAGATCGTTCCGCCGCAAGACATACTCCAACCAGGGTCGGTAGCAATCTCAAGTGCCACTTGGTACGGGTGATCGTCTATAGATACTGGTGATCCACCTACTATGTCAGATTGAATATCTCCTGAGTTACTTGAAATTTGCAGCCAATCTCCTGGGGGTGATTCAACAGTTCGATATTGGATTTCGTACCCAATAATTTCTGATCCACCATTATCTGGAGTTACCCACGAAGCATTTACTTCTCCAGATGCTACTGAACTGATTGTGAAACCACTGGGCGGGGCAGGAGTTGCAAGCGGCGTAACACCGTTTGACGGTAGGGACTGATCACTTTCACCTATTTCGTTGAAGGAGGAAACGGTGAATTGATATAGAGTGCCATTATTAAGCTCTTGTATTATGCAGCTAAGGGTATTTGTTGTGCATGTTAGGCCACCTGGAATTGATGTTACTTTGTATCCGGTAATACTTGAGCCGCCGTTAGTTAATGGTTGTTCCCATGTGATAGTTGCTTGCCCGGCAGTTGCTGTAGCTTCTACCGTTAGTGGGGGGCTAGGCGGGCTTGCCGGAGTAGCTTCAGAAGAGGATTCGCTTGGGCTGCTTACATTCCCTCCGGTGTAGTTGGCAACAACTGAGAATGTATAAGTTATTCCATTCGTTAATCCATCGATAAGGCAAGTGTTAGCCGTGGTCGTACATGTTCCTTCAGGATTTCCAGTTACTGTGAAGGTTTCTAAATTACTTAGGTCAGCTATAGGAGGATTATCCCATGTGATTGAAACTTCGGAGTCACCTGCCTCAGCATGGATATTTGTCGGTGATGGATATTGAATAGTTTCTTCAAGTACGACGATACCTTGCGACCATGAATCTCCAAGAGAAGTTCCATTAAATCCGACTCGGTATCCTCCCGCTATGTTTGGCAGTATTTCTTGTGGTATTTCCCAATCAAATTCTTCTATTGATAATTGATGACTGTCGTTTATGGAGAATTGTTGTGAATTAACTGTTTCAATTGTCAAGCGTCCGCAGAAGAATGTTCCTTGATCCCAATCCCAGTCGTCGACAATTTTGAGTCTCCAGTCTCCAGAAGTAGATTTGCCATTAAATACTGATAGAGGTTCTCTCGGTCTTGATTCACCTACATACGGTGGCGTTCGGTCAGAAATACCTTCAGCGGCATTATCTGTGAAATAAGCTAAACCTCCTGAGCAGTCTTGGGGTCCATCACCGTAGTTGTTTTGAGATCCTCCATTTCTTCTTGCTAGTAGTACTTCTGTTCCGTCGGGATGGACCAGAGAAATGTTCAGATCTGCCACGTAAGTGTGGTCGAAACGTAGGCCCAATTGGACGTTCTCGATCACATCTGTTTCTTGGATAGTGAATGTGAATTCTGTGATATCCTCTTGGCCCCCTACATCTGGCATATCGTATACACCCTCAACTTGGGAGAACGATACTGATTGGGCAATCAGGTCAGACGTTTCACTGACAGGCCCATCCCATATCCAAGACGTACTAACTGTGGAACCTGGGTTAGGCGTTACTATTTGTTTTGGGGAATCAAATTCAAATGTTCGCTCTTCGATGTTATATGTAGCAGAACTCCTCAGTAGGGCTCCGTTCGTATCAGCTGCTTCAGCTATTAGGCGAAGTAATCCGGTAGTGCTTTCTTGATGTGTTAATGTGGCGCCTGTCCCAAGAACAGTTCCTGTTATATCCTTCCATGTAACTAGACTCGAGACATCTGTTCCATCGGATTGAGTTGCGAGAGCTGTTATTTCTATCAAGTCATTTTGGTATACCGTCTCTCCAGGTGTGTGATTCGGAAACACTATAGAACCTGTTGAAGTCGCTAGTTCTACTGCTGCATGTGCGTCTAATTCTCCTCCAAATCTTAAAGAGCCATTCAAAACGCTTGTTGGCCGAACTGAATCCATGAGAATATCGCTAATTTCTTGAGGTGTTGACCCTGAGCGTATCCCCAAGATTAATGCTGCCACTCCGGCTACATGAGGGCTCGCCATTGACGTTCCATTTAATGAGGCGTAGCAGTCGGCGCCACTCCCCTGACCACAGTATTGATGTGAAATTGTTGAAAGTATGGAAACACCTGGGGCAGCTATATCAACGTTGTTATAGCCATAGTTTGAAAAGCTTGCTAAGTCGCCGGATGAATTTATCGCTGCGACACTGATGATATTTGAGTTGCTATATGCGGCAGGATAAGAAGGGCTTAAATCGATGTTTTGCCCAGAGTTTCCAGCAGCTGCTACAAATGTATGTCCTGCCTGATCTGCGGCATCGATTGCATTAAACAGGCTCGTACTATAACCGCCACCGCCCCAGGAATTGTTGGAGATTGGAGCCCCATTTGCTACAGCATAATCCAAGGCAGCAATCGCGTTATTGGTATATCCGTTACCCGAGTTATCCAAAAACCTTAGTGGCATTATTTTTATATTGTTAGCTACTCCTGCGATACCTATGTTGTTATTTCGGATGGCGGCTATTGTTCCGGCAACGTGTGTTCCGTGGCCGTTACCGTCCTCGGGCGAATTGTCATTAAAGGCGAAATCCCAACCATGCACATCGTCTATGTAGCCGTTTGCGTCGTCGTCAATACCATTTCCTGGGATTTCATTTTGGTTCTGCCAAATGACATTTGATAAATCGGGATGGTCTATATCGACTCCGGAATCAATTACAGCAACGATTACTTCATTTGCTGAAGTTGATATTGCCCATGCGTCTTCTGCGCTGATTCCGTGATCTCCTGTTAATCCCCATAGCTCATCGACACGTGGGTCATTAGAAATATTGTCAGCTCGAATTACTCTATCGAATTCTACGAATTCGATCAGATCTGATTGAGAGAGATAATTCCTTGCATTGATGTTTCCCTCTACAGTTTCAAGTAAGTACATTCCCGAGTCTGGAAAATAGTCAACGACTCCAGCACCAATTTCTCCTATTAACTCATTTATGTCGTTTGGAGATGCTTCTTGGGTAAATGACACTAATACTGCATATGGGTTAGTTTGCAGCTTTGGATATTGTTCGAGCATTTCTATAGCGTATTGACGTGCCCATTTCCCATTTGACTCAATGAGGGTTGTTTGGTGCTCGTATTCGGTATCAAATTCGCTTACTGATTCGTTAGTGTCTGTTGCTTGTGCAGGGATGGGCATGAGCAAACCAGAGACTGCTGCGATAATGGAGATAGAAACGGCAATTTTAGGCATGTCTATTTTACGTATTTTCCGACATTTTTAGTCATAAACGTATACGTAGCCCATCCTAACTCAATCTTTTGGATAAAGGGCATCGCCCTCTTTGCCGTTATGAGTCCTTATTATCTTTATCAGATGTTTTTTGATGCGGTCTTATTTGACCTTGACTATACCCTTTTTGACTCAGAAGCTTCTGAGCATGAAGCTTTAATGAAATCCCTTGAGGAGCATGGCATTTCTCCTTCGCAAAGAACAATCGAGGATTACAAAGCTATCAATATGTCGCTTTGGAAGATGCTTGAACGAGAAGAAATAGACCTAGATTTTCTTCGGGTCAATAGATTCGAGCAACTTTTAGAAAAACTGGATCGTGGCAACGACCCTCAGAAGATTGCTGATGATTACACACTAAATTTAGGAAGATCCGGTTCGTTCTATCCAGGAGTACGAGACCTTCTGGAGATGTTGAGTGGTAATATTTTGTTGGGCATTGTTACCAATGGCGTTAGTAAGACACAAAGGCTTAGGTTAGAGATTCATGGTTATGCAAAATATTTTGATGCGATAGTTGTCTCAGGAGAGTTCGGGTCACCAAAACCCAACACTTCCATCTTTAATGAGGCACTTCGGCTTCTTGGTATTCCCGCTAGTAAGAGAGTATTGATGGTCGGTGATAGCCTTTCTTCTGATATGGAAGGTGCAAGAAATTCGGGCCTTACTTCTTGTTGGATTAATCAGGCTTCCGACGTAGACGAGGCAAAGGTAGGTGTTGATTACCATATTCAGTCACTTGATCAACTGTTCGAAATTCTAGGAATCTCCACTTAAACGATTAATAGCTATTTCGCGCAATTGTCTTTTTAATATTTTTCCAGAAGCATTTCTTGGCAACGGATCGGTCACAATTATTATTACTTCTGGAATTTTAAAAGTGGCGATTTGGCCTGTAAGAGAATCTATTACCTGATTGTCAGATAATGAATTACCTGATCGGACCATGATGTGGCAGGCAACTTTCTCACCTAACCTTTTATCTGGAATTCCATAGACAGAGCACTCGTACACTTCTGGAAGTTCATATATTGATGCTTCTACTTCAGCGCAGTAAATATTCTCTCCTCCTCTTAGAACCATGTCCTTTACGCGGTCGCTTACGAAGACTCTTCCTTCATCGTCTATATGTCCAATATCTCCTGACCTCAGCCAACCGTCTACGATAGATTCTTCGGTAGCTTCAGGCCGATTCCAATATTCGGTGATTATTGTGGGGCCATTAAACCATAATTCACCCTTTTCGCCAGCGCTAAGCACTTTTCCACTTGAGTCCGTTACGCGCAATTGCATGATAGGGACTGGCCTTCCGGTAGATGTTGGGTGATCAAGGAATTCCTTGCCGGTATTTTGGGGCCCGTAAGCGTTAGTTTCTGTCATTCCATATCCCAAGCCTGGTTTACCTCGTTTAAAGTTTTCATCTATCCGTTTAACTAGCTCTGGTGGCATTGGGGCTCCTCCGCCACCTACAGATCGTAACGTTGACGTATCTCGCGAATTAAACGTTTCGGCTTCCAATAAGTCCCAACTCATTGTTGGAACTCCAATGAAGTGAGTCACATGCTCTTTCTCTATGAGTTCCAATGCACGATCTGGATCCCATTTATGCATCATTACTAATTTCGATTGGCCGACGAACGAACCAAGCATTACTGGTATTAGCCCGGTCACATGGAATAAAGGTACACATAACATAAATGAATTTCTTTGTGGTTTCTCAGTATCGCCCTTTTGTGGTTCTACTAATTCTGCGACTTGGGCCCTTGCAGAGAATCCGAGGAGGGCGCTCAAGATAGCCCTATGGGAGCTGACTGCTCCTTTAGGTGTTCCTGTTGTACCTGATGTGTAAAGGATTGTGGCGTTTTCATCCGGATCGATATCGACTACTGGCATAGTTGCATCCGCTTCGAGTAATGCTTCCAGTAAAATAGTGTCGAAGTTGTCTTGAGATTTTGACCTGACATTTATTATCTGTAGCGAAGTTACGTTTACATTTGAATCTGAAATTTTTTGGATACGTTCGGTATCGGCGAATACGACTTTCGCCCCACTGTCATTAAGTGCAAAGCCTAATTCGTCTGGCTCCCACCAAGCGTTCAATGGAACAGCGACTCCTCCTATCGAAGTAATCGCTGCAAATGCTGCTATCCATTCGGGGTAGTTGCGCATTGCGATGGCAACTCTATCGCCTTTTTCAATAGAGAACTTTTTAGTTAGAGCCGATCCTAATTGGCCGATTAGTTTCAGAATTTCTGGCATCGTCCATCGTTCATCTTCGTAGATAACGAATTCGTCTTCTCGTTGAGCCGCCATCTGATATAGAAAGCGTAAGTTCGGTGGAGTACCGGCGAATACTTTTGTACGGGTCCCCCTCACTTCGGCTTCGGCTATTTCAAATAGTCCACCCGGGGCGCATACTTTTTCTACTGCTTGTTGGAAAGATAATGACATTATGGGTTTTTACCACTGAATCGATAGTGGTGAAAACTAATTCTAAATTAGTTTTCTATCTCGATATCCAGCTGAAATGTATTGCGAATAGCAGCCGAAGTTTCATCGGAGGTTGTGAACAGTAGTCCTTGCATTCCAGCATTCTCTGCACCTTGAACATTAGCTATTAGGTCATCGATCATTAAGCATTGACTATTTTCAACTCCTAAATTCTGGCTCGCAAGGTCGTATATTTCTTTGTCAGGTTTTCTCATTCCCACTTCTGATGAGTCTACGATAACGTCAAATAGGTCGTAGATGGGGACAGTCTTCTCTATTACTGGCCTGAATTCTCTTACTGCGTTTGTGAGTAACGCTAATCGGTAACCAGCTTGGCGCAACTCGTTTACTACTTGAATCATTGCTGGATCAGGATGATTTTCTGCTTCTGATACCCAAGGGAGAAAAAAATCTAAGTCAAATGTAGCACCATATGGTGCTACTCGTTTCTGCATTTTTTCTGCGAAGTCCATATCGAGTGACTGTCGTCCACATTCCGCTTCATGCCATGGATTGTCTCTATCTGAGTGTGCTCCACCGAATATTATCTTGGAAAAAATCTCTTTTGGGACTTGCATCGCATCAGCTAAAAGCTCAACTCTCCACAATGGAGAAAAGGACATGACACCGCCGTAATCAAAAATTGCTGCAGTTATTTTTCTTGAACTATTTTGGTCATTGCTTGAGGGTTGCATCGGTCTTTCTTCTATGGAGCTAATATCTTCTAGTTTCTCACCCTACAGCGCATAATTCTCCCTGCCTTGGCCTAGTCTTTAACCAATGAATGAACGAGTGGATACCCCTAAATATAGATATGATGCTGCATTTGCGAGCACTATCGAACAGAAATGGCAAGACCGTTGGGAGAAGCAAGGTACTTATTTCGCACCGAACCCTTCTGGCGACTTGAAAGACGATTCGGGGCGTATCGACTTACCTAATGTTTTTATAATGGATATGTTTCCATACCCTTCAGGTGCAGGCCTTCATGTAGGGCACCCTCTAGGTTTTATAGGGACAGATGTTTTCGCAAGATACAAACGCATGACTGGTTATAACGTACTCCATACGATGGGATACGATGCGTTCGGCCTCCCGGCAGAAGAGCATGCTAGGCAAACGGGACAGCACCCTCGAGATAACACAAATGCAAATATAGAAAATATGCGAAAGCAACTTCGCCGACTTGGCTTAGGTCATGACAGTCGAAGGTCTGTTTCAACAACTGATCTTGAATTTTATAAGTGGACCCAGTGGATATTTCTTCAATTGTTTAACTCTTGGTATGACAGCAAATCTGATCGGGCAAGACCGATCGTTGAACTTGAAACCCTTCTTTCAAGCGGTCAAATCCAGTTAGAAAAAGGTACTGATTGGAATGCACTTACCATCCCTGAGAAGCGGTCAATAATTGACTCTTATCGATTGGCTTATTTAGCTGAAGCTCCGGTTAATTGGTGCCCAGCGTTAGGTACTGTGTTAGCGAATGAGGAAGTAACATCCGAGGGCAGAAGTGAACGTGGAAATCACCCAGTTTTTCGTCGACCATTAAAGCAATGGATGATGCGAATTACTGCGTACGCCGACAGGCTCCTAGATGACTTAGACCTGCTCGATTGGAGCGATGCAATAAAGACTATGCAGAGGAACTGGATCGGGAAGAGTAGTGGGGCTCAAATAACATTTAAAGCTGGTGACGAGGATCTGAATGTTTTCACGACTAGACCTGACACATTATTCGGAGCTACTTATATGGTATTGGCTCCAGAACATCCTCTCTTAGAAGTTGTCGTAGCAGACTCTTGGCCGGATGGTACTCCTGACAAATGGAAAAATGGCATGTCCACTCCAATGAAAGCTGTCGAAAATTATCAACAACAAGCTTCCCAGAAGTCTGATCTTGATAGGCAAGAAAATAAGCAGAAAACCGGAGTCTTTATAGGTGAGTTCGCGACAGTGCCCGTAAACGGGAAAAAAATTCCAATTTTTATTTCTGACTATGTACTAATGGGATATGGGACCGGTGCAATTATGGCGGTTCCAGGTCAGGATGAACGCGACTGGGAGTTTGCGCAAGAGTACGATCTAGAGATTATCCGAACTGTTCAACCACCTGAACCTTGGGAGGGTGATGCTTTCACTGGTGATGGTCCAGCTATAAATAGCCAGTTTATTAATGGCCTACAGATCAATGATGCCAAAGAAAAAATCATAGAATGGCTAGAAAATTCAGGTAATGGCCACCGGAATACGACTTACAAACTTAGAGATTGGTTGTTTAGCAGGCAAAGATACTGGGGGGAACCCTTCCCTATCGTCTACGATGAGAACGATCTACCAGTAGCTCTACCTGAAAGTTACTTGCCTGTTGAGCTCCCAGATCTTATGGATTGGGCCCCAAGAAGTTTAGATGAAATTAGTGATCCTGAGCCCCCATTAGGTCGCGCCTCAGATTGGGTTTATGCGGAGATGGACCTAGGCGATGGATTGAAGACATACAAACGTGAGTTGAATACAATGCCGCAGTGGGCTGGATCATGTTGGTACTATTTGCGATATTTGGACCCTACTAATACTGAGCAATTTGTCTCCAAAGACGTTGAAGCCTATTGGATGAACGGAGATACAAGTGGCGTTGATCTTTACGTTGGGGGGGTCGAACATGCAGTTTTACATCTCTTATATAGCCGTTTTTGGCATAAGGCCCTGTTCGACCTCGGACATGTTAGCACTCCTGAGCCATTTCACCGTTTGTACAACCAAGGGTATATTCAGGCAGCCGCATACCAAGATTCAAGAGGTATTTATGTAGAGGCGGCAGATGTTATTCAAGAAGATGGGTATTTCAAATATCAAAACGAAACTGTGACTCGTTCTTTTGGGAAAATGGGAAAGTCTTTAAGAAATTCAGTCACCCCAGATGAAATGTACGATCAATACGGTGCTGACACGCTTAGATTGTATGAAATGTTCATGGGGCCGCTGGATCAGGACAGGCCGTGGGAGACCAAATCAGTCGTTGGGTCGCTAAGACTTCTTCAACGCGTGTGGAGAAACCTAGTTAACGAAGAAACAGGTACTATTGCAGTGACCGATGATGATCCGCCTGTTGAGCTGAAACAATTTCTAAATCAAACGATTAAGTCAGTTCGAGACGATATGGAGAATCTTCGTTTCAACACCGCTATTGCTCGAATAACTGAACTGAACAATAAGATAACAAAATCTGATGCGAAAACACCTCGAGAAGTCGCGGAGGTACTAACCCATTTAATTGCACCTCTTGTTCCTCATATCGCTGAAGAACTATGGGAGATGCTTGGAAATGACTCTAGTATTGTTTACTCCCCTTTCCCGGTTGCGGACCCTAGATATTTGTCAAGAGAGACAGTTGAAATACCAATACAGATAAATGGAAAGCTTAAAAGTAAAATTACTGTTCCGGCTGGTTGTTCTTCTTCGGATTTGCGTGATGCTGCACTACGAGATGAGAAGATAGCCTCGATCGTTTTAGATAAGGAAATCAGGAAAGAAATCATCGTAGACGGGAAGTTAGTCAACTTTGTCATTTAGACTCTGATTAAATAGCCGCTAGAATGACCCTGATGTCAAGTAACTACAAATCTGGACTNGCATGGCCAAATGAGNAGATNGGATTACANTTCCGAGANCTCTATGGGACGTTNTGGTGCGGCGGNNCNCTNTCTCATGAACTNAANGAAGCNGTNCGGGTACGTAANGCTCGNATAACTGATTGTGGATATTGAAANAACGTAAGGTTCTCCCTAGCTCGTGAAGCAGGNTTCGATGAANNTNAAGTGGANNTNATTGATGGGAATTGGGNTGATTCTCTTNTANCNGANGATTTNTTAGNNGCTCTCAAGTTCACNGATCANTTTATTCTTACTCCNGGTCCAGTNCCCGATGAAACTAGNTCTTCGCTCTTATCAANCTTCACNCANAAAGAGATAGCTGAATTATCTNTTGGCGTTGCCCTNTTCCANGGGTTTTCNAANATGCTNATTGCCTTAGGAAGAGANCCNGAAGAAATGGATACNACGATTGTTCCGACCCCACAANTTCCAGATTCNNCTNTTNCNAGTNCTNNTNTATCTNGAAATTTTTCTCANCTCTTTANTGANATNCCTGCNATAGGANCGAGATGGGCAATTTTAGAGNAAGNTTTACTTTCGATTGNNGNNNTACCNGATANTGCTTTGTCTTTGGTNAANCATAGNATGTNNGAGCTTCTTGGCGTTAGNNATNTATCNAANATGCCNNAGACTGCNCCTATNGANAATAGTGNNTTNCTTCGAAGTGTCNCTGAGAGTTTTGTATTTGATGTCCGATCAATCTCTTCTGANCACAAGAAGAGANGTNAGCGAGATNTACAGTTCGGAAGGATTGCTTCAATTGATGTTCGNCATGGCNCTATNCGATGGNNTTCTGAGAATGGAAGCAACCAAANNCTAACTNGNTNTATTNTCATAAAANACGCAGAACATCTCNCCNTTGCCTTTNNANACTTCTTCCAGATCCTTCGGGCATTCTTCTCCAGCTGGAACGATACGGTAAATTATTGCGTCGTACTCCCCACTGACACATTTAACCCTCTCTCCCCTTGCGCCAGTCCCAAGGTTCATACAATCGATTGGCTGACCTGTTGGCCTGACAACCGGAACTGACCTATTCGAATCATCGTTGTTACCAATCCCTATCGATGCGACTATCGCTACAGCAACTACAGCCACAAGTATCAAAGTAAGAGGTAGAGGTCTAACTAATTTTGCGAACCAAGTAAGTTTCATTTCTTCTTTAGTTGCATAACGGGGTGTTGTTTTCTCCTGAGTGGGTTCCGGAATCCATTCTTGATAAGAAGTTCGGTCGGTGGATGTATAATTTCTGTTGCCAGATTTCTGNTTAATGAGTTTTAAATCATATTTAGAGCGTTTTTCTCTGTTGGATAATGTCGACCAAGCCTGATTAAGTTCACGCATTAACTCTTCTGATCGTGCTTGATCTCGTTTAGATGCGTTCCGGAAGTTGTCTGGATGTAGTTTCCTAGCCTTAGCTAGATACGCTGCTCGAATATCTTCCGGATTAGCGTTCTCCGAAACTCCAAGTATTTGGTAAAAAGTTTGACTTTCACCCATTCCCATTCCTCCAATACGATCCTAACCGATCGAATTTTTATTGAATACTTGTAGAACGCTGAATAACATTTGATTGTGGAACTACTTATAGCTTGCCCTAGGTGTGGTGAATCTGATCACCTAGTTGGGAAAACAATTGACAATGAAATTTCTGTGAACTGTGAATCCTGCGGATTGACATGGTTGCGCGACCTTCAACCGTATTGCGATAGATGCGGATCCAAAGAAGTGAGGCCAGCGTATGAAGCTGTTGTAGCNAAATCTCGCGGAACCCAGCTTTCTATGCAAAGCGCGAAGTTAATATACTTGTGCGAGCACTGCGATACGTTAAAACTTTCTCATTATCACAAAACAAACTCACCGTTGATGCCAACTCAACTACCTACGGAATAGTGTGATTCATTCGACGAGTTTTTGAGCAAGCGTTTCAAGCGCTACTACACGAGAACCCTTTAGTAATAGTGCCGTATTTTGTGGATCATCAGCTTTGTCTTCTACGGTTCGGTATGCCTCATCAATAGTAGACACAAGGTGCCCCCCATACTCTCTTACATTTAATGAGATAACATCAACTTCATTAGATTTGGCTATTTCTCCGATCTCTTCGTGGCTACTTACATGGTCATCGCCGAGTTCGGCCATAACTCCAAGAACAGCTATGAGATCTTTTCGGCCAGTTTCAACCAAGGAATTTAATGCAGCCTTCATAGATAATGGATTTGCGTTATACGTATCATTAATGATTAACATCCCACTAGATGTTTCGAATGTTTCCATACGAAGTGGTGAGATCTGGACAGACTCTAATCCGCTGGCAACTGTCGAAATTGGAGCTCCAGCATGCATCGCAACGGATGCTGCTGCTAGTGCATTAGTGACGTTATGTTTCCCTGGAACATTTAGTTGAATTTCAGAACTGCCCCAAGGTGAGCGCAAGATGAAATTCGCTTTGAGGCCGGATTTCAAGGTGATATTTTCAGCTACTACGTCTCCACCNTCCATGCCATAGAGAAGGATTTCTGTCGAGGTCCTAGAACCTAATTGTCGAACGTTCAGATCGTCATAATTTAAGACTGCCAGGCCATCCTCTTCTAGAGATTCTATAAGTTCGCCTTTAGCGTTGATTGTATTTGCAAGGCCGCCGAAGAACTCGCTATGTGCAATTCCGATACATGTAACAACACCTACTTTAGGATTCGCTATCTGACAGAGTTTTTCAATATGCCCAATTCCCCTTGCTCCCATTTCCAAAATTAGATATTCAGTTTCCGAAGGCGAAGATAGAATTGTAAGTGGTACACCAATTTCATTATTAAACGAGCGCTCGCTGGCCCACACTTTAAATGAAGGATTTAAGCATTCACGGATCATGTCTTTCGTTGTCGTTTTTCCGACTGATCCAGTGATGCCGATTCCAACTGGCTGCAATTGCCTAATGGCTTCACCTGCCAAGGTGTGAAGAGCTTCTATTGTACTGTTTACTTTGATTCCATTCTTCNGATCTGTTCCGTGACTATATAGATGGCCAATTGCCCCAGATGATATTGCATCTTCAATAAAATCATGCCCATCTCTTTCGGCGATTAGCGGGATAAACAGGTCGCCTTTTTCGATTGTCCGTGAATCCGTGGAGTAGCCAGTTATTTGGCCAGTTAGGTTCGTAGCATCTTGATCGCCGAGAATTGAAGCGACTTTTCCTAGGTCAATATGCAAACTTTTACCTTCCNTTTATACCAGCAACTAANCTGGGTTTAAATAAATTAAATTATGTGAGAACATTGTATTACTTCGAGCAGAGTCTGAGAAAGAATGGTAAATAAAGACGATAACCCATCCGGAAATTGGGAGCCAGATCCGTATCATCGGCATGACCAACGTTGGTGGAGCGGGAGTAGATGGAGCCAGAAGGTCAAGTCAGACAGTGAGATTCAAATAGACCCTCCAGGTGTGGTTCCTAGACCAGTTGACCCATTATCTCTTGGAAGGCCAGTCGATCCGATTTCTGGTGTACGGGAACCGCTATGGAGAAGTTCTCCGTATGTGCCACACCTTTTGATACTTGGTTTTCTTCTTCTGGCAGGGAGTTGTATATTGACTATTTTCGCTGTTTTCGGTTAGGGCAAATACGGCATCGGATCTACAGGAACTCCGCTAATTCTAATCTCGAAGTGAAGATGTGGCCCCGTTGACAGTCCGGTTGTTCCGCAAGTACCGATTTGGTCGCCAGTGAATACGTATTGGTCAACATTGACGCTCCATGCATTCATATGGGCGTACAAGCTAGAAAGAGAATTAGCATGATGGATAACGACTGTGTTTCCATATCCACCATACGCCTCTGCAATAGTCACGATACCTTCTGTCGCTGCTCTAATTGGGTCTCCTGTTGAACATGGCATATCTACACCATTATGCATTCGAACATACCCAAGGATTGGATGAAGTCGCATGCCAAATCNTGAAGTAACTGCCCCACCCCCAGGCCAGACCCATCCCGATTCGCTAATTTGGCCCAGTCGTGCTTCTTGTTCTGCTCGTCGTCTGGCTTCTTCTAACTCTCTCGCAATTCGTTCTTCTTCTGCAACTATGNAATCCGTTATATCTTCTTGCTCTTGCACAGCTGTTGCAAGCACACTATCCCAATGTGCTCTTCGGACATCTAACTCTCTTTTTAGTTCCTCTTGAACAGCTCTTTTTGCTTCTAGTTCTATTCGGACTTGTTCAAGTTCAGCAGTGATGAGATCAGCTTGTTTCTCTGCTTCAGAAGCGGTTCCTAGAAGGTCATCACGCTCCTCTTGAATTAGCTTCAGACGATCAAGAACGTCATTTGTGTCACTAGTAACAAAATCTAATAGGGCGATCTTATGGGCCGCTGTTGTTGCATCGTCAGCTTCAAACCAAGCTTCTGCGCGCTGGTCACTTAACCCAAGATAAGATTCTACTGCATAGGCAACTGCTCTCTCTTCTAGAAGCTGTATCTCTTGAGCAATTTCTAAGTAGCCTTCCTGAGCAGCGACTTTTTGCTCAAGTACAGAATTAAGCCTTTGTTGGGCTGCTTGTTCTTTAGCCTCTTGAAGATATACCAGACTGGTAGCTGCTTCCAATGCTTTAACTATCTCTAAGTCTTCTGCTTCGAGAAGAGCAATTTCTGACTCAGCAGCTAATTCACGCTCTCTAGCTCTTTCGCGTTCGTCTTTCGCTTGCTCAATTGTGTCCAGATCTTCTTGACTTTGTGATGCAGCAGTAGAGATAAACACCAATGGAACTAAAGCTGGTATTAACAAAAGTGCTAAGGCAACACGTGATTTACGCTTATAACCCACAAAATTAATGATAACCGATCTGAGAGCTATATTGTCGTCGGGAGTAAATCACCTCAGGTACTGGGTTTTGTCCCGATAAAGTGTACAGATGGGTAGCCAAGTATTCGATGTAGATCTCTTAGCATTTGAACGTGGGAGTGATGTTGAGAGGAAAAGTGTCGTAGATGGCGTCATGAGGAGCCTCGAAACTGGGTTTGTGTATAGCGCTCATGACATTTCTCAAAATTTCTTAGATGACGTGTATGGTAAACTCGATGAATTTTTTGCTATTGCCCCAGATTTAAAGAAGACCGCAGTAGCCGAAGGAGCAAATGGTCAGAGGGGTTACACCGGACTTCTAGTCGAGACGGCTGCTATATCCGATATACCTGACTGGAAAGAAATGCTGAACTGGGGAATGNATACTCCAGAAGGCCATCCACTANGGAAGAAATACCCCCACCGGTTCCACGATAATGTCTTTCCTGAAGACCTAGTTCCAGGAATCACAAAAACACTCGAGAAATTTCACGATGAACTATTGAAATTGCAATTGAGATTTTTGAGAATAATTGCACTTGGACTCGGGTGTCACGAGAACTTCTTTGATTCATGTGTGCCGGGTGGGGCAACACTATCACGAGCGATACATTATCCTGAGATGACTTTNGCTCCTAGCGACTCGCACGTATGGGCTGACGAACACGGTGATATTAATCTGATCACCGCCTTGCCTCGTTCGACCGCTAAAGGGCTTCAGATCAAGACGGAAGATGGCTGGATTGATGCGTCACCACCAGACAATCACCTCATTATTAACACCGGAATTATGCTTGAGCATTTAAGCAACGGGATTGTTCCTACTGGAATACATAGGGTGGTCGCAGACTCTGATCAAATCGGTGAAAGGCTATCAGTAGTGCAATTCTGCCATCCTGCACCGTGGACCATTCTGAGTCCACTTCCCAGTTGCATCTCTCCAGAAAGACCCCAAAGGTTTGCGCCAATTACAGCGGCCGATCGTCTAGATCAAGTGCTTTGGGAAATTAATCTCCTCGAAGAAAGTAGAAGAGTGGATGATACATAGACTTTGACATAATTTAGAAGTCTGGCATACTCGAGAAATGTCAACACTCCTTGCTAAAGCCAAATTAAAACCAGAGTTCGAAGATTTCTTCGAAGATATTGCTCGTAAAGTATTTCAATCTACTCACGATAATGAATCAGCAGTAGTTAGGTATGAATATTTCCGCGGAACTGATGAGCGCACCTACTACGTCTTACTATCATTTGAGAATTTTGACGGGTTTATGACACACCAGGTTGCCGATTACCACCATAACGTAGATTTCATGGACTGCTTTGAAGAGTTTCGGCTTGAATGGCTTGATCCTATCAAGGGTGCATCCCCACTAGTGGAATCAGAAACAGAGGGTACTGTTGACCCTTCTCACGATGACCGTTGGAACCAATATGTTAAAAACCACAGTGAAACAACCCCCAAATGGTGGATGCCGCTGAGAGCGAACAACTCCTAGGTTTTAAGCTTCACTACACTACTGAGAGTTTTGCTACTGAAGATGTCTGAGAGGTGCTATCTGCTTCTAGGATAACGCTATGGGCTATACCNTTTCAGAGATATTCGAACCCAAGCACTGGGATGAAGTTACCGATTTTAAATTCGAAGATATCACCTATCATCGGGCAAAAGATCATGGAACGGTTCGCATTGCATTCAACCGACCAGAAGTTCGAAACGCATTCAGGCCAAAAACTGTAGATGAACTATATAGAGCTTTGGATCATGCAAGGATGAGCACAGACATTGGGTGCGTGCTTCTAACAGGTAATGGGCCNTCGATTAAAGATGGAGGATGGGCATTCTGTTCAGGAGGAGATCAACGCATACGGGGAAAAGACGGATACAGGTATGCTGAAGGTGAGACTTCTGAAACTATAGATCCTTCGCGAGTAGGTCGTCTTCATATTCTCGAAGTGCAACGATTAATACGAACTTTGCCCAAGCCCGTTATTGCAGTCGTCCCAGGTTGGGCAGTCGGCGGTGGGCATAGTCTTCACGTAGTGTGTGACTTAACTATAGCCAGCAAAGAAAACGCTCTTTTCATGCAAACAGACACTGACGTAGCAAGTTTNGATGGNGGNTTTGGATCTGCNTATCTCGCCAAACANATCGGACAAAAATTCGCAAGAGANATCTTNTTTCTCGGCAATCAGTANTCTGCAGAAGANGCNCACCNAATGGGNATGGTNAACGCNGTNGTTCCNCATGANNCNTTAGANGACNNAGCATTNCNNTGGGCAAAGTTGATTAACCAAAAATCNCCNATGGCCAACCGNATGGCAAAATTTGCTATGAATCTTGTTGATGATGGNCTTATTGGNCANCAGGTNTTTGCNGGAGAAGCTACTCGACTCGCATATATGACTGACGAGGCACAAGAAGGAAGGGATGCTTTTCTAGAAAAGCGTGAACCTAATTGGCACAACTTCCCTTACCATTTCTAACTTAGATTTTGTCGAAAGTGAAATGAAGGTCCGTAAAGGATCGAAGAGTGAAGTTCAGATGATGCTGAAAACTGTTTTTACCTGGCGAAAATGAGAAATTCTTCATTCTTTCTAAAATAGTTTGAACAGCAATTGTCTGCTCAAGTCTGGTTAGACCCGCCCCTGGACAATGTGTTTCACCAAGTGAGAAGGCAAGGTGCCGATGGCCGTTTGCACGGTTGATATCAATGTCGACTGGGCAACTGAATTGCCGTTCATCACGGTTCGCAGCAGCATACCTTATATGTATATGAGACCCTTTAGGGATCGCCACACCAGCAATTTCCGTATCCACTGCTGCATGCCTATCCATTCCCTGAGTCGGAGATTCCAGTCGAAGAACTTCATCTACGAAAGATCTAGCTTTTTCAGGAGCAGCCCGCAGATCTTCTTGCAGGCTCGGATTTTGAATCAGTAGCCACATACCAGAGGTTAAGGCAAATGTGGTGGTCTCATTCCCACCTATATACAGATGGTCAACCATGTTTATTATTTCTGCGTCGGTCAGCATTCTCGTTTCAGAATGAAGTTTTACCGGATTCTGCACTAGATAAGAGATGACGTCGTCGCCCGGGTCTTTCCTTCTTTGCTGGATGTGCTGGTGTATATAGTGCTGAAATTCAACCATATGGCGAGCTGCCTGACGTTCTTGCTCAGTAGACAGCTGCAAAGAGAATGGAGCTACCCACGCTTCACTCCACACTTTCAATCTTTGAAGGTCTTCTAGTGGGAACCCCATCATGATTGTAATAATCATTGAAGGTAACGGCTCCGCGAAGCTTCTTACATATTCTACTTCCCCTTCATGAATCCAATTATCGATAAGCTCATTAACGATCCCAGTTATAAGATCTGTTTGTTTTTCAGCACCAATTACAGAGAAAAAGTGATCCACCATGTCTCGATAACGTCGGTGGTCAGGCGGATTCGAACCAAGGACGGTCCTTTTTGGCCACCCCTCTTTAAAGGTTTCTAATGCTTCAGGGTCAGATATTAAAGGCCTAGTTTTACCTGGGCCCCTGAGGAAGATGTCATTTTTCCGAAGCACATGAGAAATATCTTCATAACGAGTGAGAAAATATGTCTTAGTGTCCGGGACATGATAGATCGGGGCTTCTTTGCGAAGGAGGTCATAAGTCGGGTACCAGTTCTCTATTGCCTCAGGCGAAAAAACATCGACATCACTAAGATATTGAGGATTACCAGGACATTCAGACAAAGATCTCCCCTCTTAAATTAAGTCTGCTTCGTTATCGGGCATCAAAGGCAACATGGAGCTCCTTCAAACCGCGAAGAACAAATGTGTCTTCATATTCAAAGTTATTTCTTCCATCAATAAGCCGGATATTTTCCAGACGCTCGAGTATCTGCTCGACTGCAATTCGAGCTTCAATTCTTGCGAGCATAGCGCCGATGCAGAAATGTTCACCGTGTCCAAAAGCCAAATGATCACGAGCATTTTCTCGATCAACAGAGAACGTATCAGGCTGGCTAAACATCTCAGGGTCTCTGTTGGCTGCTGCAAAGATCAGCCAAATGTGATCACCTTCACGTAGCTGAGTTTCACCGACCGTTGTATCTTCTTTCGCCATACGGAAAAGACCACCAACCGGAGCTTCAAACCTGAGTCCCTCTTCAATAAAATTGTCGATCAAGTTTGGATCGTCCCTAAGTCGTTCTTCTAGGCCATCTTCTTCAGCTAAGTGATGCATCAGGTTTGTCAATAATTTCGTCGTCGTTTCATTTCCAGCTACAAGAAATTGTTGAAGCATAGATAACATTTCTGCTTCATTCAACATTTCGTCGTTGACTTCTGCAGTTGCTACATCAGAAATGATATCTTCCTGAGGAGATTCCCTTCTCAATTGAAGAAGATTTCCGAAAAATTTGTTAAATTCGGACAAAGATATCAGATAGTCGCGGACTTTTTCAGTCGTAGGATCTGGATTACCTACTGGCATCACCAAATCATCGGACCATCTCTTGAATGTTGCAAGATCATCCGTCTCAACCCCAAGGGCTACAGCGATGATTGTCATAGGGAGACCGACCGCAAATTCTGCAACAAATTCAGACTCCCCCTTATCTATAATTTCATCAATTAGCTCGCTAGTTACTTTTTCGATCATAGGTTCCATGCCCCGAAGCCTCGTTGGGCGAAATGCTCTATTGACAGCTTTACGTTGTCGACGGTGTTCCGGCGGGTCTGCATTAAGAAGAACTGCTGCATTCGCTGCGTTNGCTANAAACGTTTGAAAATANTCNGCCATNCTTGGATCAGCNGCTAACTCTTCCATAGCTGTGGCAAACCCNGATCGTCCATCNCGTGGACCAGTNGGCATNAGCGAAGAGAACCGGTCNGTNTCATGCAANATTTCCATAATGTCTTCATATTTTGTNCAGACCCATGTNCCGAGTTTGTCACTGAAATGAATCGGGCTTTCATCTCGCAATGCTGAGAAAATAGGATAGGGGCACCCTATTGCATCTTGCTCACGGTCGATAAGAGACGTTAGTCGCTGTTCTGTTTCTTTTGTAGCCATAATCGGACCAGTCTAAATCTGTTTGTGTAAGCGGTTCAANTATTTAAGTCTACAATTCTTTCATTTAGAGGTTTAGCATGCCGCCATCGACCCTGATCACTTGCCCCGTTACATAGGATGCCAGATCTGATGCTAAGAAACAGACAACATTGGCGATCTCCTGCGGCGTCCCCCATTTTCCTAATGGCACACGCTTGACGAAGTTCTCTATCACACTCTCTTGGCCTAACTTTTCAAATGTCGGTTCCCACATCTCAGTCAAAACAAGGCCCGGCGCGCATGCGTTGACACGCACTCCCTTGTTGGCCCATTCATTACTGAGATTCTTCGTTAACGTGTTGAGACCACCCTTAGAGGCAGCGTATGCTCCTTGTGTTCCACCTGCACCCGCAGCAGCAGTTGAGGTTACATTCACAACATTCCCTTGCGTGGCGAATAGATCTTTAGCAAAGATTGAGCAGAGCATGAATACCTGTCGAAGATTGACAAGNAGAGTTTCATCAATCGCTTCCGCAGTNGCACGATGCGCTGGTTCATTTCGTTCAACNGCTGCATTGTTCACAAGGACATCAATACGCTCAAATTTCTCTAACGTTCGCTCTCTAATTTCGTATACAGCTTCATCACTACTCAGGTCACAATCTATAACTAGANAGTCGTTTGATAACCCAGATGAGACCTCATTTAGCTTGGCCTTGCTTCTGGAGACGAGGACGACTCTCGCTCCCCCAGCGTCCAAACTCCTGACAGTTGCTTCTCCAATTCCTCTGCTAGCCCCCGTCACAACCGCTACTTTGCCATCAAAATTCCAATTCATATGTCCATATTGACATGAAACATGCGGCTTGGTAGTTAAATAGGTATAAATCGAACCTATCGGAGACAGTATGACAAGCCTCGAAAATGATTATACGCATAAAGCCGCTATACAGGAACTTCAAGTTTTATATTCACTCGCTATTGATTCTGGTGACTACGACATCCTCGATAACGTCTTTATCCCTAACGCTGTAGGTATTTATGGTCGGCCTTACAACGGCATTGAAGAGATTAAAAAAGCGATGTTTGATGGTTGTGACTATTTAACNGCAGTNCAGCATCTCAATGGAAATCATTGGGCTNAAATNCGCGGTGATAAAGCAACTGCCGGATGCTATCTTCACGTCACACAGCATTTATTAGACACCCCNGGCGGAGATTTTCATGAAATGGGAGGAGTCTACAATGACCAGCTGGTNCTTACTGANNATGGATGGCGCATAACTGAAAGAAAAATAGAGATCAAGTGGTCAAAGGGCAATCCTCTCATTCGCCAANGNAAGCCCCGTTANCGNNNCTTTTCNAGTTTTGTGTAGACAGGTGNCAATGCAAATTGTGGTTGTTTGGTGGTGTTCTTCTATTTACATGCCAAACTAGACACATGGNAACTAACTTCGACCCNGATAAATTTGACACAATTTCTATAACTTTTGATGCAAATGTCGCTTGGGTAACTCTTGACCGTCCAGAAGTTCTCAATGCATTCAACCAGAGAATGCAAGAGGAGATTCGAGCAACTTGGCATGCCTTTAGAGAAATCGATGATGTCCATGCCATTGTTCTTACTGGAGAAGGGGAAAAATCATTTTCTGTAGGAATTGACCGTGGCGACGATATGTCCGCCCTAGACGACAACGAGAATCTGTACGGGACATCTAATAACTACATGTACGACGATCCAGGAGACGACCTAGGCCCTAAATCCTGTGATTTATGGAAGCCTGTAATTTGTGCTGTAAATGGAATGTGTTGTGGTGGAGCCTTTTACTTTCTTGCGGAATGCGACATTATCATCGCAGCCGATCATGCTACTTTTTTTGATCCTCACGTCACATACGGAATGCCAGCAGTCTACGAGCCCATGAAGATGNCGCAACGTATGCCGCTTGGCGAGATACTNAGAATGACNCTTATGGGCAACCACGAAAGGCTTTCCGCTACCACAGCCAAACANATAGGACTGGTTAGCGAAGTCGTCCCGATGGAAACTCTCCATGAGCGTGCATCNTGGATTTCATCTACGATTGCCAGCCAACCAACAGTCGCTGTTCAAGCAAGCCTTCGATCAATTTGGGCCGCAAACGATCTTGGTAGGCTAAACGCCCTATCACTCGCACCTTCCCTTNTGACTACGGGAATGTCAAAGAAAGCAATNGCTGAAGGGCAAGCTTTATTTGANTCCGGAGACCGCANTAATCATCAAACTCGATGACCAATCAAAATTAACCGTGGGATAAGNAAAGTTTCTAGCTACCCTTTATGTGTGCATAACCTACTCCTTGACCTTCGACTTATACGCCCGGTGGCCTAACCAGTATGGCCATCGGGGCTTACTNAAGTCGTAATCGAGTCGAGAGGAAACAATATGAGCACAAACGAGCACTTTCATAGCATCCAACAACCAAGTGAGATGCCTTATTCAAAATATCAACCATTTGACCCCATTGATCTTGAGGACAGATCTTGGCCGTCATCAGTTATTACTAAAGCCCCCCTGTGGTGCTCAGTAGATCTACGCGACGGAAATCAAGCCCTAATTGAACCCATGGATCCTGAAAGAAAGTGGAGGATGTTTGAAACTCTCGTTTCGATCGGTTTCAAGGAAATCGAAGTAGGGTTTCCATCAGCATCAGAAGCCGACTTTCAATTCGTACGTGAGATAATTGAAGCAAATGCTATCCCTGACGACGTGACAATTCAGGTCTTGGTGCAAAGCCGCGAAGAATTAATAAACCGAACCTTTGAATCCATCGCCGGAAGCAAACAAGCGATAATTCATTTCTANAATTCGACGTCTACACTTCAGCGCGAGGTTGTCTTTGGAATGGACANNNTCGGAATAANNAAAATNGCAACCNATGCTGCAGAAATTTGTCGAAACCTTGAATCCTCAGTTCCTGATACGAACATNCGNTANGANTACTCTCCNGAATCNTTNACTGGNACCGAACTCNCATANGCNAANGAGATTTGTGATGCTGTTACTGAAGTNATCNATCCNNGCCCNGACAATAAACTNATTATNAATTTGCCAGCNACNGTNGAAATGGCAACTGCCAATACATACGGCGACATGATCGAATGGATGCACAGGAACCTCAATAGACGTCAAGATATTATCCTTAGCCTTCATCCACATAATGACCGTGGTACAGGAGTTGCAGCCGCAGAATTTGGCATTATGGCTGGCGCAGATCGCGTTGAAGGTACCCTGTTTGGAAATGGGGAAAGAACTGGAAACGTCGATTTAGTCAACATTGCAATGAACATGTTCAGCCAGGGTGTAGACCCAATGCTCGATATTAGCGATATTAATGAATTGCGAAGAGTAACTGAATACTGCAATCAACTTCCTGTCCATCCCCGCCACCCGTATGTTGGCGATTTGGTTTATACAGCGTTTTCTGGATCACATCAAGACGCAATTAAGAAAGGCTTTGAGGCACTAGCGAAAACTGGGGCCACTACTTTCGAAGTTCCATATATTCCAATTGATCCAAAAGACGTTGGCCGAACATACGAGGATGTTGTTAGAGTGAACAGCCAGTCTGGAAAAGGTGGGGTTTCCTATCTTCTTAAGACAGAGAATCAATTTGATTTACCCCGACGTATGCAGATCGAATTCACTCGAAAAATTCAAAGAATTACTGATGCAACTGGCAAAGAGATCACATCGCAACAGATCTATAATGAGTTCGCCGGAGAATACCTCGACCTTGACTACCCTCTTGTTTTACATGGGTACGAATCAGCACAAAACGCAGCAGGCAAAGATAGAACCTTGTTAACTGCCCGCATTTCTAAAGAAGGTCAACAATTTGTCGTGCAAGGAGAAGGAAGTGGCTCTCTCGACGCATTTGTTACAGGCCTAAGGAGTGCTCTTGATTTAGACCTTAGAGTGCTTGATTACCATGAGCATTCTAAAGGAACTGGAGCAGATGCAACTGCGGTTGCATATATTGAAATGGCGATCGACGGAACGGAGCTGTGGGGATGTGGTCTGCATACAGACATAACTACTGCATCTATGCGAGCTATTATTAGTGCTATCAACAGAGCCGCTAAAGATCAATAACGGATTCAAGGAGGAGTTTGATCCGATGGTTACTACATCTGATACAAACAAATATTCCGCCAGTAGCCCTTTGAGTGGAGTAAGAGTTCTAGCAGTTGAGCAAATGCAGTCGCTGCCATTTGCAACTCAGCTCTTGGCACGATTAGGTGCTGAGGTCGTAAAGGTTGAACATCCTATTCGCGGCGACTTAGGCAGGAGTTCTCTTCCTGCAGTCAACGACGTATATGGTAATCAAATTGGAGCTACTTTTATTCGAAACAATCTCTCAAAGAAAAGTATCGGGATAGATCTTAAGCATGATTTGGGTCAGAAGATCTTCAAAGAACTTCTTCCAAAGTTTGATGTTGTCGCCGAAAATTTTAAAGCAGGAACAATGCAGAACTTTGGTCTTGATTACCCCTCGTTGGAACCGCTTGATAAGTCGCTTATTTACCTCTCCATTTCGGGCTTCGGTCATGATTCAGGTAGTCCTTACGTGGATTGGCCAGCATTCGCCCCAATTGCCGAAGCGATGTCAGGCCTCTACACATTTAATCGAACCCCTGATGAAGAACTCAAAGTGTCTCCTGCCGGAGCTCTTGGTGATACAGGAACTGGACTTTTCGCTGTTATAGCTATATTAGCTGCTCTTCGATACAGAGAAACTACCGGGGAAGGTCAATACATTGACCTTTCGATGCTGGATTCAATGGTTGCTTTCGCTGACATTGTCCCAAACTACTTTTCAATGGGACACGACCCTCGTTCCCCGAGTTCACTCATTAATCACGGGTTTAAAATCATGAAGGGTGAGATTGTCATACAAATTGGCAGAGAGCATCAATTCAATCAATTTGCTGAGTTACTCGGTAAAGAAGAATGGCTTAACGACCCTCGCTTTACTAGTCGAGACGGTTGGGTGCAGAATATAGAACTACTTCGTGAGACAGTGCATCAATGGGCAGGTGACAGTGAACCAATCGAAGTGTGCAGCCTTCTAGCAGGCGCTGGAATTGCTGCAGCTCCCGTATTCACAGCTGAGGACATTGTTAATGATCCTCACATTAAATCTCGAAATATGCTTGTCGAAATACCCATTCAAACTGGTGGCGCAGCTCTAGCAGCTGGGAATCCAATTAAGATGGTGGGTGTTCAGGATGGGGCTGATACCCCTCCACCCTCACTTGGAGAAAACACTAATGACATTCTCGCTTCTGAACTTCAAATGCCTCTTGATGAAATAGAGGAACTTCGAAAAAGTGGCGTTATTCGGTAAACAATTTCTTTAGTTGGATTTTTTTCTAAATTCTTGAACATCTGGGTCAGCTATTAGAATGTCTCCAAAACCTATATTGCTAGAAGGCCAATTCGCTTCACCCTGAAGCAAAGGAGATTCTTTGCCTTCCCCGAACCAAAGAAGGTGTTTTCTTTTTTCGAATTTCCAGATCCCTACCCCTGAACTGTCAACAGAGGTTCTCCGATACGTATCAACGTATTTGATTACCTGTTCGTAGTAGCCTTCGTCCGTATTTTGAGCAAAGCACCTGGCCCAGACTTCTCCTTCTGCTCTGACATCATCAGTAAATTTAATTCTGTGGTTGGTGATAAGAATTATCCCCATCTCTAAGCTGCCCATTGTTTTTTGCATCAGTTCCTGGAGGGCGTCAGGACCTTTTCCGTACGGACCGAAATCTGCATCGTCAACAAAAAGTGAAGACATGAATTCAGTGTCTTTATCAGCAACTGCTGATGAGTAGTCAAGTACTAGGTCGCGGATTGACTCTTTCGCTAGAAGACGTGCTAGTAACTGATGCTCCTCTGATTCCATACATATAGTTTTACACTAGATTCGCTTAATCAATCTTCATTTGATATCAATACGTTACGCCATAGATGAAAGGCCTTCAGAAAACCATGGATATCTCAGATTCCGCACGACAAGAACCATGGGAATTACGCCGCGAGATTAAGTCGTTTTCACTTACCGAACAAGAAATAGAAGAGATCATCCATTCTGCAAGCCACACAGTTGTTTCCTGGGTTACGAAATCCAATGAACCTGTCACCGCAGTCATGCTCTATACGGTACTCGACGGGAAAATTACTGTAACTTCTACTACTAACAGAGCGAAGTACCATGCGTGGATGAGAAACTCTGCAGCGTCTTTCTGCATATGGGATCCAACAAACATCGGACGACAGGTCACTTTACGGGGGAATATTAAGATCTTTAAAAGTGACGAATTGCTCGAGCGATACACTGAAGCCTTTCTTACACGAGCCTTCGACGGAACTCGACCTACAGAAGAACGAATAAAACGGGAACTAGAAACTTTTCAAGCTCCTGACAGGCATATGATGCAACTACACGTTGAATCAACAGTAAGCCATGACCTTCCTGCCCTATTATCGGCGGAAAAGGCAATACGGTAGAGTCTTCGATGATTCCTTCCGAAGAATACATGCTTGGCCTAGTTGGACATAAATTTCCTGGCGGTAACAGAACTATTGACCGCTGGGAAAACTACCTTCTTACTGATTGCACTACCTCACCTCAGCTAGAAGATGGACTAGTCCATCCAATTGCGCTTTTCCATATACCAATTCAAGGTGTTCAAACCTCCATTGCAGAATTGTTTGATTTAGGACGAGTGAAGGAGACGGGCTCTGTCGGTCTAGATGGCTACGATTGGGAATTTTTTAAACCACTTCGTGAAGAGATTGAGTATCGTTGCGAAGGAGAAATCGTCGAAGTGGAGCGGCTCTTCACAGATTCTGGAAAAATGTATGACCGTTTCGTTTTCTCAATTGAGTTATTTGATGAAGATGGCGAGCCAGTTGCCAAAGCGACAAGCTATTGGAGGCTTCGAAGGGGGAAAGTTGAACATTGATGTAGGTAGTAAGATCCCCCCTTTCAATATCTCATCTGTAGATACTGAAAAGATGAAAACTATGGCTGCCCTACTAAGGGACCCATACCCCATTCACTGGGATGCCGATGGCAATGAAAAGATGGGTATAAAAGGAAAGGTCGTCAATCAAGGCCCACTAAATTTGTCCTATATCGTAAATATGCTAATGAATTGGCAAG
>PAYW01000008.1 GCA_002715425.1 Actinomycetota bacterium | reverse complement strand
TCTAGATGCGGACAGTCTTGACTTGGTTGAATTAGTAATGGAACTCGAAGAAGAGTTCGATATAACTGTCGAAGAAGAGGAACTCCAAGACCTTCCAACAGTTGGTGATGCATTTAATTTGATATCTAGCAAGCTCTAATGCGCAATCGTGTTGCCGTAACTGGGGTCGGAGTTGTTGCGAATGTAGGGCAAGGGAGTAGTGACTTCTGGAATGGACTTCTTACAGGTGTGCCAAGTCACGGATTCGAAATACAGGATTTTGATCCCCTCCCGTATTTTGATGGCAACGCTAAAGAAGCGAGAAGGTGCGATAGGTTTGCCCAGCTAGCTTTTGCTGCAGCAGATGAGGCCATAACTCAGGCTGGAGACTTTATAAGTGACCCTACTCGTTGCGGTTCTTGGGTAGGCACTGGAGTTGGAGGACTTGATACTTTAGAAAAACAAGTTCAGGTATTGTCAGAAAAAGGCCCAAGAAGGGTTTCTCCGTTCCTTATTCCCATGCTAATGGCTAACGCTGCTTCTGCTGGCATCTCTATGAAATACGGACTTCAAGGCCCATCTGAAACTACAGTGACTGCCTGCGCTGCTGGAACTCACTCAATCGGTCGTGCTGCTGAGTTAATCCGCAATGGAACCTGTAACGCTATGCTCACTGGAGGCGCTGAAGCTACCTTAACCCCAATAGGGAGACAAGGTTTTATCAACATGACTGCAGTTTCATCTTGCGGAATTAGTAGACCATTTGATGCAGATCGGGATGGATTCATGCACTCTGAAGCTGCAGGGATTCTTGTATTAGAGGAATGGGAGCACGCTGTTAACCGTAATGCTGTGATTTTAGGAGAAATCCTTGGGTCAGCGAGTACCGCAGACGCTCACCATATCACTGCTCCCGCTCCAGAGGGTGCTGGAGCAGTACGTTGCATGTCTGCAGCGTTAGATGATGCCGGCTTAAATCCCGATGACATCGCCCATATCAACGCACATGGGACTTCCACCCCATTGAACGATGCAGCTGAAGCAGAAGCAATAGTAAGAACTTTCGGCCCAAAAACTCCGATAGTTACTTCCACAAAAGGTGCAACTGGGCACACACTAGGGGCTGCAGGAGCTATTGAAGCGGTCGCAGTTATTTTGGCAATTCAAAATAAACAGATTCCCCAGACGCATGGAACTAGTGCTGTAGATCCGGAGCTATCTCAGATCGATTTAGTTGTAGGTGAACCTAGAGTCTGGGCTCCAGGTCCTTCGTTGAGTAATTCATTTGGTTTCGGAGGGCATAACGGGACTGTGGTAATTGGGCCACCCTCATAGAAAAACTTGACAATCCAACTCAGACCTCAACTACAACGAACACAAGATCAGTCGAACAAGCTACTTCACCATCTACCGTTGCGGTACCAGAGGCCTTACCTGCTCGGGCAGATAAACGTGTTGCCTCGATACGAAGATCTACACGTTCTCCCGGAACGACCTGCCGCCTAAAGCGCGCCTTCTCTATCCCTCCGAATAAAGGCAACTTTCCGGAAAATCGTTGATCCTGTAAAACAAAGTAGGCCCCTAACTGCGCAATGGACTCACAGAGTAAAACACCTGGCAACGTAGGCCTATCAGGAAAATGCCCTGTAAAAAATGCTTCAGAACCGGTCAATTGCCAATACCCTTCAGCCCACTCTCCTTTCTCAAACCCAGTTACTTCTGTGAGGAACAAGAAGGGGTCACGGTGCGGAAGGACTTCAGAGGGTGCTAGGAATTGCATAGTTTCTCCTTGGAAACGACGGAAGGGGCCGCCTAGACGACCCCTCCGTTACATATAGAATCTATTCCTACTATGCCGGTGTTGAAGCCTTTGCAGCAGCTTTTAGCTTCGAACCTGCGGAAACCTTAATCGCATTTGAACCCGCAATCTGAATGGTTTCCCCTGTTTGTGGGTTTCTCCCAGTTCGTGGGTTCCGATAGGTACGTTCAAAGGTGAGAAAACCGCTGAGTGAAATTTTGTCACCGCCACCACAAACAGCACTAGTAACAACTCCTTCAAGGGCCTTCAGGACACTATCAACGTCTCCCTTCCCGACTCCGGAGCTGCCAGAAATAGCATCAATTAGCTCTGACTTATTCATTATTTACCTCCTGTCCCCAAACCAGGACTGTCCTGTCTGAGGGATGAAGATATCGAAAACTTCGATACATCCAATAATGGCTAAATTACACGGTTGTAAGCATAAAAGGCTGTTATTCAAAGATTTTTTCTGTTTTTGACCTAATATTTCGGAAATTTGTTTTTCGTCTACTGGACACCCGATGCTTATCAAAACGGCAAAAGCCGCCCCGAAGGGCGGCTTTTAACCAGTTCGTGGGAAAGTTATTACCTTCCAACACCCTTTCCTAGAGCGGAGATAGCTGCATCTCGGACTGGGACGAAGGCCAAGATAATGAGCGCCGTAGCGACGTCCATACCAAATCGACCAAGACCCAAAACTTCGGCGCTTGCTCCGAAACCGAGCGCGGCACCATCGCCGTTTACATCTGTCGCAAGTACGAACAGATACGCCCAAACTAGGGATAGGTTAGAGCCGATGAGTGGTAATCCTTTGATCATGCCACCTACTCCGGCTAAATCGAGAATGCTGTCTAACACGGCAACTACGCCCTGCAGCAACATTCCCATAATGATAAGTGTCACAAATGTTGACATCATAATTGTGAAAGCTCCTTGTTTAAATTTAAACAATCAAGGCCAAATCGGACCAAAAAAATTGGGTAACCTGACCTGACAAAATATTAGTATTTTTCAATACTTCGTGTGCTGATAGTTAAAAATTCTTCAATTTTTAGTACAAAAATACTATTTGAGCAGGTGTTTCGTCATTCTCATTTTTTTGTCAAAAATGGTCAAATTTAGGCCAAAACCTTACGATTCGTTAAGAGCACGCCGTATATCAGAAACAAAGGTTCCTACCGAATCGGGGCCTTCACCATCTAACAGTTTTTGCACTATGGCAGATCCAACTATGCAGCCATCAGCTACTTCGGATACCTCTTTAGCTTGTTCAGGGGTGCTGATTCCAACCCCAACAAGCACAGGCTTATTAGTAAATTTCTTGCATCTTCCTGCTATAACAACTGCACTCCTGGCAAGTTCGGCGCGAACTCCCGTAATTCCAAGCAATCCAACCGCGTATACAAATCCCTTGCTTTGTGAACAAAGCGCTTCTAGACGCTTATCGGTAGTCGTTGGGGCTGCCAATAGTATGGTTTCGGTTCCATTCCCTGACGCTGCATCAAGCCATGGCCCTGATTCATTTAGGGGGAGGTCTGGAAGAATCGCTCCTGAGATACCTGATTCGTAAAGTGCATTTGCGAATCGCTCAAGGCCAAAACGGTACGCGATGTTGTAATAAGTCATTACCGCTAAAGGAATTTCGATGTCCAAGTCGCGAATGTCCTGAAGGATGTCTAGTGGAGATATTTTTTGGGCCAAAACAATATCATTTGCCTTTTGTATCGTAGGGCCATCCATGACTGGATCAGAGAAAGGTATACCTATCTCAATTGCGTCTGCCCCTGCTTCGGCAGCGGCGTAGATAGCTTCGATATACCCTTCAAAACCACCCGTGATGTAGGGCACTAAGCATTTTCCGCCTCCATCTTTCCGTTCGCGAAGAGACTCTTCAATTCGCAAGGGACTTGTACTCATCCCAGTAATTCCATCATCTGGGTTGCATCTTTATCTCCTCGTCCAGAGAGATTCAGAAGTACAGTTTTTCCAGCGAGTTCCTCGCGCTCCCTACTCATCCAAGCAAGAGCATGAGCAGGTTCAAGAGCTGGAATAATCCCTTCAGTACGCGAAAGCAACTGAAAAGCATCAACTACTTCGCTATCGGATACTTTCTCGTACCTAGCGCGTCCGATATCGGCCAAATGAGCATGTTCAGGCCCGATTCCCGGATAATCAAGTCCAGCTGAAATCGATTCAGCTTCTAAAACTTGCCCCCACTCATCTTGCATCAGGTACGAGAGAGACCCATGCACTACACCAGGAGTGCCTCTAAATACTGCAGCTCCTCCTGCTGGTTCAACCCCTACCAGTTCTGCTTCCGTATCAACGAATCCTGAGAATATACCCAAGGCGTTCGACCCGCCACCCACGCATGCCGTTACAACGTCCGGATCCCTTCCTAGGACCTTTTGACACTGCTCGTAAGCTTCTTGCCCTATCACCCTATGAAATTCTCGGACCATCCAGGGGTATGGATGCGGCCCCATAACTGAGCCTAGGCAATAATGTGAATCTTCAACTGTTGCAACCCAATCTCGCATCGCCTCATTAATTGCATCTTTAAGTGTCCTACTTCCCGAGGTTGCGGAGATTACTTCCGCACCGAGCAGACGCATTCTAAATACATTAAGGGCTTGCCGTTCAATATCAACTTCACCCATATACACCACGCAGTCCATCCCAAACAAAGCAGCTGCGGTAGCAGTAGCCACACCATGCTGCCCCGCTCCAGTTTCAGCAACAAGTCTGTTCTTACCCATTTTTTTAGCTAGTAGAGCTTGCCCAAGAACATTATTAATCTTGTGCGAGCCAGTATGGTTCAGATCTTCTCTCTTGAGAAGTACTTGGTAACCTAATTCTTCAGAAAGGCGCTCACATTGCGTTAAAGGCGAAGGCCGGCCAGCATAATCAGCGAGTAGAGTGTTGAGCTCCTCTCGAAAAGAGATATCTGCCCAAGCTGTTCGGAAAGCATCCTCAAGAGTTTCGCATGCAGGAATAAGTGTCTCTGGGACAAACATCCCCCCAAAACTTCCAAATCTTCCATCTGATGATGGATCTATCATCGCCATGTTGGGTCATCCTCCCAGTTATATGGTTCTTCACGAAAGATATTTACCTCGTCTTGTTGGTCATTTGATTCGATCTCTGTGGAACGAGCGGCTTCAATAAACGCTCGAACTAGTATTGGATCTTTTACTCCTGGCGATCTCTCAACTCCGGTTGAAACATCCACTCCCCATGGTTGGACTTTTCTTATAGCTCCAGCAACATTGGATGGAGTCAGGCCACCAGCAAGGATAAGAGGAACACCCTGAGGTGCGTTTTCTGCCATTTGCCAGTCGAAAACTTCTCCCGACCCAGGTTCATCAGAGTCGACAAGGACAGCATCCGCGCCGAAAGCGGCAGCATCTTGAAAAGACTCAGAGCCTGCTGTAACAGCTTTAAAGACCGTCCTTACTTCAGACTTTACCTTTTGCACCTGCGTTGCAGATTCAAATCCATGAAGCTGAGCTGCCATTAGACCTGTATTGTTTATGATGCTGATCACACGGTCGGGCAATTCATTTCGGAACACTCCCACAGTTAAGATATCTGGAGGGAGCCTTCTAACTATTTCAGACACGCGTGTGATCGCCACCTGGCGCGGTGATGGAGCAAAAACAAATCCAATAGCGTCAGCCCCAACGGCAACAGCCAATAAAGCATCTTCCTCATTTGTAATTCCACAAATCTTTATGAACACGTTACGACGTTATCGGAATTCCATCGCTGAATCACAGAATTACCCTCATCAAAGCCCGCTAAAGGAAGAAATTAGCGAAGATGGGTTAGATGACTTAACGAAGGCTTCTCCAATTAGAACTGCATCATATCCAGCATCTGCAAGCACGGTGGCGTCTTCAAGATTACGAATTCCACTTTCGGCTACTGTCGTTATGGAGTTAGGGATTTCACGAATAACGCGCACTGCCCTTTCTTGATCTACTTCAAATGTGTATAGGTCTCTTTGATTAACACCAATCAATTTTGCATCCGCATTTAATGCGCGCCCGACCTCTTTTTCGTCATGTGTCTCAACCAGAGCAGCTAGTCCCAATTCTTTTGCAAGAGCGATAAAGCTTACGAGTTCCTCATCAGTAAGAGCGGAAACGATCAGCAGAACACAATTAGCGCCCATTAGACGAGCATCACAAATATCACGTTTGTCTACTGTGAAGTCCTTTCTTAAGATCGGGATTTCCGTGCTTAATCGGGCCGAGGATAGGTCATGACTTGAACCAGCAAAAAACTCTCTATCAGTCAGCACGGAGATACAACTAGCGCCAGCAGTTTCATAGAGCGCTGCCATCGCACTGGGATCAAGATTTCGATTAAGGTCTCCCTTTGAAGGGGACCTGCGTTTTATCTCAGCGATTACCGAAAGCCCTGAAGGAGACTCAAGGGCGCTAATGAAGTCTTTGGAGCCTTCCACCTTTTGGGCCTGACTAAGAAGTTGACCGAACGACCTGGAGTCTCTTTCGGCCCGATCACGATGAAAGCTAAGGATGTTTTCTAAGTAGGTCCCTGAACTCATGAAGCAATTCTAACTGAGGCTGGAACAATGGCGTTGCCGTTTGACCTCAAGCGCTAGTAATTGAGGCAGAAAATCCATCAATTTCTGCTATTCCGGGAATTTCCAGTGAACGAGAAACATAGCCAAGGCCAATAGATCCGTCGCCAGAGGGAACAGCCGATGTTACAATCCCAACTTTTTTACCTTCTACAGTTATCTCAGACCCGACTGTACAGGTGCTGGGTGAAGATATCTTACGTAAATGTTTTGCGACATTGTTTCCCCTGCTATCGAGTCGAGCGACTAGTTCCTGCCCGGTATAGCAACCTTTGGTGAAGCTCACTCCTCTCGGCACTAAATTTGTCTCTGCAGGAATAACACCCTCTGTCAGTTCTAAACCCATTTTCGGGACTCCATGAAAAATACGGATATATTCGTAATCATCTTCCTTCCCTTCCCTACTTCCTTCTGGCTTTACAACGTCAGAACCAAGCAAATCAAAACCTTCAAGAGTCTGCCATCCTACATCGGCAACGATTCTTTGTTGGTAGGATTCTCCTTTGATCTCTCTGGCCCCCGTACCTAGAATTCGGACGATCTGGCTTTGGCTATTTGTAATGTCGCAGTTGACGCGGATTTTGAAACGATTTAAGCGTTCGAAAGCAGATTGGCCGAATCCTTGTTCCATATCTAGCATGTATTCTTCGGTTGATAGGCGGGTAATTCTCAACCACGCACAAAATTTTCCGTTTGGATTTAATAAGAAAGACCATGCTGATGCAAGATCAGACAAACCTTCAATATCTTGGCTAAGTTGGCCCTGAAGAAAGTTACATGCATCCGGACCTGCACACTGTAAAAAGTCTCTTTGGAGGGTATAGGCCTGGGGTTCCTGCAATAATTTATTAAGATCGGTCGCTATCAGGATAACTCCTTTCTTTTTCTTGTCATCCGCTCGGCAGGTATAACCGCCGCCAGAAGCGCAGCCGCTTTATTCCAGCATTCCTGATATTCGCTTTCAGGGTCGCTGTCAGCAACGATTCCTGCTCCAGCCTGGACTGATGCAACAGATTCTGTGATAACCATGGTTCGGATCGCAATTGCGTTATCAACGTTTCCTGATAAGTCAAAATAGCCAACTATGCCGGCGTATGGGCCACGTTTCGTTGGCTCAAGGTCATCAATGATTTGCATAGCTCTAACTTTTGGAGCTCCTGAAACAGTCCCAGCCGGAAAAGTTGCTTCGATCACGTCGATTGGAGTCTTACCTTCCATTAGTTTCCCTGAAATTTGTGAGGTTAGGTGCATTACATGACTGTAGTTTTCCAAAGTCATCATCTCATCCATTTCAAGAGTTCCGAAGCGCGAAACCCTTCCTAGATCATTTCTCGCCAGGTCAACAAGCATTACGTGCTCTGCTACCTCTTTGGGGTGCTCTCGAAGTTCGGCAGCAAGTTTTCTATCCTCTTCTTCATTCTTCCCACGGGCTCGTGTTCCTGCAATTGGACGAGAGATAACACGATCCCCCAGAACTTGAACCATTGGTTCAGGGGAACATCCAACCAACGTCACCTCGTTATGGCGGACATAATACATATAAGGACTGGGATTAGTTTGCCTAAGAACTCTATAGACGTCAAAGGAATCAGCATTCAGATCAAAGTCGAACCGTTGCGATAACACCACTTGGAAGATATCACCTGCCAATATGTGCTCCTTTGCTATCTCCACAGCGGAGCAGTATTCCTCCTTTGTCATGGTGGATTGGACCGGCGGAAGTTCACCACCAATAACTGGGGGATCAAGAAGTGTCTCCTGGATCGAGCGAGCTCCATCAAAGGCTAGGATCTCCAATCGATCTACAGCTTCAACATATGCAGCTTCCGTCTCTTGTTGAGAACTTCCACGAGGAACAATAGCATTAGCAATCAGGACAACTCGTTGCTTCCAATGATCAAAGACAGCCAATTCCCCTATAACTGAAAGAATGGAGTCGGGGATAGATAGGTCATCGTAAGGGGTGTTCGGTAGATCTTCGATCTCACGAACTAGGTCATATCCAACGTATCCCATTATTCCGCTATGCATTGGCGGAAGTTCTTCAAGAGCCGGTGATACTAATCGGTTTTGTAAGGCGTTAATAAAATCTAGTAAATTCCCGTCATTAGGAATCTCCACTGGAGAATCGCCCAGAACCTCAATCTCTCCATTTTTTTTCTTAACTGTAAGTAAGGGATTCCTTCCTATAAACGACCACCGGCTCCATCTCTCTCCGTGTTCGACGGATTCAAGGAGGAAACCATCACCGTCTCCAACGACTCTCGTAAATGCGGCAACAGGAGTTATATAGTCTGCGACAAGTTCTTTCCAGACAGGGATAACTGTGTATTCTTTCGCTAGTTCGCTGAATTCTTCTAGCGTGGTGGTCATTGTTAGAGGTAAAGCCCAGTAGATCCTTGGTCAAGCCGCTCGGCTGCAACCGCGTGGATATCACGCTCCCGAAGAATAATGTAATCCTTACCCCGTACCTCTACCTCATAGCGATCTTCCGGATTGAATAGAACCTGGTCTCCTATTTCCATACTTCTGACGTTAGGGCCTGTTGCCTTTACTTCTGCCCAAGCTAAACGGCGAGATACTTGCGCTGTTGCAGGTATTAGAATTCCCCCTGTAGACCTTCGCTCGCCTTCATCTGTGGGAATTTCAACGAGAATCCTGTCGTTGAGCATTTTAATTGGTAGGCGCTCGGATGGAGAAGGGATATGTTCTCTTCTTTTCTTTTCCCGCGCTTTTTTAGTCTGCTCTTCGGAAGCTGGTTGGTCTTTGTTTTCAGTTGTAGAGGTTTCAGTTGTGCTCACGATGTTCCAAGGTATCGGCTAATCATTAAAGTGTCGACTATCGATTGAATTTGTAATGTTTTATTCGTTTACTTCTTTCGAAAGGTTGGTCGTACTAGAACCCCACTGGAGTGGAGATAGTCTTTAACTTCAGAAATACTCAATTCTCCGAAGTGAAAAACACTAGCAGCTAGGAGGGCGTCAGCTGATCCTATAGTTACACCCTCAAGGAAGTCTTCGATTCTCCCTACTCCACCGCTAGCAATAATCGGAATGTTTGTTGCAGAAGAGACGGCTTTTGTAAGTTCGCAGTCAAAGCCATCTTTTGTACCGTCCCTGTCCATCGAAGTTAGAAGAATCTCTCCGGCTCCTAGCCTTTCCCCCTCCTGAGCCCACTCTATGGCATCAAGTTGTGTTGGTGTCCTACCTCCATTTATATACACCCCATAACCGCTCTTTGGTTGAGCAGCTTCATCTTGCGTATCTTTTCGAGCGTCGATTGCAAGAACTACACATTGATTACCAAACTCAGCTGCAATTTCTGAAATTAGTTCTGGTCTGTTCACTGCTGCAGTATTCACGGAAACTTTTTCTGCTCCTTCGCGAAGTAACTTTCTCGCGTCCGATACAGTTCGGATACCTCCCCCAATCGTGAAAGGAATAAATACTTTTTCTGCGCAGCGACGAACTAAGTCATAAACCGTGTCTCTATTATCAGATGAAGCCGTTATATCAAGGAAGACAAGTTCATCCGCTCCCTCTATGTCATAAAGGGCGGCAAGTTCAACTGGGTCGCCCGCATCAACGAGGTTTACAAAATTTGTTCCTTTAACGACCCTTCCGTCAGATACGTCTAGGCAAGGGATGATTCTAACTGTCTTCATTTTTCCTTTGATTTGGTTTGTTGGGCGGCAATGCATTAAGTGCGGATATAAGGTTAACTTTGTTTTCGTATAGAGACTTGCCGATGATCACGCCCCCTAGTTTTCGGTCGTCAGATTCTAGCCCTANGAGAGCTTTTATNTCATCNAGAGATCCTACGCCNCCTGAAGCAATNACNTCAAGAGNNGTTGAANCTAGAACNTCNNTCAANCCTTNNGTNTCNGGCCCNAGNAGGGTTCCNTCACGTTCTATNTCNGTTACTATNACNGCGTCTACACCTGAATCNTNAAATNGTTTNGCCATTTCNNTAACTNNAAGTTCNGTNTCATCCTTCCANCCTCTAGTTGCTANTCGCCCNTTTCTTCCATCGAGACCTACNGCNACGCGATNNCCTNGGNGNGTCAGGCNNTCTATNAGAGCTTGGNTTNTCTACNGCNGCNGTNCCTATNACGANACGTTCCACTCCNCTGTCNTAGAGNGCTTTAGCGGAATCNANNCTTCNTATNCCNCCTCCTACCTGAATCGGGATTGGAGNCGNTAGAAGCTATTCGNGAAATNATTTCNCGNTTNTCTGGATTNCCTGTCCGAGCAGCGTCAAGGTCAACAACATGTATCCANCGNGCTCCCNNAGAAGCGAANTGCAGNGCCTGCGATANTGGGTCTTCNTTGTAGATTNTTTCAAGNTCGTAGTTTCCTTGATGCAGNCGAACGCACTTCCCATTNANNATNTCAATAGCCGGNTAAATNACNAAATCCATTAANTNCCCNTACAAGANTTGACGAAATTTNCTANAAATTCTTTACCNGCATNACTAGATTTTTCTGGGTGGAACTGNGTCGCAAAAACATTTTCNGANTGNACNGCAGCNACAACATCNTTNCCATANNTGCATGTCGCTGCNACNANNTCNTTNTTTGNAGATAGATCTGCGGCATATGAGTGCACAAAGTACAACCATTTTCNGTCTAATCCTTTAAGTATCTGAGANTTTTTCCGNACATGTATGGCGTTCCATTGCATTTGNGGNCGCCTNACATTTTCTGGAAGGNTNCGNACTTCTCCTGAAAGNACNCCCANNCCTTGGTNNTTTGGNGACTCTTCCGATCNTTCAAANAGTANTTGCATCCCNATACAGATACCNAAAAATGGNCGNCGGGATTCAATAGCATCNANGGCCATCNGNTCNACACCNGTNNTTCGGAGTGCTTCGATACACGTTCCGAANTTTCCAACTCCNGGCAGNACNACACCATCNGCCTTTTTAANCNNTTCAGNTTNNGCAGTGAGNANCGCNTCNGCNCCAGCTNNTTCTAAAGCTTTCTGNGCTGANCTTAAGTTNCCGATGCCATAATCNAGCACCGCAATNGTCGGCATATTTATAGAACACCCTTNGTCGATGGTATTTGACTTCCNCGNACNCGAACNGCATCNGATAAAGCNCNTGCCATACTCTTGAATAANGACTCAATGATNTGGTGNGTGTTTTTNCCTCGCACCANNACTTGGTGAGCAGTGATGTCTGCACAGCTTACAAANGCTCGCCAGAATTCCTCNACCAATTGAGGGTCGAATGGAGGGTCACTAAGGATCTTNTGCCCAGGNGGGTNAATTTCNTAATGCAGAAATGGCCTNCCCGATAGGTCTAGCGCAATTTCNACAAGNGCCTCATCAAGGGGNCAAGCAGCAGTTGCNAATCTTTGCACNCCTGCTTTGTCNCCAATGGCNTGNTTGAAACATTCNCCNATAGCAATNCCNACATCTTCNACTGTGTGNTGNGCNTCTATCTCAAGNTCNCCATNGGCCTGAACGGNAAGATCAAAACCGCTNTGCCTTCCCAATTGNTCNAGCATATGATCAAAAAATGGTAGGCCNGTNGAGATATTTGTNTTCCCANNACCNTCGATNGNTAAAGAGACNTTAATTTCAGTCTCTTTCGTNNTNCGTGAGTANGTNGCTNTTCTTTGTTCCATTACACCAGTATTGCTTCAAGATGCTCAAGAAACGAGTTATTTTCNTCTGTAGTTCCAATTGTGACCCTNAAGCACCCNTCAAGCCTTGGCCACGACGAACAGTTTCTCACNAAAATTGACCTTTCGAGNAGCGCTTCCCATANGGANNCACCTGAANTTTTTGCNTCATCANTTGGTCGGAAGAGGATGAAATTCGCTCCGCTNGNCCATTGCCGNANAGGAAGANCGGANAGCTTTCTNGCCATNCTTTCTCGCTCTTCAATTAGAAGNTCTATACGTGAATGCATGTCNNCTATNTNTTGNANAGCTAGAGANCCAGCAATNTGTTTCATGGANTCGAGATGGTATGGGAGAACNACNTTTCTNACATTTTCGATTATCNCNNNTGGTGCTACTACATANCCCAGNCGNATTCCTGCCATGCTCCATGTCTTNGANAANGTCTTTGTTACAGCTATGTGGGAACCNTCACGNATGAGATCAACNGCNGNCCAATCAGAAAATTCNCCATANGCTTCATCGATAATNACGAGAGTCCCAAGANTTGAACATNTCTCGATAACCGANTCAACGAACTCNCTNTNTGCNACTACNCCTGTGGGATTATTCGGTGANCANAGGAAAAGNACATNTGGCTCTTGTTGAAGTACAGCATNAACAGTTGACTCTTCTATAGTGAAATCTTNGCTNCATTCTCCAATAATCACTTCNGTNCCAGTAAGAGCCGAGATNTGAGAGTGAAGGGCATACGTAGGTTCAAACACNGATGCTTTTCTTCCAAACCCNCCGTATGCAAGTAGTAAACTTTGGAGGACTTCATTAGANCCATTNGCNGCAAGNACCATGCTGGANTCNACATTGTGAAATTTAGCTATATCACNATGGAGTNGNNTTGCCATTCGNTCTGGATAACGGTTCCANTNAANCTTNAANAACTCNCTGCCCTAGATCTTCTGCCAATTNNNTAGGTGGNGGGATCGGACTTTCATTTGTGTTGAGTCGNATTTCAACATCAACCTGTGGNGAGTGGTACCCNTCAAGCAAAGAAAGGTCGTCCCNAATTTTTGGCAAGTTCATGACTCNCCTTCCAATCTAANTCTNATNGAGTCAGCNTGTCCGCTNAGNCCNTCTGCTTCAGCNATCTCTATTNCGCTTTTACCAATCTNCTNAAGNGCNNNNTCTTNAACTGAAATTATGTGTATNTCTTTNCANAAATCNGCAACNGTNANNGCNCCNGCAAAACGNGCACTCCCATGAGTTGGNAGGACATGNGATGGNCCGGCNACNTAATCGCCNACTGAGGCCGGAGACATGTTNCCTAGGAACACAGCACCNGCATTTTGCAAAAGGCCNAAAAGNCTTCTTGGNTCAGATNTCATTAGCTGCAAATGCTCTGGGGCNACGNNNTTTGCAACTTCCATNGCTTGCTGTGGGTCTTTNACNAGNACNGCATANCCCCCATTNNCAAAAGTCTCNGNAATCATCTCTTTNCGNCNTGAGACCGAAACCATCGACTCTANTTCNNNCAGAATTTTCTCGATTACTTCCTGCTNCCANGAAATNAGCCATGCNAGNCCATCNGGCCCATGTTCAGCTTGAACGATTAGNTCAATGGCCGCATATTTGGGTGANGCACTCTCGTCNGCGATAACNACGATTTCAGAGGGNCCAGCAAAAGATGANGCNACCCCAACATCGCCAGCTACTTGTCNTTGCGCNGTCGCCACATAGAGATTNCCNGGNCCNACTATGACNTCTACAGNTGGNATNGTTTCAGTNCCATANGCCATCGCTGCTATNGCCTGAGCCCCACCAACCGCATAAACNGCCGTTACTNCTGCAATCNTTGCAGCTGCCAGCGTNGCTTGGTTNACTANACCAGATGCATCTGGNGGAACACAAACTANGANCTCCTTNACNCCAGCCACCTTNGCNGGAATAGCTGTCATNAGAAGNGTTGAAGGATACGCCGCCCTGCCNCCNGGAACATAGCANCCTGCNCGNNNAACTGGCTGATGCTTAGTTTCGATANCAATTCCTNCATCNTTTNTNNCNTCAGNTTCCAAGANCTGNGTTTTATGNAAATTCTGAATCCGNTTNGCTGCATCCTCTAANGCTTCNCTNANNTCNGNCGAAATNGAATTTAANGCTAATGTNATTTCNGANTCGGGAACTNCTAGANATTTAGGTGTNCGCCCATCGAACTTCTCTGCGTANTNNCTNAGGGCACTATCCCCGCCCTCTCTTACGGTTGCAATAATNTCAGCAACTAATTCTTCTGGAGCAACTCCTTCTANATTAGNTNTTGGCAGNGATGCAGTGACNTCTTCATCGGCNACTCTGGTAAGGTCGAGTTTATTTAACATACCGTCTACGGTATACGCGGGAANGGCTACTTGGGGAGCATTTTCCACTAGGANCNNGATTATGNAAAACAANGATNACAAACGCGANCAAGGNATAGCTGAAATATCNTCCGCAGGTTTTCAAATTGATGACCTAATCTCNCGNNTNGTNACTGTCGCNAAAGATATGGAAGCTTCAGNATTTGAAAGCTGCGCACATGAANTATTCGAAGTCGAACGTNCACTGATNTCAGCGAATCGAAGANTACGAAGAGCTGCTGCCGACCTTAGAGAGTAAANGCGCTAGGNCAAAAATAATTCAANNTACANTCATCNCAATTGGGNTTTCGTGCAAAGCAAACTCGCCTTCCATGCAAAATCACNCGCAAACTAAACTCTCCTCGCTCTTTCGCTGGCAGCATAGGGTTTAATGCCAACTCGATCTTTACGGGGTCAGTTTCCTCTGTAATAGATAACCGCCTGGACAATCGCCCCACATGAGTATCGACGGGAAGTCCAGAAAGCCCAAGAGCAACGCTGCGAACTACATTTGCAGTTTTCCTGCCTACGCCAGGAAGAGAAACAAGATCANTCATCGATTCAGGGACTTGACCATCGAATTCCTCTACCAGCCGTTGTGCCATTCCCACAAGATTTTTAGCTTTGCCCCTAAAGAGCCCGATACTATTTATGTACGTTTCAACTTCCTCTACATTCGCAACTGATAACTCCTCTGGGCTAGAGAAGCGCTTAAATAGATCCGGTGTCGCTTTATTCACAGATACATCTGTAGCTTGAGCCGAAAGAATCGTCGCTGCTAAGAGCTGAAATGCATTCTTGTACTCCAATTCGCATTCAGCCTCTGGGTATTCTGCCTTTAACTCTTCATGAGTCCGTAAACAGCGACCCTTCGGACTTCTTGGTCTTGCCATAATTTCAACATACAACAGCTCATGCCCGATAGTTTGGAGATATGGCAATTGTTATCTCTTCCACTACTCCTAGAGGTTACGTACTATCAATCACAGTTACAGATGGACATAACCGTTCAGATTTGAACCAAGATATAAGTGAGGTTTTAAATAGCTCTAGATGCTCAAAGTTTCAGAAGGGGGATGAGATCCAACTCTGGATAGAAAATTCGGATAACGAAGACCCTAACCGAATCGCCTCAACTGGTTTTACTCCATATCGTGACTTAGTTCAGCTCCGGTGTCCTTTACCAGTGGATGAGTCAGCTCTTAAAACTAGAATTTTTGAACCTGGCGTGGACGATGACGCCTTCCTCTTGGTCAACAGTAGGGCATTTGCTTGGCACCCAGAGCAGGGGGACCTGAACAAATCTAGTTTCGCAGAACTGAAAGATGAGAAATGGTTTGATCCGGAAGGTTTTCTTCTTTACGAGATTAACGGCCAACTAGCTGGNTTCTGCTGGACGAAGATCCACAAGGACCATGGGCCCCCACTCNGTGAAATTTACGCTATCGCAATTGATCCGGATTATCACGGAACAGGTCTCGGGAAACCGATGACTGAGGCCGGCCTGAACTACCTTCACTCGAAAGGCATTTCGACAGGAATGCTTTACGTCGAATCCGACAACATTGCTGCACTTCGCACATATGAAAGAATAGGCTTCTTACATTTTCTCACTAATCGTGCTTTCCGATACCGTGTATAAAGCTCACAAGCNAAGATATCGTTCAAACCTATATGGCAGGTAAAAATAACGACATGAATATGAATCTTGACAAAGATAGCCTCCCTGAGGGTGACGAGAAATATGAGGCAGTTCAGGAAATGTTCGATCGCATTGCACCTCGGTACGATTTCGTCAACAGAATTATGACGTTTCGTCTTGATGTTCGCTGGCGGAAAAAAACAGTTAAAGCACTTGCGCTGCCTCCTGAATCCATAGTGGCCGATCTCGCATGTGGGACAGGAGATTTCTGCGTAGAGTTGGAGAAAGCTGGGATGCTCCCGCTGGGATTTGATTTTTCTTTTGGAATGCTTAGCGCTTCGCCATCCTTCTCAATACTTTCTCAGGCAGATGTCCTTCGGTTACCTATTAGGGAGAATTCTATAGATGGAGCAACATGCGGTTTTGCTCTTCGAAACTTGACAGAACTTCCGGCTTTCTTTCAAGAAGTAAGTCGAGTTCTCAAACCAGGTGGAAGATTTGGATTTCTAGATGTTGCTGAACCTGAAAATCGTTTCTTGAACTGGGGGCACCATCTCTATTTCGATCGCATTGTTCCGAAAGTTGGAGCGTTCTTTTCAGACAAGTCCGCTTATTCATATCTACCAAGGTCATTCTCTTATCTTCCTCCATACCAGGAGATAATTAGCATGCTTGAGCAAGCCGGATTTACTCAAATAGAACGAAAACTCTTTACTCCGGGATCAACTCAGTTGTTCACTGGAGAGAAGNTCTAGGTATCTATTATGAACTCAGGACTCCACCATGTCGCCCTGAACGTGACTGATGTAAAAATTGCTGTAAATTTCTATTTGAAATATTTTGCTTTTGTGGAGGTGGCAAGACCAAATGATAGGCCGGGTGCTTGGCTTCAGGCAGGTGATGGGAGCCAGATTCACCTTCGCAAGGCTGAAGTTCCTGAGGACAATGGTCAACACCTAGCTTTGCTCGTTGAAGACATTAACAAAACATACAAATCGCTTTGCGATACTGGGATAGACGTAACGCCACCTAAACCAATTGGTTCAGGTCTTCAATCGTTCCTTCATGACCCTTCTGGAAACCGTCTTGAAATTCATCAAATTGCTTGACTCAAAGGCCAGTTGCTAAACCAATTGATAAAAGAAGACCTGCCAACAAATGAAGCTTTGCTGTATTTTCGAGGAGTTTAATAAGATCTGAGGAACTCTCCTTGGTGTAAATATTGTAAATCAATCTCATGCAGAGCGGAAGAACAGCAACAGCTATGAGTGAGAGAAACGTATACAGAAAAGCTATGACCACATACGTACCAACTGCCCCCAAAAGCATAAGGGTATAAAGCATTTGGGTTTTTGACTTCCCAAGCCGAACAGCGAGTGTTTGCTTACCTGTCATCGAGTCAGTTTCGATATCCCGAAAATTGTTTATTACTAGAAGTGCCGAAGCTAATAGGCCGACAGGGATACTAGAAATAATTGACTGTATTTCTATCGTTTCTGTTTGGATAAAAGCGGATCCAACTGTTGCGACTAATCCAAAGAAAATAAATACAGAAATCTCACCATAACCGGAGTATCCATATGGTTTCGACCCTCCCGTGTAAAACCAAGCGGCTATAATAGCTACGCATCCGACAGCAACCAGCCAAAGGCTCGTGATAATAGCAAGAATAAGTCCAGCTATGGCAGCTACTATAAATGATAAGAAGGCTGCTAATTTGACCTTGCTGGGTTCAACTAGTTCAGAACCTACCAGTCTTCTTGGACCAAGTCTGTCTTGATCAGTTCCCCGAATACCATCGGAGTAATCATTCGCATAGTTAACACCTATTTGAAGGGCTACCGATACCGCAAGAGCAAGAAGAAATCTTAGTAGGTTAAAGTCTGTTTCAATTGATGAAGTCCCTACGAGAACTGGAACAATCGCAGCCGGAATAGTTTTCGGGCGCGCACCTTCAACCCATACGCCGAGTTTCTGTATCGGCTGCATCAAGGGCCTTAGGAAGCAGCTCCCCCAAGTATGGCTTTTATTTCAAGGAACTCTTCGAGACCGTGCGTTCCCCACTCTCTTCCATTTCCAGACTGCTTATACCCGCCAAATGGAGCGTTGAAGTCAGGGCCTGCCCCATTAACATGCATGTTTCCAGTTCGGATTTGGCGGGCGATCTCTACGGCCCGATCATGGCTCCCCGAAATATATCCTGCAAGCCCATATACCGTGTCATTTGCGATAGAGACTGCTTCTTGATCATCTTCATAACCGATCATAGACAGTACAGGTCCAAATATCTCTTCTTGAGCTATTTGCATATCATTGGTGACATTCGCGAACAGAGTCGGCCTAACGTAGAAGCCCTTCTCAAGCCCGTCTGGCCTTCCTAGACCCCCACACACTAGTTCTGCTCCTTCATCAATACCAGCTTGGATAAGCGCTTGGATCTTGTTCCATTGAACTTCTGAAACCACCGGACCAATGGTTGTCCCATCGCTAGTAGGATCCCCGACCGATACCGCCTCCATCGATGCTTTAGCGATTGCTTTAGCGTCTTCCATTTTTGAATTAGGCACCAGCATTCTTGTTCCCGCATTACAGGACTGTCCAGAGTTCATGCACATTCCGAAGGCATCTCTGCCAACAGCTTCTTCAAGATTCGCATCATCAAGAATAATATTCGCTGATTTACCTCCGAGTTCCTGTGCAACTCGCTTTACCGTGGGAGCGGCGTTCTTTGCGACTTCGATCCCTGCTCTGGTCGATCCAGTAAATGACATCATGTCTATCCCAGGATGGGATGACATATACGATCCAACTGTCGGCCCGTCACCATTAACTAGGTTGAAAACACCTGCAGGAACACCTGCTTCGTGCATTATTTCTGCGAAAATAATAGCGTTTAAGGGTGCAACTTCAGACGGTTTCAGCACCATGGTGCAGCCNGCTGCTAAAGCAGGAGCGACTTTACAAGCTATTTGGTTGATCGGCCAGTTCCATGGGGTGATCATTCCTACAACACCTATTGGTTCCTTAACGATNAGATNCTTTCCCTGCTCTTCTTCAAATTGAAACTCAGCTAAGACTGCTGCCGTTGTTGCAAAGTGAAATAGTCCAGTTCCGGCCTGAGCAGCNTTCGCTAAACCATTTGGGGCGCCCATTTCTGAAGTAATTGCTGCTGCAAGGTCTTCCGATCTAGCTCCAATAATTTCGGTAATCTTGTTAAGCAACCCCATTCTTTCTTCGACTGAAGTTTGCGAGAACGAATGGAATGCTTCCTGTGCGGCAGCGACGGCTGCGTCGACATCACCATGATTACCTAGACTGATTGTCCCTACAGCCTCTTCGGTAGCAGGGTTAATAACGTCAATAGTCTCTGATCCAGAAGGGTCGATCCATTCACCGTTTATATAGAATTTTTCATTATTACTCATCTTTACATCCTTTATTGCCTATTAAAAGACTACACGTCGTCTGTAATCACTAAAAATTAAGGCTCTAAATCACTAAAAATTAAGGCTCTAGGAGAAGAGATATTATCTCGGATGACGTCAGGCTATGGATATAGCAGTCTGGCCAATACTCAGGAAAATAGGATAGTTAGGCAGCCTTTTCTAAAATATGGACTCCGCAGGCTGAACCAAGACCAATAACATGCGCTAGGCCCACTTTCGCTCCTTCGATCTGCCTGTCACCCGCTTCTCCTCGTAAATGCATGACGATTTCATGAATGTTTGCGATTCCGGTAGCTGCAATGGGGTGTCCTTTTGATTGCAAACCACCTGATACGTTGACAGGCTTTGCTCCGTCACGCCATGGGGTGCCAGACTCAAAAAAATCGACTGCTCCGCCTTGTTCACAAAGCATGAGATTGTCGTAATGCACTAGTTCTGCGGTTGCAAAACAATCATGGAGTTCAACTAGGTCTAAGTCTTCGGGCCCAATACCTGCTTGTTCGTATGCCTGTGTTGCTGCATTACGAGTAAGGGTATTAACGTCCGGAAGGATTTGGCAGCCTTCTTCCCATGGGTCAGAAGTAAGGACTGATGCGGAAATCTTTATGGCTCTCTTCTGGACTTCTGTTGGCATGGATTTCTTTTTTTCATCATTCACGACAATCATTGCAGCTGCCCCATCACAATTTCCGGAACACATTGGCCGGGTATTTGGATATGCAATCATGACATCGTTCATGATTTCATCCAACGTAAATCTCTTTTGGTATGCAGCAAGAGGATTTAACGTTGAGTGTGCGTGGTTTTTCTCAGAAATACGTGCGAATAGCTCAAAGCTTGTTCCGCCGTATTTGTGGCCGTACTCCATTCCTACTTGGGCAAATACGCCGGGCATGATATTGGTTCCTATTCGACCTTCGGTTGAGCCAATCGCTCCAAAGCGACCGTTTGGTTCCCATGTTTCTGATTGAGGTTTCGGACCTCTCTGCCCAAGCAAGCCAGCGCCTGCAAGTTTTTCGACCCCCACTGCCATACCGACATCGGCTTCTCCAGCTTTAACAGCCATAATCGCTACGCGAAGTGCTGTCGCTCCAGTAGCACATGCATTTGAGACATTAAAGACAGGAATGCCGGTTTGGCCGATTTGCTTCTGCAACTGCTGCCCAATTCCGGCCCCTGCGTTCATCAAGTTACCAACGCCTAAAACCCCTATGTCAGACATTGTCATTTCTGCATCACGGAGAGCAGCGACGCTAGCTTCAGAGGCTAAATCAACAACGTCTTTTTCAGGATGTTTGCCAAATTTAGTCATGTTGGAACCTATTATCCAGATGTCTTCCGATCCCATTACTTGCTCCTTTTTTGTTTATTGCGCTGGGGTAAAACCAAACGCTATTGCCTCAGTTCCTTCACTGTCTTCACCCATGGAATATGTTGTTAATTCCACACTCATCCCTAGTTGGACTTTTTCTGGGGTCGGGTCTACCCCGATGAGAGAGCACCTAACTGGGGTGCCGTCACAGTCAACAATTGCTGAAACATACGGCACAGGACCCATTTCAACAATTGTAAAACTCGTAACCACACCAGATGATGTAACTTTNACTTTTGTAAATTGGTCACCAAAACAGCGTGCGCAAGCATTTCTGCGATCAAAGTACCTTGCTTGGCACTGATCGCATTCGTTGGCCATGAGGTGCGGTTCCTCTCCTAGAACAAGGTAGTCAACGAAAGGAATCTGTTTTATTAATGCTGTGTTGTCTGATTCGTTCATCAAGTCTCCATTTGCTCTATACGATCTTAGCGCGTTTTCGCGCCCTGCAATCAGGAAGACCAACGGCCACGATGCAGCACATCATAAAATTCTCTTTTCGGGCGATCTAATGATTTGCTCTTTCTCTGTTCTGTACTTGCATAACCTAAGGCGATAGCACCAATAGACTTGAATCCCTGTGGAACACCAAACTTGGCTTTAACATCCTCCTCATGATCGAAAAGCCCAAAGAATAGGGCACCCAATCCTCTAGATTCCGCCCCCAACAAAATAGTCATAGCTGCCATCCCCCCATCAACCCACCAGTACGGGGTTTGCCATGCGGATGTACCCCTTCCAAGTCCGCTTTTCCTCTTGTCGTCTTCTGAGTATCGCTCTACATATCTTTCAGGGTCAACCCATATCAATATCAGGACTGGGGCATTGAACAGATTTGGCCAAGGAAAGTCGTCTCGGTTCTTCTCGTTAAAGGTAGTTTTCCAATAGTCATCGACGTCATTACTCTCTAGGATTAAGAACTCGATCCCTTGAGTGTTACCTGCCCGAGGAGCTAAACGGGCTAAATCCACCAAAACATCAACAAGGTCAGCGTCGACCTCATCACGGGTAAAACTGCGAGACATTCTTCGCCCTCTTACAAGTTGGGTGAAGTTCGCAAAGTCTTTTTCCTTGCTATCGGCCAAGTTTCTCTAAACGCTCAGCCATCGCCCATGCAAGTGCAATCAAAGTGTCACCATTCTCCACTTGAACTGCCTTAAACAGTTCTTGGATGTCTTTACTGACTTTGTCTTCTTTAGCGCTTTCATAGTCAAAAATTCTAGGAGTGGATCCATCACCTAAAGCAACAAAGGTCCGATCGTCATAAGCAAGCGAAGAAACACCTAGTCGCTTAGCAAATCTTGTGCCCCAAGCCCTCTCTTCGCCGGAAACCTTATGCCCATATTTTGGGAGCTCTTGTTCAAGGTCACGAAATACTTCGAAAGCGCCGGGATTGATGAATTGAGTTCCAAAAACGACATCTTCATCTGGAAATGCCATTAACGCTCTGTGGTAGACCTCTGACATTAGAGAACGTAGGGTTGTAGCCCTCTTATTGTTTCGCTCTACAGAGGCCAGCCCCATCACAACAGCAGGAGTGCCACCTATTCGCTCTAACGTATAGAAAACGTAGCCTCGCAATTTGTCATTCTCTCGGGCTGTTGTAAGCAGGACCCATTCTTCAGCCTGCTTTGACAGAAGCCCCATTGAAAAATCGCATGAAGAGTCGGCGGCCACTGCCTCCAGTTCACCCAACTCAGCATCTGTTACTGCTGTACAGTCCTTTGTTTCTATTTCGAATGCCATATCTCTCCGCAAGGGCACTACTTAATCGACCTCTANTTACTATTTCAGCCTGATTTGGATTTTTATGCAACTTGAGAACTACTGAATTGAGTCAGCTCCGAGNAGAACACGTATCTCACCNAATAAACCCGAGTGTGGNTCAACTCGAAATTCAGGCCCTAACCAGATTTTTTTTTCNCCGAGATGGAGNTAGACATCGCAGTCNCCATCGTGNTCTTTAAGAATCNCTGANAGATGATCAAGATGNTTTCCAGTTATCCCNNTAGANGGAACTCGGATTTCTANGGATGTCAAAGCTGNNTTCGAATCNGTCTCAAGNTGACTTATGTCTAGGCAAATTAGTTTGNCGNTGTCATCTCGCTTATCAATACGTNCAGTTATNANCACTGGTTGATCTTCNATAANTTTATGGCCGATCTCNGCCATAACTTTTGTGAAAACAATAACCTCCACTGTNCCTTCAAGGTCTTCAAGAGTNAAACTNGCCATGAGGTCNCCTCGGCGAGTCCACTTNTTTTGGAGGTCAGTTANNACACCTCCTGCAACGACGACTTTNCCCTCTTCTGTGCTTTCTCCTGACGATGAGGTGAAGTTNCANTTNCGTCTTAGNACTTGTTCATANCCNCNAAGCGGATGNTCAGAAATATACCTACCTAGCATTTCCTTTTCNTAGGCGAGGCGTTGAGATTTNTCGAATTCNATTTCTGGGATNTCTATTTTCTCGTTGAATACGACNTCCGACTCTTCGGGTGCATCAAAAAGNGTCANTACCCCCATATCGCGTTCACGNCGTCGNCCNACTACTTGTTCTACTATCCGTTCATATACTCCCAAAAGNCCTTGNCGTGTATGNCCNAGNCCATCGAAAGCGCCNCCTTTNATNAGCGCTTCCAATGCGCGCTTATTNAGNACTTGCATATCAACTCTCTCACAGAAATCATAGAAACNNTCAAANGGGCCATTGGCNTTTCNCTCCTCTAGTAACAATTTCACNAGGCCTTCTCCGACATTNCGGACTGCCGATAAACCAAAGACNATNNTTCCNTTTCCATCTTCTGANCGAAGTTCAGGAAAGTAATTCATCTCAGCCCTATTNACNTCNGGNACTACNACATCAATACCCATCATTCTGCATTCGTTAAGATAAACGGCTGGCTTATCTTTGTCTTTCTTGACGCTCGTAAGAAGNGCAGACATATANTGCATNGGGTAATTCACCTTCAGAAAAGCTGTNTGATATGCAATTAGNCCATACCCGTAACTATGNCTTTTATTAAACGCATAATCGGCGAACTGNGAGATANTGGNGAAAACTTCNGTGCCAAGATTTCTATCGTAACCATTNTCTACCATNCCAGNNACAAACCGTTCNCGTTCTTTTTCCATGGCNTCACGGATTTTTTTACCCATTGCTTTNCGAAGAGAGTCGGCATCAGCGAGTGAGTANCCTGCNAATTTCTGNGCNACCCTCATNACGCTTTCTTGATAAATCATTAGNCCNTAGGTNTCGGATAATAAATCNTCAGCATCNGGGTGGAANTATTGGATAGGNAANCGTCCGTTTTTNCGNTCNGCATAGTCATTGTGCATATTCGCCGCCATAGGCCCNGGNCTATANAGGGCAACTAGCGCAGCNACATCTTCAAANTTNGAAGGTGCAAGTGAACGCATCAATGNTCTCATTGGCGGCGATTCGAGTTGGAANACACCTANAGAGTTNCCNGCNGANAGCATNTTGTANGTCTTCTCATCGTCTAANTGNACTCCATCNATATCNAGNTCNTCCCCNGTNGTAGATTTGATCAACTCNAGNGNGTCACTNATNACNTCNAGATTTCGNAGGCCAAGNAAATCCATCTTTAGAAGNCCNAGNTCNTCTACNGCCTGCATCTCATACTGAGTNACTACNGGAGCCTCTTCAATNTCTTTACCTTTNTCNGGTTTTCGNTGNATAGGGAGATACTCCGTTAGAGGCTCNTTNGTTATNACCACTCCGGCAGCATGAACCGANTCTTGTCGNCGGAGNCCTTCAAGACCCAAAGCAACATCAACTACTTNTTTTACGTCTGGGTCNGCATTAACCATGTCACGGAGTTCCGNNGCAGATTTAAANCCATCTAAGTANTTNTCATCTTTTTGNAGGCAGGCATGCAATGGAGTGTCCCTACCCATNACNTTNGGTGGAATTGCTTTTGCNATNCTGTCTCCAAGAGCGTANGGCTTNTCAAGAACNCGNGCAGCNTCTCGNACTGCNGCTCGTGCCTTAATTTGNGANAATGTAATAATCTGAGCCACATGATCTCTTCCGTATTGCTGAGCTACNTAGCTGATCATCTGGTCCCTGTANCTTGANTCNAAATCCATNTCGATNTCTGGCATTGANATTCNCGACGGNTTNAANAANCTTTCAAATAGNAGATCGTANTTTATTGGATCNAGGTCNGTGATAAATAGAGAGTATGCNACNGCNCAACCAGCAGCNGANCCTCNACCNGGNCCAACCCGNATGTTGTTCTCACGTGCGTATCGAATNAGNTCCCAAGTAATNAGAAAATACGCNGAAAATCCCATNTCNCTAATNACCCTGAGCTCATAGGTNAGACGNTCAGAAATNTCAGCTGGAAGGTTATCTCCCCAACGATCTTTCGCCCCCTNTAANGTCAAATATTNGAGNTATTCGTCTTCNTCAGNGAAACCNTCNGGNAGNGGGAAATCNGGGAGGAGNGGATTNCCAAATTCAATTTCNACATTCGCNCTNTCTGCAATCCATANGGTATTGTCACAAGCNACTTCTACNGATCCAAACACGTGCCGCATTTCGGAAGCACTTTTGAGGTAATGGTTGTCGCCGTGAAATTTTAATCTGTCTGTATCGCTAATCAGAGATCCAGTTTGCACACAAAGCAAAGCATCATGTGCAATGTGGTCATGTTGATGTGTGTAGTGGCAATCGTTTGTTGCGAGTAAGGGGGCCCCAAGCTTCTCTGCTATACGAACCAAAGCTGGATTTGTTCTTTTCTGCTCTGGGATTCCATGATCTTGGAGTTCAACAAACAAGTTATCTCGGCCAAATATTTCTTGGAGCCTTCCAGCTCGTTCATAGGCCTCCTCCTCGTCATCACGTAGAAGTGCCTGTAGCACTTGCCCGCCTAAACAACCCGTAGTAGCAATAACCCCTTCATTGTGGTCATTGAGAACTTCCCAATCAATTCTTGGTTTATAGTAATACCCTTCCATAAAGGCTCGACTCGCCAGCTGAATCAAGTTCTTGTAGCCAGTGTTATTTTCTGCCAAAAGGGTCAGGTGATAATAGAGTTTCCGCCCTTCATCAGTATTCCCTCCTGAATCATCGACCCCACCTTTCCCTCGCCTTGGGCGTTCATGTCTAGACTCATAAGCCATGTAGGCTTCAGTACCGATAATTGGCTTAACACCTTTATCAATACATGTTCTGTAGAACGGCAACACACCGTACATATTCCCGTGATCAGTGATTCCAAGCGCTTTTTGATTGTCTTGTGCTGCTGCTTCGACCAGTTCTTCAAGTCGGGAAGCGCCATCAAGCATTGAGTATTCGGTATGTACATGTAAATGTGTGAAGGACTTTGCCACGCTTGTCATTACCCCTTTTAATTGCAATGGCTACTTGAGCTATGTTTAAAGATAAATTACATATCTGTCATTCATCTTTCTAGTCCATCTACAAGATTTGCGCCAATGACTATAGGTAAGTTCCAGGTCGATTTTCTGAATCTCCATTAGCATCCTCAATCATTTGGTTCTGCCCTGAAGATCCAGCTAATAACGCCCCGCCAGAACGCATATTAGCGAGTTGCTGTTGAGCAGCCATCTGTTGCGCAAAAAGGGTGGCTTGAATCCCTTGGATTAAGCCTTCGAGCCAGCCAACAAGTTGGGCCTGTGCCACCCTAAGTTCGGCTTCGCTAGGAATTTCATCATCGCCGAAGGGTAAGGTAATACGGTTTAACTCATCGCTAAGATCCGGAGAGAGCGCAGATCCAAGTTCTTGGACTGAAGTATCATATATCTCTCTCATTCTGTCTCTGCTTCCTTCGTCAAGAGTTACCTCTTTGAGTTCGTCAAGCAACTGGCGCAACATAGATCCGACTCTCATCACTTTTGCCGGTTGTTCTATAAACTCGCCGTCGGTCGTATCCGGATTTTCATCGGCTTCAACTAATTCAGTTTCTTCGACAGGTACATGTTCTGGGTTATCAGTCATATGCTTATCGTATCTTCCTTTGCCTACTGATGAGATATTATCCACTCTTTAAGGTAAGGAGCGGAACAAGCCGCTCTTCCTCAGTTACTGATCCATGTCGTGCTATTAACTTCGGAGCGGATTTCACGTCTGGGACTAGAGCAGTATCTTCATGAACCACTAAGGCGATTTCACCTAGCCTTGCTTTAGCTGTCTCTGAGACTTCTCTACCAAACCACCCCTGCTCTAGCAGTTCTTGAACTGTGTGAACGCTAGATATATCTCCATGCGCTTCGGAAGCAGCTGAAATGACATGCTCAATCTGGTATTCGTTTACGTGAAGCCAAACAAAACGCGCTTCTCCAGAAATGGCTGTGGCTGAGTTTTTAACAACTGGACTAATCTCAGTCAGATTATTTCCTGTGTTAACCATTCCATGATCTGCCGTGATCACAAGTGAAGAGTCTCTCGGCAATACATCTGAGATGGAACTTACAATATGATCAATTAGCCTAAGTTCTGCTTGATAATGCGACCCCAAGCCCTTGAGATGACCGATCTTGTCTAATCCGTCATAGTATGCGTAAACAAATGGCTCTCCCCGTTGTAGTGCTTCCGATACTTCAGTCGCTATTGAACTTGCCATCCAGTAACCGGCATAGTTGCTATGCCGAAGGTGAGCATGTGTGAATCCGCTGTCTACAAAAGAGGCTGGGGAAATGACAGTTGGAGATTTTCCAGTGAATGGAACAATGGGCTGAAACTGGCTCGGGTCAAGCTCTTGATGTGCTGGGCCACCCTCAGTTGTCCATCGCAACGCATTAAGAGTTTGAGTGCCTACCCGTATCTTATAACCAATAACTCCATGCTCACCTGGAGTACTACCAGTAGTAATCGATGTCAGCGCCGTTGCCGTGGTTGTAGGGAAAACAGTACTAATGGCATTCTCGCTGAAATCCACTAAAGACGGAAGCAGGTGCCTGTGGCGGTGATATTGGTTGTAGCCTAAACCGTCGATTACAAGAAGAACTACTTGTTTAGATGACAAAACCTCGTCTGGAATCCACCCTTCACCAATCTGTCTGTGTTGGAGTAGGGCCGGAACTATATTATTTACGCAAGCACCTGAATAGTCCGGCGCAAATATTTTCTCCATCATTGAACCTTATCCAATATGGTCAAAAGTTCTTTAGGGACCTGAGATGAAAAGCTCAGACTGTCCCCGGTAATAGGATGTTCGAAAGCTATGAGTGAAGAATGGAGGAATGGGCGCTCTATTTCAAATGAAATGCTTGAACCTCCATAAAGGCTATCCCCAACTATAGGGTGACCTATAGCAGAAAAATGTGCCCTGATCTGATGAGTTCTTCCTGTCTCTAGTTCACATCTAACTAGGGAACAGTTCGAAGGGTACCCATATCTGTCGAGAACTTCGTACCTAGTTCTTGCTTCTTTACCATCTGCAAGCACTGTTCTTCGGGTAGGGCTTTTGGGGTCTCTACCTAATGGAGCTTCGATAACACCTTTATTTGACTCCAAATGGCCGAGAACTAGGGTTGTATAAACCCTCTTAATTGCTCTCCGTTGAAGTTGTTCAGATAGGCCAAGATAGCCTTGGGGCGAAAGAGCAACGACGAGGAGCCCTGAAGTTCCCTTGTCTAGGCGATGGACAATACCAGGACGTTCGGGTTCACCAACCGAAGCTATTTCGGGGTATATCGACAATAGGCCATTGACCAATGTACCTTTCTTCTGACTCGGAGCTGGATGAATTACTAGACCTGAAGGCTTATCCACTACAATGAGGTCTTGATCTTCATGAATAATCGGAATAATGATTTCGGAATCTGCTTCGATTTCTAGACCTGAATCGAACAGCGGTGAGTTAACTTCAATAAGATCGCCAGTAGTAACTTTCTGCGAACCTTTTCTGACTACAACATCGTTGCACAGAACTTCACCATCTTGAACGCACTTTGAAACTATTGACCGGCTTGCTCCAGTTATGAATGAAATAACTCTGTCAACTCTCTCCCCTGCGAGAGAGTCGGGAACAAATTCTCTTATGACTGGTCGATCTTCATTCACTTTCTCGCCCATCTTTTAGCATCATGATCCCCAATGAAGGTAGGCCTATCACTAGAGCCATATCAGCTACATTGAATATCGGCCACCATTGGAAATCGATGAAATCAACCACTCCCCCATTTAGGAACCCATTTGAGCTTCTGAAAATTCGATCTGTTACATTCCCTAGAACTCCACCCAGTACAACACCAAACAGCGCCATTTCTAAAGAGGATGTAGCTGTCTTTGACAAGTAGATAATTCCTATAGCTGCTACTAAAGCTACAACTGCCAATAGTGATGTATATTCTGTTCCAAGAGAGAAAGAGGCACCTTTATTCCGAGTTGCATTGAGCTGAAGGGTCCAAAACAATTCGATTGGCGCTCGTCCTTCTAATTTTTCCACGGCAAGGATTTTTGTAAGTTGGTCCAAGCCGACAATGAGAAGTGCGGCTATTGCTAGATAACGCCGGTAAGGTGCTTCTAACGTCTCACTTTTAGACACAATTTTCACAGGAGAAGGTCTTTAGCTATTTGTGAATGCCACAACTTTTATGGCAACACACATAGTCTACCGCCTAAGGAATCCACCCGTCTTGTACTCAACACGTTCAGCAGCCCATGGAATTGCCCTGAGCCGCTCTTTAGGAATCGATTTTCCCGAGACTAGACATATGCCGTATGTTCCAGCTTTAAGACGCTCTAACGCTCGGTCAATCTCATCTACCGCAGCTTGAGCGTGGGCGCTTAGTGCTAAATCCCTTTCTCGTTCGACTGCAAGAGTATCTCCTTCTCCACCTTCCTCATCGAATTGCACATCCCCCGGTTCACGGCCCTCTATCAGAGCATCCGCTTCCGCTTTGAGGGATTCAGCAGATCGCACATACCTCCCTCTTTCTTCAATCAATAGGGCTTTTTGAGCATTCAGAAATTTCTTGTCAAATGGGTTTTTCTTCTTTGCAGGAGCCTTCTTTGCAGGAGCCTTCTTTGCCGGAGCCTTCTTCTTTGCAGGAGCCTTCTTTGCCGGAGCCTTCTTCGCAGGAGCCTTCTTCGCAGGAGCCTTCTTCGCAGGAGCCTTCTTTGCCGGAGCCTTC
>PAYW01000007.1 GCA_002715425.1 Actinomycetota bacterium | reverse complement strand
GCGAGCACGCTTCGTCACAAGGTTGAATACATTGTTAGACCAGTTCTGGATGGTTGTATATGTAACTCTTGCTGACTCTTTCACAACGATCTCAACCACAGCAGAATGTAAGGAATCCGTGCTATAAACTGGCGCAGAGCATCCTTCAATGTAATGAACTTTCGATCCTTTATCGGCGATAATAAGGGTTCGCTCGAACTGCCCCATATTTTCAGCGTTTATTCGGAAATATGCTTGGAGAGGCATTTCGACCTCAACTCCTTCGGGAACATAAATAAATGACCCGCCGGACCATACCGCTGAATTAAGAGCTGAGAATTTATTGTCGTTTGATGGGATAACTTTTCCGAAATATGCTCGGACGATCTCAGGGTATTCGCGTAGAGCTGTATCCATATCGCAGAAAATTACACCTTGAGCTTCTAAATCTTCACGATTTTTATGGTAAACAACTTCGGATTCGTACTGAGCGGTAACGCCGGCTAAGTACTTTCTTTCTGCCTCTGGTATGCCAAGTTTCTCATAAGTATCTTTGATCGCCTCAGGAACATCTTCCCATTCATCTACTACGCTTTCACTAGGCTTGATGTAGTAGTAGATATCATCAAAATAGATCTCTGACATGTCTCCTCCCCAATTTGGCATGGGGCGATTTTGAAAATGCCTTAGAGACTTGAGACGAAAATCGCGCATCCAGTTAGGTTCACCTTTCATCCATGAAATTTCTTGGACAAGACTTTCAGTCAATCCTTTTTTTGGTTTGAACACATAGTCTTCGGCGTCACTCCAACCTAATTGGTATTTACTTAGATCTATACCTGTATTAGTTGCGGCCATTCTCTCATCTTACTTTAAAAGTATTTAATATATGAATACTAACAAACGTTCCCTTGTTTTCGCACCGAGATGGCAATTGGGGATGTGAATCTAGTCACTTAATCAATGCGGCGTAATTCTTGGCGAAACCATTTACCTCGATTTACGTAAGATTCAACCCCAAGAGAAATCTCTTCTTGATTTGCCATGTTTTCTCTTATTTTCGCTGGAATTCCTAATGCCATTGCAGCTGGAGGAACGATCGTTCCTCCAGTAACGACAGCGTTCGCCCCGACAAGTGCCCCTTGCTGAATCTCTGCATCGTGCAACACTACCGACGCAGTTCCAATAAGCGCGCCATCGAGCACTCTGCATCCTTCAAGGTGGGCAAGGTGCCCTATCGTGCAATCATTTCCGACGATTGTTGGATAAATAATTGTCGTGTGAATCACAGCGCCATCTTGAATGTTGCTGCGCTCTCCTATAACAATTTTTCCATCATCGCCTCGAAGAACTGCGCACGGCCATACAGATGATTCCGACCCGATAGTTACTTCGCCTATTATTACTGCCTCTGGATGGACATACGCATTAGTAGCTATCGATGGTTCTTTATCCCCTAAAGCATAGATCGGCATACTAGTTCCCCGGAAGTGACCCAAATGATCCGTAGGCTCCGCCTAAGAACAAAAGAGGCTTATTTTCTGAGGTTCCCTCACCTAGTGCTTCAACAGATCCAACAACAATATAGTGGTCGCCCACTTCATGTATCGCCTCTATTGAGCAGTCAATCCAAGCTACACACCCTGCGATTATCGGTGACCCCGTTGGACCTGCAGTCCAATCTATAGCATCAAACGGATCCATTTCTTTATTGAAGAAACTATTGCTTAGGTCTAACTGGTGTTCACCGAGAACGTTGACACAATAACTTCCTGTGGTATGGATTCGGTTCCAAGTTTCCGATTGTCTGCCAGGCATAAACTGCACCAATGGTGGATCAAGAGAGACTGAACCAAAAGAGCCAATGACCATAGCAAATGGGCCTTCATCGTCGATAGCGCTTACAAGGGTAACGCCTGTAGGATATCTTCCCAGTACATTGCGATATTCAGATGCGTCTATGTGATTCTCGCTCATTGTTCCCCTAGGTTTCTATTCTAGTTCCTTACTAGACGATACTCCCTACATCTCGTTCTTTGCAGGTTCAGATTGTTTGCGTTGAATAATTCTGGGTCTTCGGTGATGTCATCCCTTTGGTACTTAGATGTAAGTGCGCCTTAGAGATTTATGCGCCAAGAAAGATACTGCTAGGGTCCGTTAGATGGGAAACAGCCGATCTGAATTAGCCGATGGCTTTGTCGTTTTCGTCAAAAGAGACTGTCCAACATGCGAACTTATTGTTCCCGTTCTTGAACAGCTTTGTGAATCTAAGATCTTGCGTACTATCTTCACGCAGGATGACGCATCATTTCCAAAACTGCCTATAACTTCGGATGACACATCATTAGAGGTAAGTTTTTCCCACCAGATAGAGACGGTTCCAACACTTCTTAAAATTGAGGATGGAATCGAAGTAGGTCGGACAGTGGGATGGTCTCAGGAAATATGGAAGGATTTTCTGGATATTGAGGATTTAGGATCAGAGAATATCCGCACTTACAGCCCAGGGTGCGGCTCTCTAAGCGTCGATCCTGATCTTCAAGGAGTGTTGCAGAAAAAATACGGATCTGGACTGGTAAGTCGTGAAGTTACTTTCGCTTCAGCAGAGGACGAATTTGAAGCAATGTATGATCGCGGCTGGTCAGATGGTTTACCGTTAATCCCACCAACCGTAGAGCGAGTGCAGGCGATGCTGGAGGGAACTAAGCGAAAACCTGATGACATCATTGCCCTGGTACCACCGAACCTTGTAGATCTCACAGTTGAAAAGATCGCTATAAACGCAGTTATGGCTGGTTGCAAACCTGAATACCTTCCAGTTGTAATTACTGCCCTAGAAACTGCATGCGGTGATGAATTCAATATGCATGGTTTGCTCGCTACAACTATGCCCGTAGGGCCAGTTATTTTTATTAATGGCCCGATTCGGAAATCTATAAATATGAACTCAGGGATGAACCTTCTCGGCCAAGGTAATAGGGCAAATAGCACCATTGGAAGGGCTCTCCAACTTACAATTCGCAATGTAGGAGGAGGTAGGCCCGGAGAAGTTGATCGTGCCACTCATGGAAGCCCAGCGAAATATGGCCTGTGCTTTGCTGAAGACGAAGAGGGGTCGCCATGGAAATCTTATGCGCAGGATCAAGGTTTCTCTTCAGATCAGAATACGGTTACGTTATTTCCAGGCGAAGGACCACGTATGATAGTGGATCAGCTTTCTAGATCTCCTGACGAACTAGCGAGAAGCTTAGCTATGGGAATTATTGGGAACGTCCATCCCAAGTTGGTGATGGGTTTCGATGCCATCTTGATTATTGGGCCTGAGCATGCTTCTCGCTTTGCAGAAGCAGGTTGGTCAAAAGAGCAGGTAAATGAGGCAATAATCAACCACTCCATGCGAGAAACAGACGAATTAATCCGAGGCGCTGATGGTATCAGTGAAGGACTACCGGAAGTCTTTGCTGGATCGACTCTACCGAAATTGCGACCCAAGGGTGGGTTGATTATTCTTTATGGAGGTGGAGCGGCTGGTCTTTTCTCCGCAACTATAGGTGGGTGGCTATCGGGAGATAAAGGAAGCATCTACCAAACAAGGGAAATAACTTTATGACAATTAGTGTTCTTGATCCTACTAATGAGCAGATACCTGAGCACCGTGAAAGAGCGCGAAGAATTTCAAGCTTGCAGGGGGCAACGATAGGACTACTAGATATCAGTAAACCTCGCGGAGATGTCTTTTTAGATACCATTCAATCTCTTCTAGAAAAAAAAGGCGCCACTGTTCTCCGATACATCAAACCGACTTTCACCAAACCTGCTCCAGTGGACCTTCGGCATGAGATCTCGACGACATGTGATGCAGTCATCGAGGCGTTAGCTGATTGAGGAAGTTGTACGACGTGTAGTGTGCACGACATAAGTGACCTTGAGAGGCGAGGAACCCCAGGAGTGTTCGTGGCATCTGCCCCTTTTGTCTCTGCTGCTAAATCCCAATCCAATGCGCTTGGCTTTCCACCTGCAGGACTATTCACTGATCACCCTATACAAGACAGAACTGATGAAGAAATGAAAGCGCTCGCTATGAAGATATTTGACGACCTTATGCAGGAACTACTTACTTAATGGGCGGCTAGCCTTTTCATCTGTAGTGAAAAGTTCCCCTTTCTGTCGATTCTAATTTCTTGTGCTCCTAGAAATTGTGCGAGATTAGTTAATTCAGCAAATGCCTTCTGTGCTATGTCTTGTGCTTCTTCCTTTCTTTCGAAGAAAGAAGCTTTTATATGGAGCGTGCTTTCATCTCTAATGTTTCTGATATCAAATCTTCCTACGAATCGGTCACCAACGAGTAGCGGCAGAACGTAATAACCGAACTGGCGTTTCGATTCCGGCATATACATCTCGAGCTTGTATTGAAAATCAAATAGCCGATCTAGTCGTTTCCGATTCCAAACAATTGGATCAAATGGAGAAACCAGAGAGCAACCATTGGAGGATTCTGGTATTGAAATCTGTGGAGAGATATAGGCTTCTTCCTTCCATGATTCCACTCGTACTTTTTCCAGTTGATTATTTTCTACGAGGTCCGCTAAAGCTTGCCTTGCCTCTTTTACTGGCAATCTGAAATAGTCAATCAGGTCTCGTTCAGTTGCTGCTCCATATGCTTTAGCTGACCGAAGGAGAAGGTTCATCAGAGATTCACGTTCATTTGGGGTCGGAATATTGAGGATTCTTGATGGAACTATCCGGCCCAAAAGGTCAAATTGCTTTTCAAAATTTGGTCCGCGACGTATGCCGACTTCTCCTATGCGATAAAGCCAATTCAATGCTAGTTGGCCTTTGGATCTTGGCCCCCATCCTGTATGTGTCCTGGGTTGAGGGTCAGATAGGTTCTTCGCTTCAAGCGGACCCTTTAATTCAACCTCGCGGAGAACTTTTTTGATATACGAAGGCTCTTCTTTTGCTAAACGGTAAAGGCCTTTCCATGTATCGCCATTGGCAGCTCGTTCCTTGTTGAAACGAAGATAAGGTTCTATTTCGACTGGGGCGATTGAAGCTTCGTGGGCCCAAAGCTCGTACCATTCGTCATCTCGGTAAGCTATTTCATCAAAAAGCTTTTGACGGTATGGTCCCAACCTCGAAAAAAAGGGCAGATACTGCGTTCTAATCACCACTGGGACAGCATCGAGTTGGACAAGCTCCATTGTTTTCATACATTGACGCAGATGTCTTCGCCCTATCTTCGCAGCTGGCCGTTTCCCTGTTAGGCCTTGAACAGCTATAGCAAGACGTCTTGCCTCGAGGATTGAAAGGGAACTCACCCGAAGAAAACTAGCAGCGTTGGGTCACGATGGCAGCCCATATCCTGCCTTGTCATCATATTCGACTAAGCCGTCTTTGATAAGTCCTGCTGCAACTCGCCTACACCTTTCAGGGTCGCCGTTCCAACCCATCACTCCCTCAAGCTCAGAAAGGATAACTCTTCTGTTGCGTAAAGTATTTACCAGTTTCCCTCGGCCTTGGCGGTCGGATCCTTCAAAACTCTGATTTATGTTACTAGATGAGGTTTTTTTCTTAGCGGGGTCTGGGCCTTTCCCTTTCCATAAACAATGGCTTTTCAGTGGGCACCTGTCGCAGTTTGGGGTTCTTGACCCGCATACTTCAGATCCGAGGTCCATTAACGCCTGATTCCAAATCCATCCCTCTCCAATTGGAACAAAGCTATCTGCTGTTATTTGCATCTCCAGAGGGCTTAGCGTCTTGCCTATAAATCTTGAAATTATCCGATTAATGTTGACATCTACGACGCCGATGTCTTCCTCGAATGCAAAACATAATATGGCGCGGGCCGTATATGGGCCTATACCTGGAAGTTCTAATAGGTCATTTAAAGTGCTAGGGACTTTACCACCATGTGTTTCGACTATCACCTGAGATGTGCGGTGCAAATTAATTGCTCTTCTGTTGTACCCTAGACCTTCCCAAACTTCGATTATTGACGACGGCGGAGCCTCTGAGCATTTTTGGGGAGTTGGGTATTCTTCAATAAAGTGCTGATACTTCGGTATCACTCTGTTGACTTGTGTCTGCTGAAGCATGAGTTCTGAAACCATAACTAACCATGGGTCTCGGGTTCGCCGCCATGGAAGGTCGCGTGAGCTTGTCTGCCACCATTGGATCAATGCTTTTTGCTGTTCAGTGTGGTTCACGGTACTAAGGTAGCTCTAGAATTGAAGTGCAGGCCAATGAGTGCGTCAGCAGAAACAGAACCCAAAGATGCATCGTTCTTTCAAATTTCTTTCAACAGCAATAATCATTTATATTGCCTTTATTGTTTCGGCTACTCCGTCCTTTAGTGATGAACCGCAAGAACCTTCATCAAGTGTTGAGATAATTAAGGTTGATGACGGGTCTGGCATAATTCCTAAGCCCGGTTCAGGGAGTGCCCCGTCGAGTCCGACTGATAGGGGTGGTGCTTTACAGTTGGCTCTTTTGGGGTTACTAGTTCTGTTCCCAGTTATTGCTATTGCAAGCGTTCGCCGTCAGGCTAGGAGAAAGCGAAGCTCCGCTAATGCATGAGCAAGGGTATTAGTATTTCTTTATTTGATAATTCCCCCCGAGTTGGTTCAGCACGTTTGAAGTTTCGTCTATGACTTCTTGATAAAAGATGCGGAGGTTCGGGCTTATTTGCTCGTCTTCTACCACACGCGATAAGGGAACGATTGTAAAGTCTGATCGGTCTACTCGTGTTGGTTCAAATGTTAAGTTTTCGGCCCTATATCCTTCTGAATCTGTCCCGATTATGTCAACGAATATCATCACACCGTTCTGGGATGCGGCCGGGCAACAATTAGCTGATTGATTGGATAGAAAGTTCCCAAGGCCGTAGATGACATATTTGTTATTGAATACCCCGATTGGCTGAACAACGTGGACGTGAGATCCAACTATTAAGTCAATATTGGGTGAACTCAATAGTGATTCTGCAAGACTTTCTTGCGCTTCGCTCGGATTAACCTGATATTCATTTCCCCATTGGACACTAAGGATGATGAAGTCAACGCCCACTGACCGCATTCTTGCTGCCTCGCTAAGTATTTGTTCTTCGTCAATTACATTCACGAGGTAAGGCTCATTTGCCGGAACATATCCGTTTAGTCCATACGTATATGACATATGACCTATCAAAATCCCATTTGGGGTATACAAGGCTGGCGTTTTCTGTTCTTCAGCACTTCGAGCCATCCCAGCCCAAACGAGACCCGCATTTTCGAGCTGAGCGATTGTTGACCTAACGCCGCTTACCCCTTTATCCATCGAATGGTTGGAGGCTGTGGAACAACCGTCATAACCTACTTCTTTTAAGTTCCCCGGTAATTCTTGTGGGGCATTAAAATCTGGGTAGCCGGATAGTGATTGATTGTCAGATGAGACAGGGGTTTCTAGATGGCATATTGCGAGGTCGGCTTCTTCGAGTAAAGGTCGGACTTGAGCGAACATGGGGGTGTAGTCGTGCGTTCCGAATGAGTTTGTGTTGTAGTCAGCTCTTTGAATCACTGGCCCGTGGCTTAAAATGTCCCCCGTGAATACAAGAGTGGCTTTCTTTGGAAGCGTCGGAGTTGGAGTTGGAGTTGGAGTTGGAGTTGGAGTTGGAGTTGGAGTTGGTATGGGGATAGGGGTCGGTTCGCTCACTGGCGTTTCACCCTCTAGCGCCTCGGTAGTTATGCTTTCATTCTCAGGCATAACAGTCGGGACATCGGGACCACTTTGAAAAACTGGAAATGCGAATAACGCCACTACGCCAGAAGTAATTACGAAAGATAGGAATATCAAAGACTGCTTTTTCATAGATGCTTTTCCTTGCCTATTTCAAAGTACATTGAAAACCCTCTGCTCCATGGATTCATTAATTTTAAGAACTTGAAAATATCTCTAGTCTAATGTGCATATAGTTCCACAGCAGATGGCCTTGTGCGCTAGTTTGATATCCGTGACTATATCGCCTGATGCCAGCATATCTCTGAGCCGCTTAGAGGGATCCTCTCGATCATTAAGAGAATGGGTAACCACCTTTCATCTACTTTTGGTGGTGGTAGATCCGTATACGCATGAAAGTTCTTGGATCGTTGAGACCGCTGGTCGTATTCTGCGTTCGTTTAAGGGCGCTGATTGTCGGGGCGCTTGGATGGTTCTCGGAAGCGAGGAACATTCGAAAGAGTTTCTTGGCCCATGGGCATCAGAGGTATTAACTTTCGTGGATCCTGATCTATCTTTCGCTCGAGGTGTGCAACTTGAAAAGACACCTGCGTTGCTTCATTTCGATCAAAGCCCAAAACTTGTTGGAAGCGCTGAAGGGTGGAATCCATCTGAGTGGAAAGATATTGTAAGCAACCTTGCAGATGTTATGAGCTGGTCAAAGCCAATTATCCCGAATAGTGAGGACCCTAGCCCATACGAAGGCGTATCTGTAAGCCTCTGACTAGCTTCTTTTTCTAGACTTTATCGAATTCGATGTGCAGTTCCTTCATAGGTCGGAGAAAGAAACTGAATTTGTGAGGCCGGCCTTCTAGTGGCTCTACCAATCGGATATTTTTCATGCGGTCAAGAATCGCCGTGAAGGCCGACATCAGTTCAGCTCTCGCAAGCGAAGCCCCGAGACAAAAATGGCTTCCCAATCCGAATGCCACATGTTTGTGAAGGTCTTCGCGCGTGATATCGAATTGATCAGGATTATCAAAGACTTCGGCATCCCGATTAGCTGCAGCGAATCTTGGCATAACAGCTGAACCTTCGGGTATCGAGGCACCCCCCAATTCAGCAGGGCATGCGGCTGTTCTCCAAAGTCCAGCTACTGGGCTATCGAACCTCAGACTCTCTTCAATAAAGTTTTTCTGGAGAGACCTGTCGTCTATCAACATTTGCATTTGATCTGGATGGCGCAACAGAAGCCACATCGAGGTACTTAAAGCTGATGTGGTAGTTTCGAATCCACCTGTAACCAGCTGATGCATCAAGTCTTGAAGTTCTTCCATGGTAAATGGCTCATCTTCCTGATGAGCATGCACTAACGCAGAAATTAAGTCGTCTGTAGGTTCTTTCCTGCGTTTTTCAAATTCTCGAGCAAGATGGTGCTGAGCTTCTACTTCATATTCTGCTTGCGCTACTGCTTCTTCTGGAGAAAGCGGCCGCTGTGACATAGCGAGCATGGCATCTGCCCATTTCTTGAAGGTCTCGTACTCTTCAGCGGGAAGTCCTAGCTGTTCACAAATGAATATCCCTGGCAAAGGTAAAGCAAATTCAGAAACGAATTCACAGTGACCTCTATCGATGAACTGATCGATCAAACCATGAGTTATCTCGTCGATACGCGGAATCATTCCGTCTACTGCCCGTCTTGTAAACACCCGCCCAAGTATTTTCCTGTAATGACTGTGCTCCGGAGGATCGGTTCGTTGGAGTGTTCGGCCCTTGACCCAACCTTTGTCTTCGAATACCTGAGCATGAGCTTTTGTTGCCTCATTAAGACCTCCGGCACCCGTACCTGGCCGGCTAGAATAAATCGATGGTGTCGTTAATACCTCTCGGACATCCTCATACTTTGTGACCATATACAGCCCATTTTCTGGGACTTTGTAGACAGGGCATTTCTCATGAAGAGTTGCATACGTGTCAAATGGGTCATCTTGCACTACGGGATCTAAAAAACTTTCGTCCAACTCAAATGATTCCTCAGCCATAAGAGTTCACAATAGCATTATTTGTCTTCCATGCCTTATCTGCTGAACCTTGACGAGGCCACTGGCTCCAGCGTGCTCTATGCTTTCTTTAAAGGAATTGGAGTTAAAATGAAGATTCGGATCGGGTTTGGCTTGGGGACTAGATCTAGCGCTACTGACCCCAAAACCCTCGGGAAGTTGGTGACTTCTTTAGAAGAACTTGGCTTTGATTCGCTTTGGTTTTCGGAGCGCGTCTCAGGAACAGGATTAGACCCACTAGTGGCTATGAGTTGGATAGCAGCTAGGACAGAAAAGTTGAAATTCGGACCATCTGTTATGGTTCTGCCTGGACGCAATCCCGTCCTCCTCGCAAAATCATTTGCTAGTCTCGACAGGGTTTCAAACGGTCGAGTACTCCCCGCGTTTGGGCTAGGAGCTGTGAATTTAGCAGAGCATCAGGCTTTCGGAGTAGAGAGAAAAGATCGCTCCCCGTGGTTCGATGAGGCTTTGCCACTCATGCGCCGTTTATGGGAAGAGGATAGTGTCAGCCATAGTGGCAAGCGATTTCACTTAACTGATGTTCGAGTCAAGCCAAAACCGATTCAAAAGCCTCTGGATATTTGGCTTGGGGGTATTGCCCCCTCAGAATTGAAACGTGTGGGGCGTTTAGGAGATGGTTGGCTCCCTAGCTTCTGCACTCCAAACGATATCGCTGAAGCCATACCTGAAATTGATAAGCACTCAATTAGCGCTAATCGAGAAGTCATCGATAGGGAACACTTTGGTGCCCTAATCATATATACGCCTGATGGCTCAATCCCTAAACAGATTGTTCAAGCGGTTCAAAGTAGAAGACCAGAGGTTAAAGCAGAAGAGATTATTGTTCAAAATCGCAAAGAATTATCTGCTCGAATACAAGAATTTATTTCAGTTGGCGCAAGCAAATTCATACTTACTCCATATGTTGAGCCAGAAAATTGGGAACAGGAACTCAGTTGCTTAGCGGAGGAGACTCTACACCTTCAGAATTAAGCCAAACTGATCTTTATGAGAGCGCGTTACTGAGGTCCTCTATAAGGTCCTCAGTTGTTTCAATTCCTACAGATAGCCTTATTAACGAATCGTCAACTTCAAGCGGAGAACCTTCTGCTGATAAATGAGTCATTGCAGCAGGAACTTCAATTAACGACTCTACAGCTCCGAGTGATTCAGCGAGAGTAAATAATCTAGTGCTACCTGCTACCATACGAGCAGCTTCAGGGCCACCATGAACAGTGAATGAAACCATCCCACCGAATTTTTTCATCTGATTCTTCGCTATATCATGAGTCGGGTGGCCTGAAAGGCCGGGATATAGCACATCGGCAACTTTCGGATGGCTTTCTAGAAATGTGACAATACTTTCAGCATTCTCACAGTGCCGATCCATTCGAACTGAAAGAGTTTTAACGCCTCGAAGGAGTAAATAGCAATCCCATGGTGCTGGTACAGCTCCTATTGCATTCTGTAGAAACCCGATCTCTTGGTCTAGTTCTGGAGAATTCGTTGCAACAAAGCCTCCAACTACATCCGAATGCCCACCAAGATATTTTGTTGCTGAGTGCACTACAAAGTCGGCACCATGTGAGAGTGGTTGCTGAAGATAAGGAGTAGCGAATGTATTATCGACGACACACCAAGCGCCGATGGAGTGCGCCACTTGCGATAGTATTTGGATGTCAACAACGGATAGCAGAGGGTTCGATGGTGTCTCAGCCCAAATAATTCGAGTCTTATCAGTTAGACAGTTTTCAATATTTTCTTTTTTTGATAAATCTGCTGCGGACCAGGTCACTCCCATGCGCGTGAGGACTTTAGAAATTAATCGGAAGGTTCCGCCATATGCATCGTTGCCCATAACAATATGGTCGCCGGGATTCAAGAGTCTTAGGATCGTATCTTCTGCTGCCATACCGCTAGCAAATGCTCTACCGAACTCAGCTCCTTCTAATGCGGCAACGCTTACTTCCAAAGCATCTCTTGTAGGGTTCCCTGTCCTCGAATACTCATACCCTCGATCCTTACCGACTCCGTCCTGTTCGTATGTTGTTGTTTGATAGACCGGAACAGTTATAGCGCCAGTTCGGGGGTCTGGTTTTTGGCCGGCATGTATTGCCCTCGTTTCAAATCCCCATCGTTCATCCATATTCTCTTTAGCCATTCTCTATCTCTCCATACTTTCCAAATACGACATCACGTCGGATGCTGAGATTACGGAATAAGGACGCCCTTTATCCATAACCAAAAGAGTATGCTCTTGTTCAAGTTTAATTAAAACAGATCCTACAGATTCACCAGACCCAACGAAACTCATACGAGGCCCCATCAATTCTGAACATTTCATTTCTAAAACATCTTCCTCGAGCGCTTTGGCCTGCAAATATTCCTCATCAATTGTTCCTTTAATTTCTGCCGCTGAAAGTGGAAGAGTACCTTGTGCAACGATAATCCTCGACAAGTTGTGTTCCTGAAGGAGCTCTATTGCTTTGCTTACAGAGTCATCAGGTTGAACGTAAACAAGCTGAGAGATTGTATTCTCCTTGTATTCAAGAACATCTTGGATCTTAGGTCCTTCTTCCATAAGGAACCCATACTCCGTCATCCATTTATCATTAAAAATCTTTGAAAGGTACCCGCGTCCTGAGTCAGGTAACAAGACAACAACTAGGTCATCTTTCGTTAGTTCAGTCGCCACTGTTATAGCTACGTCCACTGCAGTTCCGCATGAACCCCCAATGAGGAGGCCTTCCTCTCTTGATACCTGACGAGTTCGATAAAAGGATTGAGCATCGCTGACAGAAATTACTCTATCGATAAGTGAAGGATCGTAAGTTTCTGGCCAGAAATCTTCTCCGACTCCTTCGACAAGGTATGGCCTCCCATCGCCTCCGCTATAGACAGAACCCTCTGGGTCAGCAGCAATAATTTGAACATCTGGATTTTGCTCTTTGAGGTATCTCCCGACTCCGCACAAGGTCCCTCCTGTTCCAGCCCCAGCGACAAAGTGCGTCACTGTTCCCTTCGTCTGTTCCCAGATCTCTGGCCCCGTTGTTAGATAATGGGACAGAGGATTAACTGAGTTGCTGTACTGGTTAGGTCTAAAAGCACCCGGGCGCTCGTTCACTAGACGCTCGGCAGTGGAGTAATATGACCTTGGATCGTCTGGTGCTACATCGACAGGGCATACAATTACTTCAGCACCATAGGCCTTTAGTAGATCGACTTTTTCCGAACTTACTTTATCCGTCATTACGAAAACACAGTCGTACCCTCTTTGTGCAGCAACTATCGCAAGGCCAACACCAGTATTTCCAGACGTTGGTTCGATAATTGTTGACCCTGGGCTAAGGAAGCCTTCTTTTTCTGCGGCGTTTATCATTGCCAGAGCTGGCCGGTCTTTCACACTTCCACCAGGATTTGTAGTCTCAACTTTCGCTACGACTGGACATGCAATACCCTCTGTGACACGGGTTAGGCGCACCATGGGGGTTCTGCCGATAAGGTCGAGGACTGAATCTGCAATATCCATATATTGACCATAGTGCGGAACCTTTAGTCTCCCACCAAAAGTATCGTCTCGAAAAAATGAACAACGACACAAAACTTCAAACAAAAAGTAGTGGACCTGTTAATTTAGCTGTTGAACCAGAGAATTGGCGTAAAGAAAAGCTCGTCGAAGCGGTTATCCGAGCTGGTGCCTCTGTCAGCCCTATCGAAGAGGCTTCTGGGCTTATTTGGGCAGACCCCAGCCGTCCCGAGTTACTCCCTGAATTACTTGCGTCAAATTTAGAATGGGTACAGCTTCCATTTGCGGGTATTGAACCATTCCTTCCAATACTAGATGACAAGAGAGTATGGACTTGCGGAAAGGGCGTGTACTCTCAACCGGTGGCGGAACACGTGCTGGGATCGATCCTTGGTTTGAAGCGTGGCTTTATAACTTACGCTAGGAAAAAGGGATGGAGCGCGCCGGTCGGTGAGACTCTGTTCGGATCTCATGTCGTAATTCTCGGAGCAGGTGGTATAGCGAATGATCTACTTCCCTTATTATCTGCTTTTGATTGTGAAACGACCGTAGTGAGGAGATCAGAAGAGAAAGTTCGTAACGCAACCCACACAGCTTGCCTTGAGGATTTACCGAATATCCTCCCGTCGGCTGACGTTGTTGTGCTTGCACTTGCCTTAACTCCTGCAACTATCAGGATCGTGGACGCCTCTTTTCTGGAGATGATGTCTGAAAAAGCAGTACTCGTGAATGTCGCACGAGGAAAGCACGTTGTGACTGCTGATCTTGTAGAAGCTCTACAGTCTGGTCAAATCTTCGGAGCAGTACTAGATGTTACAGATCCAGAGCCGCTCCCAGATAACCATGTTTTATGGGAGTTGGAGAATTGCCTTATTACGCCCCATATCGGGAATACACCTGAAATGGGTATTGAGCTATTAGCTTCGAGGGTGGAAGAAAATGTTCGAAGATATATATCGGGCGATTCGCTATTGGGCGAGCTGGATTTAGAACTTGGCTATTAATTTGGCTCTTGGATTAACGATTCGAAAATCATATAACCGCCAACGTTTCTTAACATCCGTAAAGTACGTTTAGTCACCGCTTGTGTACCTTCGAACTTAATGAGTCCCGAAGGTACGCTAAAAGATTCAAAAGATCTGATTGTTTCTGCCACTACCCTGCTATCAGTCGTTCCGGCAAAGTTCACAGCCTGATACCATAATTCTGCAAGGTCAGCACCTAGGATATAGCGGCCACTAGCGGGAGGGATTCCATCGACGCTCTCAAAGTTTACTGCAGCCTGATTAGCCCCCACGTACGGGTCATCCCCTCTCGTACCAGCAAATGAAACCATCCTAAAATCTCCTAAATTCGGAACATCAGAAGTAAAAAACGAGGCGCTATCCAATGAGGGTCCAGCAACTATCGGGGTCAACCATCCTGCTCCTCGAATCAGTTGTAAGGTTAGAACACCTACCCTATTGGTGGCGCATACCGCTATAGCGTCTACATCAAGTGATCCTAATCTGTCGGCTGGGCCTATTACAGATGGCGCGGTTACCATGTTGACTGCTGACTCTACGGTTGATCTGCCCCCTAAGTTCCCCCATCTATCTCGAAAAGCAAGACATTCTTGAATTGTTTCCGGCACAGTATCATCCCAAAATATCGCAGCTGTTCGGTTTCCCTCTTCCCAAAGATGATCGGCAAGTTGCGCTCCATAGACTTTCGGTTGTGTAACCATAGAGAATGCAAGAGTGTCGACCTCACCCAAACCCCAGTCTTCTTCAGAAGCGCAAGGAGATATCAAGAGAACCTCTGCTTCTTTAGCTTGCCTGACTACTGGCGCCGCAAAATCTAATTCACAGGTAACAACAAGAAGTTGAACACCTAACTTGATTAGCTTCTCGGCAGCGCCGTTTATTACCGACAGTCTTGATTCGCCGTTTTCACGAAGAACTTCGATCTTTTTACCTAAAATCCCCCCCTGCCGGTTATATTCTTCGACCATCCCCACAAACGCAACCCCTGGCTGGCGGTCATATGAAGACATAATGTTCTCTTCATCGATAATGACTCCAACCCGAATCACATCCTCATCTTCTATAGCCTCGACTGCTACACCTTGCGTTGAGGACTCAGTCTCAATTTCACTCGAAGAAGGCGTTTCAGCTTCTACAAAACTTTCTGCATCTTCTACCTCCCCATCATTAGTATTTGAGCAGGAGATAAGGCATAAAGTCAGAAGACTTGCAGTTAAACATCGTTGCAAACAGTGCATTGAATAGATGCTAGCTAGCTTCTATGAAAACTCATGACAGGTGGAAACATGAATATTAAATCGCTTGCAAATCACGCAGCTCACCAATCTGCTCCCACGTATAACCCAGCTCCAAAAGAACTTCCTCTGTATGTTGTCCAAGTTCAGGGGCCGAGGCAGAGGGAGAAGTTGGGGTATCAGACATTTTGATTGGAGAACCAACGACTCTTCTCGTTTCTCCATTAAAGTCCTCTAATTCTACGATGTACTTGTTAGTTGTAACCAGCGGATCAGATGCTGCTTGTGCATAATCATTGACTGGGGCGTAACGAACTTCGATTCGGTCCAAAATTGCAGCCCATTCGTCAGTAGTTTTAGCTTTAAACCCGTCAGCTAGCAATCGAAAAAGCTCCTGCCTTATCTCTGTAGTGTAGATAATAGGCGCAAAGCGTTCGTCTTCTATGAGCTCTGGCACTCCCGCAGCTTCATAAAGTGCTTGTCTTTTATCTGGAAGAACGCCAACCAAGGCTATATAACCATCAGCTGTTTCAAGAACTCCATAGGCCATAGGTAATAACGGGTGCCCTCCATTGCTCCGACCCGGCACTTCTCCCGTCATTAAATACGCTGTATATTCAGACGCCTGCGCATAGATCTGTCCTCCAAGTAGAGAAACATCTACCCTTTGTCCTTTCCCAGTTGCATTTCGAGAGAATAGAGCAGCTAGGATTCCCACAGTCATATTCATACTCCCAATATGATCCGCTATTGTAGCCCCAACAGGTGTCGGAGGTTCCCCATCTGAACCTGTGGTGCTTATGAGCCCTCCGGCTGCTTGCCCAGCAAGGTCGGCTCCTTCTCGGTCAGCCCCATCCCCTTCAGGTCCGAATGTCGAACCCATAGCGTAAATAAGGCCGGGGTTTGTCTCGCTCAAAGCTTCATAGCTCAGCCCCCAAGCCTCAAGTGTTCCGGGTTTAAAGTTCGCGACTAGGACATCAGCAGTATCAACTAGCTTCCGAAAGATATTCGCGCCTTCAGCGACTCGAAGGTCAATAGTTATACTTTTTTTCCCTCGGTTACAAGCTTCGAAATAGGGGGTCCGCAAGTCTTCCATTGAGATAGGTATCCACCTAGCCATATCTCCAAGTCCCGGGAGTTCAACCTTTATGACCTCAGCCCCTAAATCTCGAAGAGTTTGACCTGCTTGCGGACCTTGAACAAGTAGTCCCACATCTACAACTCTTATACCTTCTAACGCGCCCATAAAGTGCCCCCTTTACATGATTGGCATATCCTCTACTAGGAACTTACTTCACATCTCAAAAGAAGAATAAATAGAGTTAAGATTTGCAAGGAAAAACGGGAATATCATTCTTGGGTCGCACTGCACCCCTGACTTTGAGTATTCTCGCCCCAGAGGACGAAATAACTATGAAAGAGGAATCATGAGCAAACTAGTTGAAGGAAAAGTCGCCCTAGTTACGGGAGCGGCTGGTGGTATAGGTCGTGAACATGCATTGATGCTGGCTTCACACGGAGCGAAGGTCGTTGTAAATGACCTTGGAGGTGACCGCCATGGAATAGGCGAAGATCTTTCTGCTGCTCAGAAAGTTGTCGAAGAAATTAAATCATTCGGTGGAGAGGCAGTAGTCAATGGCGGGAATGTCGCAGATTTTCATGCAGCAAAGGAAATGATCGATCAAGCTGTTGACACTTTCGGAGATCTCAACATCGTCATCAACAATGCTGGAATCCTTCGAGACCGAATGCTCTTTTCTCTTAGCGAAGACGACTGGGACGCCATTATGAGCGTGCACTTAAAAGGAACTTTCGGCCCATCTCACCACGCAGCAGTTTATTGGCGCAATCAAGCAAAAGCAGGTATGGAGACCTACGGAAGAATAATTAATACTTCATCACCCTCAGGAATCTACGGCAACATAGGACAAAGTAATTACGGAACTGCAAAAGCAGGAATTGCAGCATTTACGGTTATTACAGCTATGGAGTTAGCTAAATACAATGTCACGGTGAATGCGCTGGTCCCTGCCGCCTTGTCAAGAATGACTGAAGATCTGGTGGGAATGGATGGCCTAACTGATGAACAGAAAGAAGCCATGTCTCCAAGGTGGCAAGCAGTAACGGCAACGTGGCTTTGTAGTGAGGAAGCAAGTAACGTGACCGGTCGACTATTTGATATTCGAGGAAATCAGTTAGGAATTGCGGAAGGATGGACTTTAGGACCAAGCGGCACCCAACCTGATGATCCAACTGAACTTGGGCCTCTTATGGAAGAACTAATGTCTCAGGCAACACTTAACGCGAATATGGGCGGGAAACCACAAGGTGGAAATGGGCGACCAGAGAATGAAATCTAGCTAGGTTCTCCTAACGGAGTTAACAGCTCAAACCCAAGCTCAACAGCTGCTGGGATTTGTCGATGATCAAGTGTGAGATATTTTACTGGTCGAGGAAGTCGATCAATCGCTGCAAAATGAAGCGCATCTACAAGTCTGAGGCCGAATCTGGAACCCAGTTGAGAAGCGTGGCTAATACAGCGACCATCTAGAGGAACAACATGAAAAGAGTCCCAATCGGTATTGAATCGGCTTGATAATTCCATATTTTGAGATGGAGAGATAGACGCCCGATGTAACGTAAGTAGGACTTCAGCTCGAACCAGCTCTGAAGCACACCAGACATTGACTCTCTCCATTTCCGTAAGAACTAATTCCCTATGACTGCCAGGAAGGTATCTAAGCACCAGAGCGGAGGTATCGATAGCTAGGATCATGGGCCGCGTAACTCCTGAATAATACGGTCCGCAGATACGTCAATCGGTATTTGCGAAAGTTGGGCCCTTTGGGGTTGATTCATATTTTTAGGTCGTTTGATAAGTCCTAAAGCCACGAGGTCCTCCAAACTCGGTTCGCCTACCGGCTCCAAAGGCCCGATTTGAGCTATAGGACGCCCATCAACTGTTACGATCAGACGGTCTCCTGCTTCAGCTCGTTTCAGATATTTTGCTAGCTCCGCCCGAAGATCCCTTGCGCCAATATGGCTATGCCCATCCATCAAATAAGATTAGCAGATTGTGTACTTATGTGTACACATCTTGATGTGGCAAACTCCGCCCCCTCGCCTATGCTGGTCTAGGAGTCGAGCTACTTACGCCTCGATAATTAATTGACTGGAGCTAAAATGAACTTCGCCTTTTCAGAAGAACAAGAAACCCTTCGAGAATTTGTCCGTAATTTCTTAGAGGAAAAATCATCCGAAACATCTGTTCGTGAGCAAATGGAGACCGATAACGGATTCGACACTGATGTTTGGCAACAGATGAGCGAACAAATGGGGCTCCAAAGCCTCATCATCCCTGAAGAATTCGGCGGACAAGGTTTCGGCTATGTCGAGCTCATAGTAGTCCTAGAAGAAATGGGAAGATCACTACTTTGCGCGCCTTTCTTCTCAAGTGTTGTCCTTGCCGCTAACACTCTCATCCACAGTGATGACGAATCGGCAAAAGCTGAACTACTTCCCCAAATTGCTAGTGGAACTATAGCAACGCTTGCATTCACAGAAGAAAACGGGAAATGGGACCAAAGCGGAATCACAATGCAGGCAAGTGAATCAGAAAGCGGATATACGCTAGACGGTTCAAAAATGTATGTCCTGGATGGAAATACAGCTGAAATTATCCTTGTAGCTGCTCAAAGCGCAAATGGCATAAGCCTCTTTAATGTTAATGCTGGAGCTGAAGGGCTAACGAGGACCCCTCTTGCAACAATGGATCAAACGAGAAAACAATCAAAGATCGATTTCTCTGACACCCCGGCGACACTTATAGGAGAAGAAGGTAGAGGCTGGGACATTCTGTCCACGGTTTTGGATCTTGCTGCTGTAGGTCTCGCTGCAGAGCAAGTAGGTGGGGCTCAAATGTGCTTAGACATGGCAGTAGAATATGCCAAGGTCCGTGTACAGTTCGGTAGACCAATTGGTTCTTTCCAAGCCATTAAGCACAAATGTGCTGATATGTTGCTCGAGGTGGAGTCAGCCAAGTCAGCGGCATACTACGCCGGATGGTGCGCAGCCGAGATGAACGATGAGCTCCCCTCAACCGCCAGTCTTGCCAAAGCCTATTGCTCAGAAGCTTATTTCCACGCGGCCGCAGAGAATATCCAAATTCATGGTGGAATCGGATTCACTTGGGAGCACCCTGCTCATCTCTACTTTAAGCGAGCCAAAAGCTCGGAACTTCTCTTTGGGGATCCTACGTACCATCGAGAATTGCTCGCCCAAAGGATAGGTATATAAATACATCGATTATCCGTAATTCACCAAGTTTGATTTCGGTAGCGCGGGTAACAACACGATAGTCTGTTAACAATGAGGGTAGCTGTTACTGGGGGGACCGGATTTACCGGTGGCCACACGTTGAAGAAACTAATCGATGCTGGCCATGAGCCAGTTGCTCTGGTTCGGAGCGCTGAAAAGTTGAAACAAGTTGCCGAACTACACCAGATCCCTCAAATCAGCCATGTCACAGGTGACGTGTCAGATATCCATGCCATTTCATCGTTGCTCGAAGGATGCGATGCTGCCATGCATATAGCTGCGGTCACGGGAACTCAAATCCGAAAGATCCCTTCTCTTAAAGCGACGAATATCGAAGGTACCCGAATAGTTCTTGAAGAGGCAGCCAAAAGAGAGATGGACCCAATCGTTTACGTATCGTCCCAGAGTGCTTTGCACCCACCTCCAGAAGATCACTACATAGCTAATGGGCCTCTTTCAGACGATCCAATTGGAGTTTATGCGCAATCAAAAGTCGAGGGCGAACGTTATGCCCGCGACCTGCAAGATACAGGCTATCCAGTTGTTATAGTTTGGCCCTCAGGGATTGTTGGACCAAACGATGTTGGAATAAGTGTTGCTGCTAGTGGCATAGCCCGTCTCCTGAGTGTTCCAATTCTCCCCCTTCCAAAAACAGGAGGGATTTTGATGCATGATGTCAGGGACCTTGCGGAGGTTCTTGCGCGTTGCGTAGAAAGGGGTCGAGGTCCTCGGCACTATGGCGTTTTCGGTCACTTTTATGATTGGGATGAAACAAGAACTCTACTGCATGATATAACTGGAAAAAAAATACGGTCGCTTCAACTTCCGGATAATCTATTCCATGGCTTAGGGCATATAGGTGATCTCTTTGACCTACTTCATCTCCCATTCCCGCTTGATTACTCCACTGCTCAATTCATGACTGGACTCCGACCAGGAGATGACCTCTACACCCGGCAGGAATTCAATATCGATTGGAGGCCACTCGAGGAAAGTTTCTTTGACACCCTTCAATGGCTGGTAGAACAAGGACACTTAAAGTCTCGGAAGGTGCCTTCATTGCGTTAGCCCATAGAAGGGCTTAGGAATTGTCAGTTTCGACAATTTCTAGAACTCGATTGAACACGTCGGGCTGCGCATCGGCTGTGACCGCCCACGAAGGAATTAATGGTAATTCCATAGGACGGGTTAGGTATTGTTCACCGGCTGCAGTAATGGTCTGAGCGAACATTTCAACCAATTGCTCCTCTCTGTACCGGTCTACGGGGAACCCGTTCATTTCTGCATCATGGGTATAATGGTCTACAAAGTCTAAAGCTGTTCGATAATAGGTTGCTTTAAGAGTTCTGAATATCCCTTGAGAAAAGACTTGACCTCGAATAGCTAGTTTTCGATAAATAGATTTAGTTATGTCGGTCGCCATTCGATGCAAGCCGTGAGTTGGGTCTTCCTCTGACACTATTTGATGCTTGTGATCATATGCATCTGCGAGGTCAACCTGACAGACCCTTCCACTTGTGTAACGTCGGTACACTTCGGAAAGCACTCCTATCTCCAAGCCCCAGTCAAATGGGATTCTTAAACCAAGGACAACATCAGCGCTCATAGCACACTCACCGGCCAGCGGGTATCGGAAACTATCTAGGTAACCAAGGTAATCATCTTGGCCGAGAGTTTGTTGCAAAGCCCGAATTAGCGGAGTAACCAGCAGTCTTGAAACCCGACCATTAAATCCGTCTGGGTCTGTACGGAAATAGAAGCCTTTGGAAAAAACATACCCAAATGTTGGGTTCGCTACTGGGTAAATGAGCTTGGCTAGCATGTCTCTGGAATAGGTGACGATATCAGCGTCATGCATTCCAAGAACCACTCCCCTTCCAGAAGCTAGGAAATAACCCATCGAGTACCAAACGTTTGCCCCCTTCCCACGTTCAAGAGGTCCAAGGTTTTGACCCGCTAATTCTTTTTGAATCTCTTGCATACCAGGGCCATCGTTCCAGATAACCCGAGAACGTAACTCTAATGCTTGAAGCGCATTTTTTGCATTATTAAATTGCTGTCGATCAGCGTTATCTAAACCAATAATGACTTCATCTAGATACGAGACTTTTCTTAGCTCAGAAATAATTTTTGGGATTGCATCACCTTCAAATTCTGAATACAAGGAAGGTATCAATAGTGAGATTGGCCTTGTCTTAGACCAATCCATCAGGTCGGACTCAAGGTCTTCAACTGTTCGGTTCGAGAGGTCATGAAATGTAGTTATGACACCGTTTTGGAAAAAGTCGCCCACTACTTTCCTTTCCTTCGTTGTTAAGAAGGATATGCCTCATTTATTGATTTCATGCACAATAGCTCTCACCCAAAGCGCTATAGCGACCAGTTCACTGGGTCTCTTCCAGAGTTCTTCAAGACACGATTTGCTTCCGAGAATGGCCTGCTACCGAAGAACCCCCTATGGGCGCTTAAAGGGGATGGGTGCGCTGATTCGATAATATGATGTCGTCCTTGGTCTATTAATACGCTTTTCTTTCTAGCGAACGCCCCCCAAAGAAAAAAAATTGTCTTCTCTTTTTTCTCATTCACCTTTCGTATTACTTCATCTGTAAAAGTTTCCCACCCTTTCCCTTGATGGGATCCTGGCTGATGAGCTCGCACGGTCAATGTAGCGTTCAAGAGTAATACCCCCTGAAGCGCCCACGGTTCTAAGTTCCCATGAGTAGGGGTCTCTATACCCAAGTCACTGTTAAGTTCCTTATATATATTCTTCAAAGACGGAGGGATAGATACTCCTTTCTGAACTGAGAAACTTAAACCGTGCGCTTGGCCTTCGCCATGATATGGGTCTTGACCAAGGATTAGAATCTTTACATCCCTAAAAGAGGTTAGATGGAAAGCGGTGAAAACCTCATTATGTTCTGGGAACACTTTGGAGTGCGTTCTCTCTTCATACAAATACCTCTGAAGCTCCTTCCAGTATGACTTCTCGAATTCTGGTTTGAGCAAGGGATTCCAATCAGTCATCATAAAGCGAAAACTAGTTCACGCAAGGCAGACACACATAAGTACAGCTAGATATCTTTGTCCCCCTATTTCAAAAATTTATTTGAGACCTTAAGAACGCATGGGTAGCATGCCGAGATGGATAATGATTTGAATTCACTGAAAGAAGGAATGGCAATCCCCTACGGAGGGAACAAAGTAGCATATGTTTCGGCTGAGCTTGCTGACGTATTTTCAGCTGGGGACCATCTTATTGTGGTACAGACTTCAGGTGACCTACTTCATGTTTCTAGAGAGATATGGGCTCTTTCCCAAGAAGCAGTCGGGAACGCATATTCAGCTTTCACACAAATGGGAACAGTTACCGATGAGGCCATCACCACGTTCTACGAGTCTTTTGCCAGAAATCTAGAAGAAGATGACACATTTGGCCCGATTGAAGAGGCGAACTACTTAGACGTGAAAGAGGCAAAATCAAAAGAGCGATCGACAACGCGATTAGAGCTATCGGAAACAATGCGCTCAAATATGATTGAAGGCCTTCGCATGTGGAGCCGAACTGCTTCAAATCGCGGGCAACCGATTGAATCAATAAGCCATGACGGGTGGACCGTTAACCAACTTACGGCTGGATTAGGTGTTGTTGGGTTTGTATTTGAAGGCCGACCAAATGTTTTCGCTGACGCTACGGGTGTCTTACGGTCAGGCAATACTGTTGTTTTTCGCATTGGGTCAGATGCCCTTCAAACTGCTAATGCTATATCGGAGTATGCACTCAACCCAGCTCTTAGTGAAGCTGGACTCCCTCTTGGCGCTGTTTCGCTTGTGAATACCCCTGCTCGGTCAGCTGGGTACGCGATGTTCTCCGATGAACGATTATCCCTTGCAGTAGCTCGNGGNTCNGGTCCAGCNGTAGCTCAGTTGGGCGCTGTNGCTCGGCAAGCNGGTANNNCGGTTAGCCTACATGGAACCGGCGGCGCGTGGNTTATNGCTGGTCAGAGCGCTNACCAAGACNNCATTNANNAGCGCNATATTTCATTCNTTNGATAGNAAAGTNTGCAATACNNTAAANACNTGCTGCATTCCGAAGTCCNGAGCNCATGATCTCGTCCCNGCNTTTCTTGAAGCNNTATCCCANGCTGGCCANCGNAGAGACGCTATGNGTAAACTNCANGTNGTTNAANNCTCTANNGANCACNTTCCCGNNGACTGGTTNNATGAAGTTCCGATCGACCGNGCNGAGGGCAAGNTNACNGANGCNCANACCGAGATAATTCAGATANATGATCTCGCTACGGAGTGGGAATGGGANAANTCACCNGAAGTCTCTCTNGTTNTTGTNGACTCNNTAGANCAAGCNANCGANCTATTNAACGANNANTCTCCNCAGTTTGTNGCGAGNTTAATCTCAGAAGACGANNNNGAGCATNNTNNNTTNTACNAATCNATTAATGCCCCNTTTGTCGGTAANGGNTTNACNCGTTGGGTCGATGGGCAATACGCCCTNGGTCGNCCTGANTTAGGCTTGTCAAACTGGCAATTNGGCCGNCTTTTCGGCAGGGGCGGNGTCCTNTCTGGCGANTCNGTNTTCACNNTAAGAACAACTGTTGANCAAACNGANCCTGANGTCNCTCGNNTTTAACATGAAGNANTTTAAGAANTNATTAAGAANANCNCCNNCAGTTTGAATTGCCGACACTTAAAACNCATGATNGTCTAAGATTTGCAAAGGNCAACTTAAGAGGGANTATGGCAAACAAANGANTTTTTGNAGGAGTTGTAGGGATAGNANTANCNAGCTTNANTTTGACTGCNTGTGGCGGTGGAGGNTCNNGCGGNGGCGAGGAAGGNNCNGTNGTAGGTNTNCAAGGCGGAACACAAGTNGTTGCTGCNGATGTCATTGCNGAAGCTCAAGAACANCGGGAAAGCAACCAAGATGAAGAAAGCGGACCGCAGACGCTTTCAACTGANGACGTTGAAGTTGAAGAACTAAACGAAGCACCAGCCGAAGAAGAAGCTGAAGATGATATCGAGGTCTCAGAAGCTGAAGAGGACCCTCTAGATGGTCTCCTTAACGCTGTTGCCACCTTCCAAGGCTGNCTAGAAGACGACGGCTTTGAATTTATAGGGGCTCCCGGCCAACCTGGACCTGATGGAGAAACCGTTGATCCAAGCGAATTCACCCCCGAATACCTTTCGGCTCTCCAAACATGTGCTCTTGAAAGCAACATTCTTGAAAGTTTTCAAAGCTTCAATGAAGCGCAAGAGAATTTAACCCCAGAGCAAATCACACAACTGAACTTCGGTCTTCCAACGTTTGGCGAGTGCCTTGAACGTTTAGGGTGGGAAGTAGGTGAACTCGTTCCGGATGAAAGAGGAGCTCTTAGCTTCGGGCCAAATGGTGCGGGATTAACGCCACCGGAAGACACTACTGAACTTTTCCCTATCGACGACATCAACGCATGCCGTCAGGAAGCTACCGCCTACACCGAAGCAAATTACGTACCTGAAGAAGAAAGCTAGGCAACCTTCATGAACTATAAGTGGGGTTTGGGTGGAGCAGTCGTTGTAGCACTGGTACTTGTAGGAACACTTGTATGGCCTGGAATTGGTGGTGATGGGGACTCTTCTGATTCCACTAATGATGGGCCTACTTTTGTCGTAGCGCCTGTCGAACGAAGAACCCTTGTTGATGAAATAACAGTNCGAGGAGAGATCCGTAGAGACCAGCTCCAGCGGATAACTTCTGGAGTTGATGGACGAGTGAGTTCCGTACTTGTGGATGATGGCGAAACAATCAACGCCGGAGATGTTCTTTATGCTATAGATGGGCGAGCAGCTGTAGCTGTTGATGGAGAATTCTCCTTCTTTCGAAGACTCGACGTCGGCTCTGATGGGCCTGATGTTCTCCAGTTAGAAACCATTCTCTCAAATGATGGATTCGACGTAGGAGTTGTGGATCAACTCTTTACTGAGGAAACAAGAGCCGGGTTACGCGAATGGCAAGTGAATCGAGGATACGGAGGAGAGACACCTGAACCAAACGAGAATATAGTTGTATCGTTACGGTCCAATAGCGCCGGATATGCCATTGGAGCCCAGAATACTATCAGTTTCGAACTTGAACCCAGCGTTCCGAATCAGCCGGTTTCTTACGAAAATAACCAGACAGGAACAAACACCTCCTTGGTCTATACGGCTGGAAATAATAACTCAGGCACATATACAAGTATTCTGTTTCAAGAAGATAACAGGCCACGGATTGAAGTCACTGTAAACCCACAAACTGTTGTCGAAGGAAACACAGCAACNTTCACTTTCACATCAGATATTGTGATGCCCACTGACACTGTTGTTGACTACATTGTGACTGGGTCAGCGACCGCCGAAGATGACTACGATGAAGGCCCCCTTGATGGTTCATTTATTTTCCCCCAAGGAACTCAATCCTTCGACTTAGAAATCCAGACGCTAACTGATGATGAGATTGAGAGCGAAGAAGAAATCATAATCGAAGTCGGAGATGGCTTTGGCATAGGCGAGAATCTTCCCTACGTTCCTGGAGCGCTTCGAGAAGCAAGGTTGGCGATAACAAGCCCACCTGGAGACTACCAAACAATCCAAGTTACAGCTACGAGTGTCACGGTCAATGAAGGGTCAAACGTGTCATTCGAATTGGAGACTGACCTTGTAAGCAACGAAGACACAACAATCACATTCACAATAGGGGGAACAGCAAGATCAGGGTCAGATTACTTTGCCGAAGATCTAGAAATCGACCTGCCAGCAAATGCTGAAGCTGTGACCGTTACCTTTGAAACTCGTGACGACACCATAGTCGAAAATGATGAGACACTTTCTATTACGATAACTCCAAATGCTGATGAGACTTACGTCGTTGGAAGCCCTTCTTCGGCTTCAACAACCATTGAGTCTAACGACCTACCCGAATTGATTATTGAAGGTGGGGGTTCCATTTCTGAAGGTTTATCCGGAGAATTCATCATCCGTGCCGATCAGCCGGTAGTGGAAGACACTTCGATCAATTATGCACTTAGTGGAAGCGCTACACCTGGACGAGACTTTAATGAACTCTCCGGAACCGTAGTCATGCCGGCCGGACAGAGCGAAGTTCGAGTGACTATTGAAACTATTGACGATGATGTTGTCTTCCTCCCTGGAGACATGGTTGTGGCTTCATGGCCTGCCAGAGTCGGCACAGTGTCAGTCGATGATGGAGAATTCATTCTTCTCGGCCAAGAAGTCCTCACTCTCACAGAACCAGATTTCACTATTACCCTAACTCTTAACCCCACTGATCGCGGAAATCTCGAAGTAGGAATGGCAGTGGAAGTGGAGATCCAAGCTAGTGACGAAGAAGCAGTACCAGGAGTCATCCTTGAACTAGACGAAACAGCTACTGTAACTGGGGANGGGTCTGAAAGATACGAGGGCGTNATTGANACCTTCGAAGTCCTCGATGCTGTTGATGGAGCTAGCGTCAATGTGGACGTCACTCGTGAAGAAAAGATTGATGTCATTACTGTGCCAGTTGCAGCCGTTCTTCAAGATGGGCAAGGTAATGATGTTGTTCGGGTTGTACTCGTTGATGGGACGACAACTCAGGTGCAAATTGAAACTGGATTGTCTGAAGGGGCATTTGTCGAAGTAACTGAAGGGTTGGTCGGAGACGAACTCGTTTTGGTGGAAACCTAATGCCAACTCAAGTGGAGCCAGAAACGGGCGCCCCTTCTTCTTCTAATACTGGGAAATTATTCAGCCTTACCGATGTTTACCGAATTTACGGTGAGGAACCAGTTGCTGTCCATGCGCTAGATGGCGTCTCAGTGGAAATCAACGCAGGAGACTTCATGGCAATCATTGGACCATCAGGGTCAGGGAAATCAACCCTCTTAGGCCTTCTAGGCTGCTTAGATCTACCTACGCGGGGTTCAATAAAGGTTTCAGGGACAGAAGTGACTGATCTCGATGATGCTGAGAGATCTAAGCTCAGAGGCGATTCTATCGGCTTTGTCTTTCAACAATTTCATCTCATCCCGCACCTGACCGCCCTCGGTAATGTCTCAACTGCCCTTCTCTACAGAAACATGACTAAGAATGAAAGAAAAGATCGGGCGATGGATGCTCTAACAAAGGTAGGGCTTGGAGAGCGCCACGACCATCGACCGGTACAAATGTCAGGCGGAGAACAACAAAGGGTTGCATTGGCAAGAGCTATTGTCACCGAGCCTTTAATGATCCTCGCTGATGAACCGACAGGAGCGCTTGATACTAAAAACGCCACTATGGTTATGGAAATTTTTCAGAACTTGCGAAGTGAAGAGAAAGCGATTGTGCTCGTAACGCATGATTTAGAGATCGCTGAACAGATGGACAGGGTTGTTTCAATGCGTGACGGAAAAATTATCGCAGATAATCTTAAAAAAGAGAGAACTGAATCCCTGCAAGACCAATTTTGGGAATCTGGCGGCGGGACAAAGCTAGAATAGTATGAGCTGGTTACGTGAACTTCTTTCAGTTGCCCTTGGAGGCCTAGCAGCAAGAAAAATGAGGACTGTGCTTATCATGCTCGGCCCAATTTTAG
>PAYW01000006.1 GCA_002715425.1 Actinomycetota bacterium | reverse complement strand
AATCAGATTGATCAGGATACGCCTGGATTTTTGTCTGCGGGTTGGATTGGTGCTGAGAGTGGTGACAGGTTCGGTTCGGTGACTGATACTGGTGATTTTGATGGTGATGGAAGGATGGATCTTCTTGTTGGCGCTCCTGAGGAAAGCGTTGGGTCTATCGGTGACGCTGGTTTAGTGCATGTGATTTATGGTTCCGGCGGGTGGAGTAATAATGATGGTTTCTATCAGAATACGTCTGGGTGGCCGGATACTTCAGAATCGGGAGATCGGTTTGGTTCAGCGCTCACGACAGGCGATTTCAACAATGACGGGTATGACGACATGGTGGTCGGTGTCCCCTATGAGGATCTCGGCGGTTCAAACCAGCTGATTGACGCTGGCATTATCACTATCGCATACGGTTCAGCTTCAGGGTTGACTAGCCCCGTGAACATGCATCAGTACAGTCCCGGTGTGGGAACCAATTCGGAATCAGGGGACCTTTTTGGAGCTTCTCTAGCTTCCGGCGATATTAACGGCGACGGCTACGATGACGTGGTTGTGGGTGTTCCCGGTGAGGGCATATCGAAACGTGACCGGGCTGGGGCCGTCCATGTCATTTACGGGTCCGCTTCGGGATTGACCGGAGTGGATAGTGATTTATTGCATCAGGATGCCCGCGGGGTGAAAAGCAAGGCTGAAGTTGATGACGCGTTCGGAGAAGCTGTCGAAGCGGCAGATATTAACGGCGATGGCTACGATGACGTGATCGTGGGTGTCCCCGGTGAAGGTGTCGGCTGGGGGGCGCGAGCCCAATCGAATGCTGGTGCGGTCCATGTTATTTACGGTTCAGCGTCGGGAGCGTCGGGAACGGGAAGCCAATGGTTCTATCAGAACTCTCCCGGATGGCCTGGACGGTCAGAGACTAACGACCGGTTCGGTTCATCGATCGCTGTGAGCGATATCGATGGGGACGGCATCGGGGATCTTGTCGTGGGTGTCCCCGGCGAGAAACTCGGAAGCCACACTGAAGCTGGGCAGGTCCAGATCCGCTATAACCCCGGCGATTGGTCGCAGACACCAGCGAGCGTCCAAACCCTGTATCAGAACCTGGCTGGGGTTCAAAATAAGGTCGAGACCGGTGACCGGTTCGGCGCTCACCTTGAAATGGCGGACGTGACCGGCGATAGCAACGTTGATCTCATTGTTGGTGTTCCCGGTGAATCTATCGCTACTCGCCCAGACGCGGGAGCTGTCGCTATCTTCAAAAGCGTCGGAGGACAAATAACAACCGCCGAAGATCAGCTCTTCTACGCGAACCAGAGCATATTCACCGGAGATTCAGAAGCTAACGCAGAATTCGGCGCATGGTTCAGCGTCCTCAACGGAAACCTCATCATAGGCTCACCCGGACGCACCGTTTCAGGACTCGCAAACGCCGGAGCCTTCTACTACCTCGACCTCTAAAGATGAAGAGGAAGAGAAAGTCATATCGTCTTATCGCTTGGGGCGTCATCTGGCTTCTCACTATCGGGTCTCTTCGGGCGACGCTACTTGCAGCAGAAATCTGTCCTTCTTCTACGAAAGAAGAGCTATATTTATCCGCTCAAGAAGCAGCAAATTGGATTTCTCAAAACCAATCAAACGATGGACGTTATCTCTACGAAGTAAAAATTAGCGCAACAGGAAACCCAATTATTTCCGATGAGTACAATCTTGTCCGTCATGCTGGGACCACAATGGCCTTGTACCAGATAGTGGAAGAAGGTGACTATCAGTACCTAGAAGCGGCAGATGCAGGGCTTAAATATCTTCTAGATCGCTCAGTGGGTACTGAAGAAATTCTTGCGATCGCAGAAGGATCTGCAAATGCGAAACTAGGGACCGCTTCATTACTTGCTATTTCTTTAATTAAAAGAAGAGCTGCTACTAATGACAAGAAATACGATAACGCTTTGGAGCAGGTCGGAGCCTTTATCCTTGAGATGCAAAGAGAGGACGGGAGCATGTTGTATTTCTGGGATCAGGAAACAAACTCCCCAGTCCCCGATATAACCTCGTTATTCGCCACAGGTGAAGCACTTTGGGCTTTAGCTAGCCTCCATAATTTGTTCCCAGAGAACGGCTGGGATCAAGCAGCATTTCTAACTTTGGATTATATGGCAACTCAGCGAGACGAAGACGAAAACGTATGGCCAAGACCATGGGCTGATCAATGGGCTGCCTACAGCCTTAACGAAATGTCCGAATGGGGTTTAAACGAAATCCATATTAACTACGCGAAGGAGCTTGCAGCTCAGTTTGGAATAGCAGTGAGATGGGAATCACAGCGTAACGGAGGTTTGGATGGGCTTGTTCACTCCCCCGAACCCATAGCTGCTGGACAAGGAACTTGGCTTGAGGCAATTGGGATGCTGCATCAGTTAGCAGAAAATGAATCACGCTTAGAAGACCTCAAAAATCCACTGAAAGATAGGTTATTATGTGGCGCTGGAAGAATGCGTGTGAAACAAACGACAGGAACTGGAGTCATTGAATTTGATGGCGGGTGGTTCACCGGTGGTACATCTCGAGTCGATGGACAACAGCACGCATTAAGTGGATTACTGTTCGCTGCTTCGTCACTAGATAAGTGAACCACAATAGGGTCAATGGAAGGAAAAAATAAATCATGGAAAACTCACTAGCAGTCATCCTCTCATTAGTAATTACTGTTAACCCAGCATCGATCTGCTGGCCTAATAACCCCCTGCCAACAAACAACAAACAGATATATCTTCTAGCCATTGCAATATTAAGCGGCATCCTGTTTGCTCTTGGATCTCTGGCCGGCGGGATATTTAGCCTCCTTGAGGTTTCAGCTCCAACATTTCGACTTGGAGCAGCACTTGTAATCGGATTGAGCTGCGGGAAATGGCTTGTCGCCCCGAACTTATTACCTATCCGTGGAGCCTCAGATAGAGAGTCACTTCATATCATTCTTCATATGATGAGCCCTGGGCCTGTTTTTGCTGCGATAGCTGGCGGTGGTGATGCTGGAATTCTGCCACTGCTCACTGCTTGCATTGTCTTGCTCGTCATCCTAGGGGTGGCCACTCTTATAAAAGTAACCAATATGAATATACGAAATGCTGTGGTTAGGTTCTTTGGTGCTTCAGGAGTGGTGATGGCAGTGATAATAGGCCTTGACGCAGCAAGAACCGTCTAATTGCGATTTGATGAGATCTCGTGATTTAATTCTTCAAGACGAGTGAAAAATTTCTCTGCCGAGCGGAGTTTAATACCTTCGAAACCCCTTACTTCCGAAGCAAGAGCTGCCAGTTCAGTAATCAATTCGTAGTTGCCTTGATCTAGAAGCTCGAAAGCGTTTTGCAAGGAAGATACATATTGATCGCGTAATTCTCTCTCGATTCTTCTTACTTTCGCATATCCGAATAGGTCAAAGGGCGTACCCCGAAGAACTTTGGCACTAGCGAGAACCGACATAAGGGGTTCGGCAATAGTGAATGGGATTTTGAGCTTGTTTTTCATTCCGAGCGCCCTAAGAAACGGAGGGTGAAGATGCCATCTGGCTCTTCCAGTTGAACCTTGCAGACCAATCATTTCAGATTTCGTTTCTGCATCTAGAAATAAGCGAGCGACCTCATATTCATCTTTATATGCAGTCAGTTTATGAACTCCCCGCGCAACAGCTTCAACTAATTCAGTAACAGAATCGTTATCTTCAAGACAACGAGCCGCCTCTACAGCTTTTTTGACAGTAATTAAGAACTCTTCAGCACATTTACTATTTTGGAATCCAACAAGATCTCGGGAGAAAAAATAAAGCAACTCTCTAGTAGATGGCGAAAGATTCAAGGACTCGATTAGAGCTTCGAGTTTCTCTGGCAGTTCTTTCAATTTCATCACAGGGACTTGAGGAGCAGACGGGATTAAGTGTTTACCAACATTTGAGGGGTCATGCATCCATGCCCTCCCCCATTTAAACGCACTGAGGTTTTTTGGGACTGAAACCCCGTTCAAAGTAATCGCTTCCTCAACCGACTCGGGAGAAACAGGAATGACCCCCTTTTGGACAGCCACCCCAAGAAGAAAGATATTAGCTGAATTGGAATCACCTAGAAGTTCTTCGCAAATGCTCGCCGCGCTGACGTAAACGTTCTCTTCTTCATTTGTGAAAGAGGAGGCACGCCTAGCCAAATCTGTTACATCGGGTAATCGAGTATCTGGTTTCCCGACCATTGCTCCTGTGGGCGTGGGCGAATCAGACGCAACAAGAATAGTGTGATCAGGTTTCGCCACCTTAAGGGAAGATTCGCTTGCGCCAACTAAAAGGTCAAAGGCCAAAATAACATCAGCGCTTGCATCTGTTAAGAGATTAGATGACCTAGGAAAATCTTTAGACAAACGAATATCACTAACAACCGGCCCTGCTTTTTGTGAAAGGCCAGTCTGATCTAGTCCCCTAACTTCAAATCCATCAAGCATTGCTGCGGTCGCTAAAATTTGTGCTGTAGTTACTACTCCGGTGCCCCCTATGCCAGCCATACGAAGATCGAGAGCATTAGGGAAAAAGATCTTCTCTGGAACAGGGAGATCTGCAAAAATATTAGATTGCATGCTGTCAGATTGATAGCTTTCCTCTGGTTTCGTTGTAACAGTAATGAAACTAGGGCAATCCCCTTCTAGACATGAAGCATCAAGGTTACATGATCCTTGCTCTATAAAAGTTTTGGGCCCTAATACTGTCTCCTTCGTTTGCACCGATAAGCAGTTAGAGACTTCCCCACAATCCCCACAGGCTTCGCAAATCCGATGATTTATGAGGACACGGAAGTCAGGCTGTTCTAAGAGTCCACGTTTGCGATGGCGACGCAATTGTGCGGCGCAAGACTGATCATGAATAAGAACAGTTACACCATCAAATCCTGATAAGTGCTCTTGTGCTTCGACAATACGATCTCTGCCCCAGACTTCCACCCGATCTGGGAATGATACTTTTTTATATAGCGCTGGCTCTTCAGTAGTTACGATGATCTTGGCAACACCTTGTGCGATCATCACCTTAGTGACATCTGGAACGCTTAAGACCCCTTTAGGGTCTTGGCCACCTGTCATAGCAATCGTCCCGTTGTAGAGAAGCTTAAATGTGATATTGCTCCCCACAGAAACAGCTGAGGGAATAGTTAATTGTCCTGAATGAAAATAGGTCCCATCCCCAATGTTTTGTATGAAATGTTTCCGATCTAGGAATGGTTCCATACCGATCCATTGCATTCCTTCATTTCCCATTGCGGTTACACCAGAAATATCGCCAACTCGATCGTCATCCATTAGCAGCACCATTGTATGACAACCTATCCCAGCACCAATTAAGGAATCGTCCGGAACTTTAGTACTTGTATTGTGCGGACACCCAGAGCAGAAGTACGGGCTTCTTTGAACCTTAAGTGGAAGTAGATTCTTTATTTGCTCTGGTTGCTGCGGCGGTTGAAGCCTGCCAGAGATCTTTTGAGATAAGCGTTCGTGAAGCCCTTCGAGCATCGCATTTGCGTCAAGAATTCCATGGCTTGGCATTAAGGTTCTTCCGTCAGGGTGATTTTTCCCTAGTACTCTCGGTTGATGCGCGCTGCCATAGAGAGCGTCTTTAACTAGCCATTCTGCTGTTGGGTTTTTTTCTTCAACTACGATTATCTCATCTAAACCTTTTGCGAAGTTTCTAATATTTTGCGGGTCGAAAGGTATCGGAAGCTGAAGATGCAGTATGCGAATTCCAGCAGAAGCTATTTCATGATGGCTTCTTAGGCCGAGTGCATTGAGAGCATGAATTACCTCGTGATAAGTAAAACCACTGGAGATTATTCCTATCCAAGCATCAGGTGGGTTTACGGTTGTGGGGTTGAGCTCATTCGCAACAACATACCTTCGAACTAGTTCCGCTCTAGAAGTACGTAGGTCCCGCTCCAAGTCTAAATTGTTTGGCGTCAGTAAATTAGCATCTGGCTGATGTAAATAAGGTACTCCATCAATCGTTAAATCAGGAACCTTTGGCCGAACAACCGATGAAGACAAGTCAACAGTACCGCTTCCATCCGCAACTGCTGCAACTACTTTTAAGGCTGTCCACGCTCCGGTAATCCTGCTTAATGCAACCGCATGCATTCCAAGGGTTAGTACCTCTTTAACATCACCCGGGTAAAGGATGGGCATGAGAAGATCTACCAACGCTGCATCTGAACTTGAGGGAAGGGTTGAGCTTTTAGCCGCCGGATCATCGCCCACAATTGCCACCGCACCTCCGTGTCTCGAAGTGCCTGTGAATACAGCGTGACGCAGAGCATCTCCTGCTCTATCTAGGCCCGGAGCTTTCCCATACCAAAGCCCTACAATCCCGTCGTATACGCAATCTGGTTGTTCTGACGCTAACTGACTACCCATAACAGCAGTAGCCCCATGTTCCTCATTGAGTACTGGTCGGTGGACAATGTTAAGATCAGGTGCGAGCGATCGTGCTTTGTCTATTTCAAAGTTCAACCCAGCCAAAGGTGATCCCGGATACCCCGAAAGAAATGCAGCGGTATTTCTTCCTTGGTTTTTATCTGCTCGTAACTGCTGAAGCGGTATCCGAGCAAGTGCTTGCACTCCAGTCAAAAAGACGCGGCCATCGTCACGTGTGTACCTGTCATTAATCTGGTACTCATCAAGGTCAGACATGAAATCCCTTAGGAGAAAAAAAGCAAAAGGCGCTTAGCTAAGTCTCTCATATTCAGCAACCGCGTGTTCAAAGTTTCTAATATTACTGGCGCCCTCGACAGGAATCGAACCTGTGACCTACCGCTTAGGAGGCGGTCGCTCTATCCTACTGAGCTACGAGGGCTGACTGCTGATGATACTCTCTGTACCTCATCTTCTCACGAGCAAAAGCAAACTTCCTATTATCCGAATATACGAAAAAATTGGCATTGGCCATTCGTATATCGTTCTTTTCTCTATCCTTATGATGATGCAAATATTCGACACAATGCAAAATCGTCTTGTTGACCTTAATACAAGGGATCCAAATCATGTATCCATCTATGCTTGCGGTCCAACCGTGTATGACGTCCCTCACCTAGGTCATGCCCGTACCGCCTTGACCTACGATCTCCTGAAGAGATTTTTGATGTGGTCGGGATACACCGTGACACTGGCAAGCAACATTACAGATATAGATGACAAGATTATTGAACGTTCTGCTAGAGAAGGTATTAGCGAGACTGAACTCTCGTCTACGTATACCAGAATCTACATCGATCAACTGCGAGAATTCGGCGTTACAGATCCAGATTTTAGACCACTCGCAACTGAATATGTCGAAGAGATGCTTGCCATCATCACGCAACTTGTTGAACAAGGGGCCGCTTACGAAATTGAGGGACATGGAGTGTACTTCGATGTTGATTCTCTCGCTGATTATGGGGCGCTTGTAGGCCGAACAGTAAATGAACTTCGTGAAAGCGCACAGGCAAGAGTAACTTCGGAGGAAGACAAGCAGGATCCTTTGGATTTTGCCCTGTGGAAAGCTGCAAAACCTGGTGAGCCTACTTGGGATAGCCCTTGGGGGCCTGGTCGACCCGGATGGCACATAGAGTGCGTCGCTATGTCATTGCATATACTTGGAGATGACTTCGATATCCATGGAGGAGGCTCTGACCTTGCCTTTCCACACCATGAAAATGAACGCGCTGAATCAGAAGCATCTGGACACTCATTCGCTCGATATTGGATGCACAGTGCGATGCTAAATGTTGACGGAGAGAAAATGGCAAAATCTTTGGGGAATTTTCGAACTCTTGGTGACGCTCTCGCACAATACGGATCTAGGCCATTACGACTAGCCATGCTCCAAGCTCACTATCGCTCCATTATGGAACTCTCTGATGAAACAATGAAAGGCGCAATAGGTGGAATCGAGAGAATAGACGCATTCTTTCGAAGGATGCTTGGAGCGGATATCCGAGAAACATCCATCGATACTAAAGCAAAAGATCGCTTTATATCCGCAATGAACAATGACTTAGGCAGCCCTGATGCAATCGCTGTTATTTTTGAAACGATTAATTTAGGGAACGCTGCTCTTGATAGCAAGAACAATAAAGAAGCATCAATGGCCTTTACAACAGTGTCTGAGCTGATCGAAGTCCTCGGCCTCTCAAAAGATACTGTTGACTCCGATGAAGAAATCGATTCATTAGTGTCAGAGCGAGAAGCAGCTAGAGCCTCAAGGGATTTTGCTGCTGCCGACAGAATTCGTGACATTCTTAAGGACCGGAACATCGAGATTGAAGATACCCCTAACGGCCCGATCTGGAGAAAAATCTGACTGAGCTCGCTATTCTTCTTCCCTACGGCTTGAGAGAATATAAGAGACCACTGCTGCAGTTGCTGCAACATTTAACGACTCAACGCCGTTATATAGCGGCAAAGAAAAAGTTCGTTCGCAAATGTCCAGAACTTCTTTCTGTATTCCAGTTGTCTCATTCCCCAAGACCAGAGCAATGCGGTCGCTATAATCTGCTTTGAGAGCTGATTCGCCACCGCTATCCAAAGCAACAATATCGAATCGAGCATCCCGTAGAAGCGCCACAGCGTTAAGAGCATTGTCGATGCGAAGAATCGGCGCTTTGAAAGCTACCCCAGCAGATGCTTTAATCGCTACTGCTCCAATTCTCGCAGTCCCTTCGTCTGGGACAACGACACCATCCAGCCCAGCCGCCGTTGCGCTTCGAAGAATCATCCCAAGATTCGCCGGATTATGAATCCCATCCAATACAAGAACTACCGACCCATACTTTCTGCCAGTTCGTTGTTCCAGAAACGAAGGAAGGCTCTGCATTCTTTTTGCCCGAATATCAGCTGCCACACCCTGGTGCTGTCCGCTTCTAGTCAAAGCATTAATTCGATTATCGCTCACACGTTCGACCGGTATGCCACCGGAACGGGCGAGGTTTTCAATTTCAGTTACTATTTTCCCCGCAGCACGAGAGCTTATATGCACACGCACAATTTCCTGGCTACTGGTTAACGCCTCAAGTACTGGCTTTCGACCGTGAATAACTAAAACCTGCTCTTGGAATCCCATAGCTACATGCTCTCACAGGTTCATCGGAAACGAAACGTTCATTACCTGAAAGTGTCACTCCATGACTTACTTCGTGTTAGGTTATTTTTATATCTAATCCTCAGGAAGATCCATGTCGGACATATTTACAAAAGATCTCACCAAACAGCAAGAAGTTGTCGCTGCGACAAATTTGAAGGGCGTGCCTGAAGGAACCAGTGGAAAAATAATGCTTTCAAATGGTCTGGACTGGGTCAGGTACTGGGTGAAGTTTGAAAATGGTGTTGAGATGGGAAGTCTGCACCGTAATAAGCTTGTCAGTGCAGAAGATTGGGACCTATACCTAGAAGAGCGGGAAGATGAAGACCTCACTCTAGAAGAAACTACGGACTCCGCAGATGAGGAAAGTTCTAGCGCTGGGTCGGGTGGAGGAGTTGAGGTTAATGGAGTGTTAATCCCTCAGCTTTTACTTGACCGAACTCAGGCAGCATTAGATCGTTTTGGAGTTTCTAGGTAACCGTAAATTTCGTTAATCCAGAAATGCGTTTGCGCCAATAAGGTCCACGACAAAGACAAGAGTTTCATTAGGCGCGATAAGCCCGCCGCCTGCTCCGTCTTGTCCGTAGGCAAGATCTGGAGGTATTACAAGTTCACGTCGGCCACCTACTTTCATACCAAGAAGCCCTTCTTCCCAACCGCCTATAACAGTTGCTTGACCAAGAGGGAATATGATGTATTGCTCTCTCCCGCGATCCCACGAAGCATCGAATTGTGTATTTGTCGACTGCGAGTAACCGACATAGTGAACATATACGATGTCACCGCTTTGAACTTCCGGCCCTTCTCCTTCAGCAATATCTGTAACTATTAGTTCAGAAGCTGGTTCGTTTGGTACTGAAACTGAAGGTTTGTCTAGATTCGTTGGAACTAAGGCAAGCAAGTCAACGATAAATAGCAGAGTTTCATTTGGGCCGATTGATCCTGACCCTGATCCTGATGACCCATATGCTTTCTCGGGAGGAATGGTTAGTAGGCGTCGACCTCCTACGGCCATTCCTGCGATCCCTTCATCCCAGCCTTGAATTACTTTTCCAGCTCCAAGCTCAAAACTGAATGGTTGACCTCTATCCCACGACGCATCAAACTGGACCCCTGTTGAACATGAAACTCCGACGTACTGCATCACAAGAAAACTTCCGGCACTTGCTTGAGGGCCAGAGCCTTCCACAATGTCTTCTACCTCAAGATCTACCGGAGGCTTAGATGGGGTTTGGATAGATGGCTTAATACTCAAGTTCGTGTTGTCTACCTCACCTTCTGTGGTCGAAGGGTCTGGGCTACAGGAGGTGACTTGCTGCGACTCCGAGCTTGACACCTGCGATTCCGAGTTCGCCACCTGCGACTCCGACGCTTTCTCGCCACCACACGAACTCAGCACAGGAACAAAGAAGATCAAAGAAATAATAATCTTTAAAAGTCGGTCTTGATGCATCTTAGGTCCTTACTATTTCTTGCTTAGAGAATGTTAGTGGAGAAAAACTGCTTTCCATATTTCCTACTTAAGAAGGATTAGAATAGGAGCGTGCTTCAAATGGGAGAGCTATGAAAAAAACGTCATTGGTTGTCATGGCAGCAGGATTAGGCAGCCGCTTCGGAGGCACAAAGCAACTTGCAAATATAGGGCCTAACGGAGAGGCAATCCTCGATTACACAATCCGTGACGCACAGGCGGCTGGTATAGAGGACATTGTTCTAATAGTAAGAACTGAGATTGCAATCGATATTGAAACACATATCGAGAGTATTCATGGGAGTAACCACAACTGCACATTTGTATGTCAGGATGATTTCGGCCCGCACAGAGAAAAACCTTGGGGAACGACACACGCTGTCTTATCTGCCCAACATGTAATCGCTGAAGATAGCTCCTTTCTTTTGGTCAATGCTGATGACTATTATGGACCAGCATCGTTCGAACTAGCTTCAAACCAACTTCCTTTGCTAAATCCTGGCATAGGCATGCTAATAACATTTGAGCTGGCAAAGACCCTCCCGAAAAGCGGAGAAGTCACTAGAGGAATATGTAATGTAGAAAATGGGAACCTTACCCAAATCCTAGAAACTACGAGCATCGGATTCCGCTCAAGTGGAGAAATCACAGTAGGCTCAACCAACGAACAGCTTGAAAAAGATATACCCGTTTCTTTAAATCTCTGGGGTTTCCATAGCAGCATAATGGAACCCCTAGAACGACAATGGGCTCGGTTTTTCTCAGAGAATGCTTCAGCTGAGAAAGCTGAATGCCTTCTCCCTGAATCTATTCATAACCTGATGAACGACGGAGACCTTATTATCAAAACCTTCTCGAGCGAAGAAGAGTGGACCGGTCTAACTAATCCTGAAGATTTCGAAGTAGTCCAATCAAGAATTCGAAATCTTCGATCCCTGTAGCTCCTAAAGCCTAAATCCAATAACTGTGCCGGGGCCATCAAGAGGATCTTCAACGAATACTTCCCCGCCATGTCCGCGAATAATTTCAGCGACAATACTTAGACCCAATCCGGAACCGGACATCGAGCGAGTATTCGTTGCCCGAAAGAACCTATCGAAAACTCTAGACTTGTCATCTTTAGACACTCCTGGCCCATAGTCTCGGATAGCAACACGACCATCTTCAACTCGAACCTCTATGCCTTGTCCTTCCGGATTAAATTTGATGGCGTTTTCTATCAGATTCCCAACTGCTCGGTCTATTCCAGTAGTACGAATTTCTCTTATGTTGTCTCCTTCAATAGTAATTGAAATATCTCGTTCAGTTCTTCTTCGAAATCTATGAACGACTCCTTCAATAACGTCTCCCAGGTCAACCGAAGCAAAGGGTTCTTCATGTCTTGATGTTGCTGTCGCGAGTTCAACTAGCTCCACCACAAGAATTCCGAGTTCCTCGATTTCACTTTTGGCGTCGGCCAGGATTTCTGCCTGTTGATCTGGCTCCATAGTTGGCGCACGGAGAAGAACCTCTATATTCGTTCGCAGACTGGTTAAAGGTGTTCGAAGTTCGTGGCTTGCATCCTCAACAAGTCTCCGCTGTTGCTCTTTTGAAGTAGCTAGAGCCTCCAACATGATATTGAAGCTTTCCGCAAGACGATTAATCTCACTATCTCCTTCACCTACATCAATATAGGCAACAAGATCCTGAGTTTTTGCCACTTTCTCAGCTGCTTTTGTTAAGCGCACGACTGGGCGCGTGAACCTTGATGCAAAGAGCCATGCGATAAGTGAAGATAACAGAATTCCGCTTCCTCCGAAGATGAGAATTCTATTTTTTATTCCGCTTAATGCTGCGTCTACTTCGGAAAGGTTACGACCTACCAGCAATAGGCCTTCCGGCCGAACTTCTTTTGATAAGACTCTGTAATTCGTACCGTTGATTTTTCTATCGGTAAAACGTTGACGGGGCTGAGCCTTTCCGCCTCCTCTAGTTGCAATCTCTCGGTCTATAAGATCAATAGGAATCTCAATTGGCCAACTGAAGATGAGTTCTCCTCTCCCGTCAAGAAGTTGAGTTGCCGCATCAGGCTGAGAAAGGTAATTATCAAACCAAAACGACCGCAAAGTATTTTTGTCCACTTTTCTGTCGACAACTGCCATGTTGACTGCCACGGCTCGCTGCTCTAAAAATGAATCAATCTCGCCGCGTAGTTCGGATTTAGCAGTTCTGAACATGAATCCACCTGTTAAAATAACGACTACAGAAACAAGGACGGCTACCCCCACTGTAAGTCTCGTCCGCAAACTCATGTTTCTCTCAGACAATATCCAACACCCCGGACCGTGTGGATTGGATCAGTCATATCATCAACGGTGATCTTTCTTCGTAAGTATCCAATATAGACATCGAGAGACTTTGAATTTGTCTCAAACCGGTAATCCCATATGAGGTCGTAGATAGTCTCTCTGGTTAAAACAATCCCAACGTTGTGCATTAGTAGCTCAAGAAGGTCGAATTCAGTCTTTGTCAGTTGAATCGATACTCCATTACGGCTGACCTCTCTAGCGCCTTGGTCAAGTCGAATTCCTGCAGCTTCGAGAATCCCTTCAGACTCCCCAATTGTCCCCCTCCGAAGAAGAGCGCGAACTCGAGCCAGCAGCTCATCTAGGGCGAACGGTTTAACGAGGTAATCGTCTGCTCCGGCATCCAAACCAGCTACACGATCGGATATAAGATGGCGGGCTGTTACAACAATGATCGGTGTCGCATCTCCTCTATGTCGAAGAGTTCTACATACAGACAAACCATCGACCTTTGGCATCATGACATCGAGAAGGTACAGGTCGGGTTGCATATTCTTGCTGATTTCTAGTGCGCGAGCACCGTCTTCAGCGACCGTAACTTCATAACCTTCATGTTCAAGAGCACGTCTTATAGCGCTACGGACTGCTTCATCATCTTCAGCTATGAGAATTCTGTTCTGCGACGACAACGCCTACACCTCTGGAGTTCATGGAGTGAATTCTATTGTGTCCTAAATTTTTCTTTTGGCCACGGTATCTTTTCGGTTCTTAACTAATTCTTACCTAAAATTCTGTCAGACTACCTATATTTTACTCATTCAGGAAGTTTAAAGCGTACTTGTTCTGAGTAAGGAAAGAACTCTCCAGAGTCCGGTGATTGATTGAGTTCCTGGAGTTGAATCCACATCTCTGGGTCGCAGAGATCTCCGTGGGAATGTTCGAATTTTTCGCTGATCTTCTCTGGGAATCGGAAGAATTTTTTAAATTCCTCTGGAAAGACATCATCCGCACCAACAGTGAACCATGGCTCTGATGAGAGTTCGTCTTCATAGGTTCGTGCTTCGGGTATGGAGCGAAAATTTACTTCATTTAAAAAGGTAAGTTCGTCATAGTCATAGAAGACGACGCTCCCGTGACGGGTTACGCCGAAATTTTTGGTGAATAGATCTCCTGGGAAAATATTTGCTGCACCTAACTCCTTTATTGCATTGCCGTAATCTAAAACGGCATCGGTGACAAGGTCTCGCGGCATTTCATCGATATAGAGATCTAGCGGGTAGACCTTACGTTCAGTGTAAATATGATGGAAGACAACATCAGTCTCTGTGATAGTTACTGAGCGCGATGCCTTATTCGCAAGTTCTTCGAGCAATTCGTCTCCAAACCGATCTCGAGGGAAAGCTAGATCTTCAAAAAGTTGAGCATCTACCATCCGCCCAACACGATCATGGCTAAACACCATCTGATACTTCTCTAATACTTGCGTTCTCGTGATCTTCTTTGAAGGCGGAAACGTGTCTTTTATAACTTTGAATACAACACCGAAGGAAGGAAGTGTAAAAACAATCATAACCATACCCCTCACCCCTCTAGCTGGCTGGAAGCGGTCAGCAGAGTTTGAGAGGTGTCGATAGATAGCCCGAAACAGACTGGTCTTTCCATGGGCGCTGTGACCAATAGCTGTATACAACTCTGCAACAGGCTTCAAAGGAATGAGCGACTTTACGAACGCCACGACCGCTCCCGGCTCGTCAGTATCCACATGGAAATAAGAACGCGTAAAGCCGAATATCCGGCTCGTTGCATTTTCGGTTAGGAGTGCAGCGTCTGCCACAATCCCTGATTCAAGAGACCGAAGCGGAATAATAAAGGGAGAGACTCTAGTCAAATGGCGTATCCGACCAACCAAGTATGCACCTCGATTCCGATAAAAAACCGGCTTAAGCATATCAACCTCAACCGGCATGGTTGATTCCCAAGTCTCCGAGAGATGTTGATCAATTGCCGAGGCAATTTCTCCTGCGTCTCGATCTAGATCTACCCACCCCGTACCCAAGCTGTATGACGCTAAAACCTTCCGAACAAGTTCACTCGTCATCGTCCGGAGTCGGAAAGTCAGTACTTCCCCTTGCCCAGGATCAACTATAGGAAGGGCAACCCCCCCAAACCATCGAAACTCAAGGTCATCATCAAACCCAACCATAGGAAACACTCTCCGAGTAACTGAATTAAAGTGTGTTTCTGCCAATTCAGAATCTGACCGCCAAGCGATAGATTGAGCGAAGAGGTGGCGTGCGTCTACCCAAACCTCTCTTCGCTTCGTTTCATCAAGGCCGCTAAGAAGGTCCTTAATTGTTTCGACGCAAACGTTTACGCTTTGCCGATGCAGTAACAAGCGAATTTGAGCATCAATCTGCTGGGAAGAGTACCTTCTATTCACAAAATTATCTGAAGCTCTTCTCGTTATGCTTTTAAATTCACTCCGATATGTTTCAAATGCTTCCTCCACACGCTTCGCAGATTCAGCAGCAACTTCCTCCTCAGAGACAGCACCCGTTGAATCCCACCTCTGTAACAACTCACTAATAGGCACTTGCGGCTGTTTTGCTTCGGGGCTCCTAGCTCGACGCCGCAACCAACTTGGCGAAAGTGCCGATGGGATATCTACAGCGTGTTGTTTCAAAAGCTCACTATCTGTTAGGAGATCGATTGTGGAACCAGCTGCGACTATCTTCCCTTGGTCTAAAATAATAACCCTTTGACAGGTTTCAATAGCAACAGTGATATCAGCTGAAAATACGATCAAAGCCTCGTGCCGGTTATTTAAAGCATCAACAAGTGTTTCAGCCGACCGAACATCCAGTAGCGCTGATGGGGCATCTAGGACAAGCAACGGGGGTTGATTCGCTAGTTGTACAGCTAGCGCAATTCGGAATCGTTCCCCAGCGCTAAGTTTTCCAATTCGGCGCTGTAGTACGTCTGGTTCTAGGGCAACCGCTGCAAGAGTTAGCTCAGGGCTCTCACCTCCACCAAGAGCCTGAAGAACAGATGTAACTGTTGAGTCCTTATTGAAAAGTCGAAGATCTGCGGCAGTCCCTACGTCCTCAGGAATCCGACAGGTCCCACCTATAACCCCATCAGTGGGTTCTAACTGGCCTGTAATAATTCTAGAGAGAGTGCTTTTCCCGCTACCGTTGCCCCCTACTATGGCAAGGCGATCACCTTGTTCTATTTCAATGTTAATCCCGCTCAACCCATGCCCATCTGAATAGGTATAAGCAACGTTTTCCAAGGAAAGTAAAGGATCACTCATATTTAGATATTGCCTCAAATTTCATTACTATCTTGCTTTGCAGTAAAAAAAGTCTAAAAATCACGAAAAAGGATCCTTAGATTAAGTACCACAACTTGCACCGGCCTATTCCTCAGGCAAGACTAGTGGACATGCCCAGGAGGTCTGGGTCCATAAAGGGGATATTTGCATATGTCTAAAAGTAAATTCGCGAAATTGCTCGCATTAATGCTCGCATTCTCTCTTTTCGCCATTGGTTGCGGCGGTGGAGATGACGACAGTGGATCGTCGGCGTCGAGTTCTTCCGAAAGTAGTGCTTCAGAGACCACTGAAGAAGCGCCAGCTGAAGAAGAGGAAGCTGAAGAAGAGGAAGCTGAAGAAGCTGAGGAAGAGGAAGCTGAGGAAGAGGAAACTCCTATAGTCGAGACGCAGGAAGAAAGCGTTCTTGAACCTGTTTTCGGAGGAACTCTTCGTTGGGGCCTAGAAGCTGAGGTTGACGGAATCAACCCAACAGCATCTGCGCTTTCAGCGCCTGGCCTGACAATGATGAACGCCGTGTTTGATACTCTTGCAGCATTCGATCAAGATGGTAACTGGGTACCTCACCTCGCTGAATCCTTCGCTTCTAGCGAAGATTGCAAGGCTTGGACTATGACTCTTCGTGAGGGAGTTAACTTCCATGATGGAACCCCTCTCAACGCCGAAGCGGTAAGTGTGAACTTCCTGACACAGTTCTCGGATCCACTCGTTGGCTTGGCAGTGCGGCCTTATTACGCAAGTGCTGAAGAGGCGTTGACTATCGTTGACGACCTTACAGTAATCTTTAATTTGTCTGATGCAAACTGTGGATTCCCAAGCGCCTTGACTGGGCAATTAGGAGCAACAGCTTCCCCTACTTGGCTGGCTGCAGCTCTCGAAGATCCGACGCTTGATCAACAACCCGTCGGCACAGGGCCATTTGTCTTTGAGTCTCGGACTGAAGATTCAGTAACAAAGTTCGTTAGAAACGAAAACTACTGGGGTGGAGACGTGTACCTTGACGCTATTGAGTTCTACCCTGTGACAGACGGAGCTGTTCGAACGCAACTTCTCCTTGAGGGAGAGCTTGATGCTCTGGCCACAAGCGATGTTGAGTCAATAGCACGATTGGCAGAAGAGGATTCGATTACTCAGGTCTTTGACGACACTGGAGACGAATCATTCCTTATGCTCAACTCACAAAAAGCACCATTCGACGACATTCGGGCACGACAAGCTATCACGCATGCAACTCCAAGAGATAGGTACAACACGCTTATCAACCTTGACGTCACCAGAAAAGCTGACCAAATGTTTACTCCGGAAAGTCCATACTTCAATGAGGATATTGTGCAGCTTTCAGATAAACCGGATCTTGCAGGGCCACTCGTTGATGCGTATTGTCAAGACAGCCCAGATAGCTGTTCGGGTGGCAAGATCAACATCGAATATCAATACTCAGGTCCTTCTGTTGTTGGTGAACGTGTAGCTGACCTCCTCGTAGAGGGCTGGTCGGATTTCTTTAACGTAGAAGTTCAGGTACTTCCTCAAGATCAGCACATCCAAGAAGCAGCTTTCGGACTATACAACTCCATTGGCTGGCGACAGTTCGGAGCAGTTAACCCTGGAGACGATAGGGTTTGGCTACTCTGTAGGGCTATCGGAGGAATATCGCTGAACTGGCCTCGGTACTGTGATGAAGACAGGGATGCAATAATATTGCAAGCTGACGCGGCTAGTACTGTTGAAGAAAAAGCACCTCTGTATCAAGAACTGTCAGAGATGATCAACGAAGAATACCTCTATGTGTTCTACAACCATACGTTGTGGACAATCTCAATGGCAGATGGGGTTGAAAATCTCTGCGGAGTCACAACAGCAGAAGATGTGAAGATGCGTTGTCAGATAAATGGACGTACCTTCTTCCAATCAACGTTCTTCGCTGAATAAAAAAACTAAAACTCTAAACGAACCTAGGTGGCTCTGATCAAATGCAGAGCCACCTAGGTTCTTATTACTTTATTGAGGTAAAGTGGCATGGCAGTATTCCTGCATGGGATATTGCCGGTTCTACTGTGAAACATTGGGGATTTAAGTGCCAAAGGCCATCAAACGGTTAATAGCCCTGACTGGTTTGCTCATTGTGATCTCGATGATCACTTTTGGAGCTATGAATTTCCTCGGAGATCCACTATTCAACATACTTGGCCCTGTCGCTGCAGATGTAGACAATCCGGACAGTGTCAAAATCATTGAAGAAGCTAAAGCCCAGTACCACCTTGATAAATCGCTCCCCGAACGTTGGGCGCGATGGGCATGGGATTTTGTCCAAGGAGATTTTGGAGTGCAGTTTAGCTCCTCAGGACAACCTCCAGTTAGCAACCTAATAAAAGAGCGGCTACCACGAACTTTGGAACTGATGGCAGTAGCTCAAATTATCGCTGTCGCACTAGCCATTCCATGGTCTATTTTAGCAGCGTCAAGAGCAAACAAGCGCACCGACAAAGTTTCCACAGTCACAGCGTTTGCCTTTGTGTCGATTCCAAGCTTCGCTATGGCAGTAATTCTTTTCTATATCTTCTCCATACGTCTTGACGTACTCCCGGACGTTTATAACGCCACTGACTCCTTCTGGGGATTCACGCATAATCATCGTCTGATTCAACTCATTCTCCCTGGATTTACACTTGGATTAGGGGCTGCAGCGGGATACCAGCGCCTTCTTCGTACAGACTTAATTACGACTCTTCAAGAAGACTTCATCCTTATGGCTCGTTCAAAGGGAGTTTCAAAACGCAGAGTTCTTTATTATCACGCCCTAAGACCTTCTTTATTCTCGTTAATAACCCTTCTGGCTATCAATATTGGCTACATGATTGGGGGGTCACTTGTGGTTGAACAATATTTCCGAATACCGGGAATAGCAAGCGCCGTGGTTGAAGCAACCCTCAGAGAAGATTTCCCCGTTGTTCTTGCCGTTGTAATGATCGTTTCCTGCGGGTTTATGGTCTTTAACTACCTTGCCGATTTTCTCTATTCGGTGATTGACCCAAGAGTCAGAACCGAGAAATCAGGGCAAGGACGCAAAGTTACGAGTATGGGCATGTAGTTCTATGACAGAAGAAAACCATTCACTAGTAGGGTCCTCTGAAATGGAAGAATCCGTAGAACAAGAATATGATGAAGCCACTCCAGCAGACGCGGGTTTGGAAGAATCCGGTTTCGCAAAAAAAAAGAAAATCGGAATTGGCTTCTGGATAGCGGCTTTCTGGCTAGTTCTTATCACGTTCTTAGCTGTCTTTGCCCCAGTCCTACCATTCAAGGAACCAAATCAGAATTTCATTGTCTTTGAACAAAAAGAAAATCCAATCACAGGGAAAATTCAGGATAGGCCGGTGCAGCCACCGTATTCCCCTAATGGAGAACATTGGCTTGGGACCGACCAGGATGCACGAGATATCTTAAGCCGGTCAATTCACGGCGCTAGGATATCTTTGGCAGTCGGAGCTTTGACTGCCATCTTTGGAATCATAGTGGGAGGCGCTTTGGGAATGATCGCCGGATACTTCAAAGGAATTTTGGACAAAATCATTTCGGCGATTTTCTTAGTGAGTCTAAGTTTTCCTGGGCTAATTTTAGCGATTCTCGTGGTTGCATTAGTCGATCGATCGTTGATCACTATTTCTATAACAATTGGAATTCTTGCTGTCGCCCCGATCGGTCGTCTTGCGCGCGCTCAAACGCTTAGTTTTGCTGAGCGCGAATTTGTTCTTGCAGCTGAAACGCTTGGATCCAAAAAATCAAGGATTCTTGTCCGAGAGCTTCTTCCAAATGTNCTTATCCCTATGAGCACACTAGCGATGCTNGTAATAGCNATAGCTATCGTNGCAGAAGGAACNCTNGCGTTNCTGGGACTTTCGGTTCAAGGAAGTTCNACNTGGGGNAAACTCATCCTNACNGGNTCAGGGTTNCAAACNCTNGAAAGCTCCCCNTGGGTNGCTTTNGCNCCAATGGGATTCTTGTTNCTNACNGTNGCCTCTTTCAACTACATGAGCGATAGGCTCCGTGACTACTTCGACGTAAGGGAAATCTTTGTTACANGAGACTGAAANCNCCANCNCACTATTANAACTNGACGATTATCGGGTCGGTTTCCGGACTGAGCGCGGACTTGCTAAAGCTGTTGATGGGGTATCCTNTGANCTCCATAGCGGNAGAACATTGGCTATCGTTGGAGAGTCAGGNTCAGGAAAAACTGTCTTNAATCGAGGNATAATGGGNCTCCTNGGATCAAACGTCAACGAATCTGGTTCGGTNAAATTCCAAGGNGAAGAACTNGTGAACANTGANCGCCAGAAATTCTGGGGNAANAAAATNGCGATGATCTTTCAAGACCCNATGACTTCGCTTAATCCTGTAATGAAAGTCGGNAAACAGGTATCAGANCCCCTTCGCTTACANCANGGNATGTCTANAAANGAAGCNCGNCAACGAACNGTTGAGCTNTTTACGCTTGTCGGGATTCCGGAGCCTTCCNANCGCTTTGACGAATANCCCCACCAACTTTCNGGNGGCATGCGTCAACGAGTAATGATNTCAATNGCTTTAGCTATCGANCCTGACCTNNTNATAGCAGANGANCCNACGACNTCNCTTGANGTAACCGTNCAGAAATANATNCTTGACCTNCTNGTTGAAGTGCAGAAAGAGTCAAACATGGCAATGACGATTATCACNCACGACTTAGGAGTTGCNAGAGGTCGNGCNGATGAAATTCTNGTNATGTATGGAGGGCGNGTAATGGAACANGCNCCAGCNGAAACATTATTTAATGAAATGGCCCACCCATATACCTCAGCGCTTCTGTCNTCGATACCAAAACTTGATGACCCAAAACATACCCGNCTAACCCCAATNGAAGGGTTCCCACCAGATATTGTNGATGGGCCTGNCGGTTGNAANTTTGCNGCTNGNTGNCAATACGCTCAAGAGAATTGCNTNAACGANATACCTGATACNANNGTTAANGGNGACCACTNNTTTGCATGCTTCTACCCTATNGGGACAGATGAAGGNGCTAAGGCNNTCNCCGCNAACNCCGAACGAGGACANACNGCAGCCGGACTCAAAATTAGNTNNAAAGAAGNGGTGANCTGATGGCTGGATCNGGCAACAACCACCTTCGAGANAATANTGANGNCNCTCTNNTNCGAGTTGAAAATCTTGTTGTCGAGTTTCCNTCAGGACGCANAAACAAAGTTCATGCTGTATCAGATATNAGCTTCGATATTTTAGAAGGNGAAACCCTNGGAATTGTNGGNGAATCAGGNTGNGGNAAGTCAACNACAGCAAANGCNATAATNCAGCTGCCAAAGCCAACTTCNGGGANNGTCGANTACCANGGNACCAANCTCNCNGAACTCGANAANGAAGGNATGAGNNAGNAACGACCTTCAATCCAAATGATCTATCAAGACCCNATNAGCTCANTAAACCCTAGAAGAACCGTTTTTAANATCGTAAACGAAGGNACTCGGGTTTGGTCTACNGAGCATGGNNCNGCTCAAGAANNAAAAGTAGANGAGATGATCCAAGCAGTNGGCCTNGATCCGAANGAAGCTNGGACGCGNNGGCCNCATGANTACTCAGGTGGTCAGTGNCAAAGAATCTCAGTAGCANGAGCTCTAGTNCTAGATCCAAANGTNATTATTTGCGATGANCCTGTCTCNTCGCTAGATGTCTCAGTCCANGCAAGAATCCTAAACATGCTTCANGACATGAANGAAGAATATGGNCTNACCCTTTTGTTTATAAGCCATGACCTCTCTGTNGTAAAAAACGTNAGNGACAGGGTCGCAGTAATGTACCTAGGAAAAATNTGNGAAATAGGTGATGGTGACCTGATCTANGAGAAACCNACTCACCCCTATACGAGACTNNTATTAGCNGCTATCCCTGATCCANAGAACAAACATAANGANATNACCGATANTTTAGAAGGGGAACTTCCCTCCCCTCTTAATCCTCCAAGTGGATGNCGATTNCGAACCAGATGTCCNCGAGCTNCAGAAAAATGNGCTGNTGAGGAACCTGAATTCAGACAAATAGGAAGTGANGACCACTGGGTTGCNTGCCACTTNCCTCACATCGAAGANGAANANTTGGNANNGGATGATGAAATNNCTTGGCCNCCAGATGNCCAGNAGTAANCAATCAGCTNAGAAAAAATTANAGAAGNTCAGCTAANCGAGANACTGTTTCTTCTCTCGATTCTTCCGGCCCGTATANGGCGGCAACTACCTGTGTAGCTCCTGCNTCNACATACTCTTGCATNCCTTCAGCTACCTGTTCAAATGAACCNGNAATAGCGATATCCCAGGAATTCTCTAGNCCTTCGCGATCAAGCATCGCNCTATATGAGGGNAGNTCACCNTAGAATCCAAAATCACGCTTTGCATACTCNGTGGCTACTTCTTTATCTGNATGAATACAAACAGGAATNGCTGCNACAACTTGAGGCTNGGGCCTATTTTCNTTCTCTGCNGCNTCATTNATNACAGGTACAACATGATCTTGNATNGTCTTTGGNCCNGTCATCCANGTTGCNGTCCCATCAGCAGTTTTNCCNACNAANTTAAGCATTTGNGGGCCNAGAGCNGCNACGAGAACTGGAGGNGGATCNGCTGGAATATCTATACCNCCNCTACTCGTCAAATGCTTACCACCATGGGAGATTGACCCTTCATGCAAAAGAGCCATCAATATCGTGAGATAATCTCTCATGTGNCCTACCGGGCCATCGAAAGACATGCCCCACATGCCCTCGACAACAGGTTTATGAGATAACCCGATACCTAAATCAAGTCGTCCTCCAGAAACTTGATTCACTGTTAAAGCTTGCTGAGCTAACATCATCGGGTGCCTTGGGTATGTTGGGACAACTGATGTTCCTAATCGGATATTTGCCACTTTTGACGAGACAACCGCCAGAGCCGTCAGCGCATCCAAGTTAAATATTTGCGGGGTCCAAAAGGTTGAGTAGCCGAGGTCAGCGGCTTTCTGAACCTGTTCTGTTAATTCAGATACATTTCTAGACGAACCAAAGATTCCAAGTTCCATAGTGTTTTCCCTCCGAAGGGTAGCTTAGCGGTAGTTCTGAACTACATGTTGATCAACAAAGCACACGTCTGATTTATTCCCAGCATGAGATTTAGCTCACTTCCGTCTAGAATATATCCGACNAGATGCACCTAAAGGAGTACGAGTGGGAACAGAAGAAAATTCGAGCCTAGAGCCACGAGAACTATGGCAACGTGAGTATGACAAAGCCCACCTCCGTGATGTTCCATTTGAAACCATGTCTGGCGTTCCAGTTGATCCCGTCTATGGATCAGAACCCTATCCAGGGCAATACCCCTTTACTAGAGGGCTATACCCATCGATGTATAGATCTCGTTTGTGGACCATGCGAATGTTTGCCGGTTTTGGAACCGCAGAGGATACCAATCTTCGATTCAAGGAGCTCCTACGAAATGGTGGAACTGGTTTATCGACAGCATTTGATATGCCTACTCTTATGGGGCGAGATTCAGATAGCGAATGGTCTCTTGGTGAAGTGGGTAGGGCAGGTGTAGCTATTGACACTCTGGCTGATATGGAAGACCTCTTTGCTGACATAGACCTTTCATCGGTCTCCACTTCTATGACGATTAACGGTCCCGCAGCAACAATACTTGCTATGTATATTGCAGTTGCAGAACAGAATGGAGTGACCCCAAACCAGCTTGCTGGCACTATACAAAATGACATCCTTAAGGAATATCAGGCTCAAAAAGAGTACATCTATCCTCCTCGGCCTTCCATGAGAATCATTACAGATATGGTCAAATACACGACCGCTGAAATGCCTAAATGGCATCCAGTATCGATCTCGGGGTATCACATTAGGGAAGCTGGTAGCACTGCAGCCCAAGAATTAGCGTTCACTCTTGCTAATGGGTTTGCTTATGTCGAAGCCGCTATTGCTGCTGGACAAAATGTTGACGAGTTTGGTCGGCGACTGAGTTTCTTCTTTAATAGCCATAGCGACTTCTTTGAAGAAATAGGAAAGTTTCGCGCAGCGCGTCGTATTTGGGCCCGATGGATGAAAGATCGATACGGGGCAACAGATGAACGAGCGATGATGTGTCGATTCCACACTCAAACTGCTGGAGTTTCTCTCACAGCGCAGCAACCTGAGAACAATATCGCCAGAGTTGGCATTCAAGCCTTAGCTGCTGCTTTAGGGGGAACACAATCTCTGCACACTGATAGTTTCGACGAAGCATTGGCCTTACCAACAGAGGATGCCGCAAGAATTGCTCTTCGAACTCAGCAAATAGTTGCTCATGAAACTGGCGTAACAAATGTCGCAGATCCGCTTGGTGGTGCCCCATACGTCGAATGGATGACCGACGAAATGGAGCGACAGGCAGAAGCGATTTTTGCGCATCTCGATGACTTAGGTAGTGGATCTATACTCGAAGGGACGTTTGCTGGTATTGAGAATGGGTACTTTGTTGGTGAAATTGCTGATGCTGCCTACAGGTTTGAACGCGAAGTTAACGCNGGGCAAAGAATAATAGTCGGTGTGAATGGCTTTACGGAAGGTGATCGACCGGAGGATCGGAATCTGCTTCGGATCGGAGCGGAAACTGAAGAATACCAGCTTAAACGGTTACAAACTGTTAAAGCAGACCGTAACCAAAAGCAGGTTGAGGAAGCTCTTACTGCAGTTACTGAAGCAGCTTCAGATCCAGCCCAGAATTTAATGCCGGTAATTATCGATGCTGTAAAGACGTACGCGACAGAAGAAGAGATTGCTAATGCGATGGAAAAGGTTTTTGGAACGTATGTTGAAAGAGCAATCGTTTGATATCTTCTGAATCAATTAGGAGCTAAACAGTATGAGCGACCAGCAATATAGAGTGATCCTTGCAAAACTAGGATTAGATGGCCATGACCGAGGTATCAAAGTTGTCGCTAGAATCCTCCGAGACGCAGGTATGGAGGTTATCTATCTAGGACTTCGCCAGACTACCGCCAGCATTATTGCTGCAGCTGAAGAAGAGGATGCTGACGCTATCGGATTATCGATGCACAATGCTGGACACTTAACTTTGGGACCTAAAATGATGGATGCAATTAGTGATGCAGGGTTAGACCTTCCCCTCATTATCGGCGGTATCGTGCCTGATGAAGATGTAGCTGAACTTAAAAAAATCGGCATAGCTGCCATTCTTGGCCCTGGAGCTTCAGCAGAAGAAGTAGCTGCAACAGTCCGTGATGCCATATCCGCTCGAGATTGAACGTGGACCTACCAGATAACTCCATACCTCAACTATTTGAGCAAACACTGGCTGGAGAGAGACGCTGTCTGGGAAAGTTACTTTCAATAATTGAAAAAGGCGGAGATCCTGCTGATATTGTCGCTGGTTTGGCACATCAAAACGCTGGAAATGCTCATGTGATCGGCATTACAGGCGCCCCAGGATCGGGAAAATCTACATTAACTGGGAGACTTATTGAAAACATCGCAAAGGCTGGAAAGAAGCCAGCAGTTCTCGCTGTTGACCCATCATCACCCCTCACTGGCGGTGCGATTCTAGGTGACCGTATCAGAATGGATGATCTTGCTGGCGAAGGATCTTTTATCCGGTCTATGGCTACAAGAGGACACTCGGGCGGACTCGCACTAGCCGTACCCGCAGCTATACAGCTTTTCGATGCCGCCCTCTACAATCCAGTCATTATTGAAACTGTTGGCGTAGGTCAGGTTGAAGTCGATGTGGCCGGCACTGCCGACACCACTGTCGTTGTTGTGACCCCTGGGATGGGAGATGCAGTGCAAGCGAATAAAGCCGGCTTACTAGAAGTCGCCGACATCTTTGTTGTAAATAAATCNGATCGGCCAGGAGCGAATGACACTCGGAGGGATCTTGATCTGATGCTTGACCTAGGTCATGTCTCTGGCCTCGAAGAAAAAACCGGGTATAGGCCGCCGATAATCATGGCAAACTCTCTTGAAGGAGAAGGAGCGGAAGAGATCCTTATGGCGCTAGAAGACCATAGGAATCACTTAGCTGAATCTGGGTCTTTTCAAATTCGTCAGGAACAGAGAACTCTGATGGAGATCCAAAACCGTCTTGAATTACTTATCGGCAAAGCGTCAAATTCCGCTCTCCAGAGCGAATCAGGGAAATTAATTCTGGGTGAGGTCCTTAACCGAAACATATCGCCTTCTGAAGCTGCAAAATCTATTGCTTCATCGACCATCAGAGATTTGAGTTAGTCATTCTGGGGTCCGAAAGATTTTTCCACCTGGGCGGACAATAACATCGAACCCTGATCCATCTTCAAATTGGAGATTTACTTTCTTGTGATTCAAGCCCCATACCAAGTAATCAGAACCTAGAATTTGCCCTTCCCAGGTTGGATTGGTTGTCTGCTTGCTTCTTTCTATGGAAACTGTAAGGCGTCCGAGAAAATTCCCAGAAAAATAGACTTTTACGTCCTGGATCTGGTTATTTCGTGAAGCATCTTCCATATGAACATGATCAAACTTATTTCAAAAGTTGCTCTGCCGAAACTTTCGACTTATTTTTATACCTACTAATTGACATTTTCTTTTGTCTTGAGATCAAGAAATTGTCCTCTGAGCGAGTCGGGGCCCTATAGGTATGGGTAGCATCGTGAAAGAACTATGTTGTTGTAACTAAAGAAGATGAAAGGGAATACATGAGTGAGTACACTCCCCCGTTGGAAGATATGAAATTCACACTTAAAGAAGTAGTAGATATTAAGTCCCTTGAAGATTTCCCTTCTTTCAAAAGTGTCGGCCTTGAATCCCTAGAAGATTTACTTGACGAAGCTGGTAAATTCTTTTCGCAAGTTATTTCTCCTACGAATAGAACAGGGGACCTTCAAGGAAGCTCCTTAAACTCGGATGGGTCAGTTACGACCCCTGATGGGTTTGTTGAAGCCTATAGCCAATATGTAGAAGCTGGATGGGGAGCAATAAGTTTTGACCCCGAATATGGAGGTGGTGGATTTCCCTGGCTTGTAGGTATAGCTGTAACTGAAATGCTGACCGCTGCAAACATGGCATTATCGCTGAACCCTATGCTCACGCAAGGGTCTATACACGCACTTACCGCCCATGGAGATACCGACCAAAAACTCAAATGGCTTCCTAAATTAATCACTGGCGAATGGGCTGGGACAATGAACTTAACCGAACCTCAAGCTGGTTCAGATGTAGGTGCCTTAACTACAAAAGCTGAACTGCAAGAAGATGGCTCTTACCTCATTACCGGTCAAAAAATTTATATAACTTGGGGAGAGCACAACTTAACTGACAACATCATCCATCTAGTTTTGGCCCGAACTCCTGATGCGCCGGTTGGAACAAAGGGAATAAGTTTATTTATAGTCCCGAAGTATATGGTTGACGAAAAGGGCAATATCGGGGAAGCCAACGATATCAAGTGCATTTCACTAGAACACAAACTGGGCATACATGCTTCACCCACATGCGTTTTACAATTTGGTGACAATGGAGGGGCCAAAGGATACCTAGTCGGAGAAGAGAATTCTGGAATGAGATATATGTTCACCATGATGAACCAAGCCAGATTAGCTGTTGGCCTTGAAGGCCTTGCCGTTGCCGATCGGGCATACCAACAAGCCATTGAATACGCCCTAGAAAGACGCCAGGGAAGGAGATCAGATACCCCTAAGGGAGAGTCAGCGTTGATCATGGAACATCCAGATGTTCGACGCATGCTAATGACGATGAAGGCCTATATAGAAGCCATGCGCTGTTTGATATATCTGAATGCAAAAGCAATCGACATAGCTCACAACCACCCTGATGAAACAAAACGACAATACGGTGAAGAACTCACAGATCTGCTGACACCACTATCAAAAGGATGGTGTACAGATCTTGGCAATGAATTGACTAGCCTCGGAATACAAATTCATGGAGGCATGGGTTTTGTTGAAGAAACGGGAGCAGCTCAACATTACAGAGATATACGCATCGCAGGTATTTACGAAGGCACAAACGGGATTCAGGCAATTGACCTTGTGGGAAGAAAGCTCAGTATGAGAAATGGCGCAGCTGTAAGCGAACTACTTGCCGACATTGACGATACAGTCGCCGAGCTATCTGCTAACGACCTTAACGATATAGGAACCCCATTACAATCAGCTAACGAAAGCCTAAAAGCCGCTAGTACTTGGCTACTAGAGAATGGAGGAGGTAGCACCGACGCCGGTCTTGCTGGCGCTACTCCGTATCTGCGTATGTTTGGAACGACTGTAGGAGGATGGCTTCTAGGCAAAGCAGCACTATCAGCCCAGAGTTTACTTGCAGATAATACTGAAAATTCTGAATTTCTTGAAGCTAAAATAGAAACAGCAACTTTTTACGCCCAGCAAATACTACCGCAAGTTGCTGGCTTACTTCCATCAGTGACAAGCGGAGCCGCTTCTCTCTTTGCTATCGATTCCTCTACTCTTCGGAGATAAACATGACAACTTTATGTGAAATAACCGTTTTATCTGACCGTACGGTTGTGATTGAAGGCTCATGGTTTGATGGAGCTCCATATCTCCACGCTAAGGACATAGAAGGAGTCCTCGGTTGGGAACTTAAAACTGAAGGATTGTGTAAGGGCGATGCGTGCATACCTCTGAGTGATAACGTCAATTCCAACAGTCAGGGAGCCTTTAATCTCAGCGAACTCGCTAGTCTTGTGGGCCGCCCATCACTGACCGATGAAGCTGCCGGCATAGTAGCAGTTGGTCAACCTTACAATGTCAGGTCTGATGCCTTGACGCAGCGAATTGCTCCAGATTTCTCCCTTCCGGATATCTCAGGAGTTGACCGAGCCTTATCTGACTGGGCAGGGAAAAAACGACTTCTTGTAGCTTTTTCAAGTTGGTGAGGTTGCGCATTTGATCTGCCAGGGTGGCAGGAACTGTTCGAAGAGCTTAAGGAAGATAATTTCCAGATTATTGCAGTTGCAATCGATGAGAACACAACAGCAGTAAGTGAATTAGCAACTGGGACTACCTACCCAGTACTTATGGATCAAGACCATCTCCTCACAGAACTCTACGCAATTAGTAACGTTCCATCAGTCGTTTGGATTGATGAGAACAACATGATTGCTAGACCGGCAGCTGCGGAATTCGGTACCGATACCTTTACGGAAATTACTGGAATAAGTCGCGAAACCCATATGCAGCAGGTACGCGACTGGGTCCACGAAGGTTCGCTACCAAATGACGCTTCATACTCCGTCCCCGATTTATCAGAAGATGAGGTTCAAGCCAGGCTGCATTTCAAGACCGCTGCTCATCTTCGAAGAAACGGACATGCAGAAGAGGCAGAGCACCACTTCAACGCGGCTGCTGAACTCACTCCACTTGATTTCACTATTGTGCGGGCAAGTATGCCTTTACGAGGTGGCGACCCATTTGGAGAAGAATTCTTTGAGTTGTATCAGCAGTTCCAAGATGCGGGATCCCCGTACCATGGGATTCCAAGGGCTTAGTAGCGCAGTTAATAATTAGTGATGATGGCCGCCGTTAGAAATCACGCGAGTGTCTACTTGAAGTAATTTCCCATCACGGACTTCAAGAGATACCACCTTCTGCGCTCTGTGTTCGCCGGATTGCAAACGTCCGCTGACAATATCAACTGCTGTTCCTTCAATAACAGGAAGAAGCGCTATCGCTCGGAATCCTTTGTCAGAGCCTTGTCCCGGTCTTTTGGATTCAGTTATGAGCATGCTTGACTGCCAAACCCATTCTTGATTAATACTGACGAATCGGCAACGATGAGATCCCTGACTTTTTGATATTAACGCACCGGGGCAGACAAGTAAGGATCCTTCTATCCATGGCATGACCCCAAGACCGGAGCGTTCAAATCCAGCTTCGAAAGCCTTGGTAATAATTTCCTCCTGATCACCTCCATCAATTGCGCGTTGTCGTTGTTCTTCAAAAATAGAAACACCTAACTTGCTAAGTTCCTCGTCTGAAAGTTCCTGAACAAAAAACGACCACATCTCAGATTGTGTCAATGGCGGTTGCCCTGATTGATGAAGAGGAGTGTCATCCATACGTTAAGTGTGCCACTAGAGTATGCCATTTTTGGACATAGTGGGGAGAGAAACTGGCTAGCTAGTGTCAGGTTTGACGTCTATCAGCCGTTCGACGTTCCTCAAAGCAGGGAAGAAACGCCACCATACGACTACAACAGCTAACGTCCCAATTCCCCCAAATAGAATTGCACCTACAAGGCCAAATGCTGCAGCGGTAAGACCGGACTCTACAGCTCCTAGTTCGTTGGACGCCCCTATAAAAACTCCTTCAACTGCTAGAACACGGCCCCGCATCCGCTCAGGAGTAGCAAGAGGAACCAAACTTGCTCGAATATACACCGAAACAGCATCTGCTCCTGCTAGAACCATCAATGCTAAAAAGGCAAGCGTGAAGTTTGTGGTTAGTCCTAGGACGATTGTTCCAATCCCAAAGATCCCTACCGAGACAAATAACGAACGGCCTATATGCGTTTTCAATGGCCGTATTGAAAGGCGAACTGCTACAACTGTTGCACCTATACCTACAGCAGCACGTAACCAACCTAACCCAACCGCCCCGACCCCAAGCCTGTCTTCTGCGATGGCGGGAAGCAACGCAACCGCTCCGCCAAGTAGTACTGCGATAAGATCAAGTGAGATTGCCCCAAACAGGACAGGCTTGGAGCGAACAAACCGTAAACCTTCTAGCGCATCACGAAAAGCCTGCCGAGTACCAGATGTCTCTAGTCGCTTAATAGGCATTGACCCAATAGTCAGGAGCAGTAGAGCTGCGACAACGTATGCACAGACAGCAGCAAGGTACGGAATTGACCGNCCAGCAACAAAGATAAATCCAAATGCGGCAGGGCCAGCTATGATACCCGCTTGAAAGGCCACAGACTTTAGTGCTACTACGCGTTCTACTACATCATCTGGAGCCCAATCTATGGGAAGCGCCCGACTCGCAGGAGTCGCAAATGCGCGTGCGACTCCGAAAAGCATCATCAGGCCAAAAATTGGATAAACAGAAGTTGGTTCGGTAGCAATGTAAACGAAGATCAGAAATGATACGATCGCCTCGCACAATAATGCGCAGCCGAATACCTTCCGTCGGTCTCTTCTGTCAGCTAAAGGTCCTGTAAATGGTGAGAGGATAGCTACCGGAATAAATTCAGCTAAGCCTAAGAGCCCAAGGTCTAATTCGTTCCCAGTCATATCGAAAACTTGTTTTCCTATTATGGTTATCTGACCTACTGTTGCAAATGCTGAAAAAAATGAAGCAGTCAAAAGAACTTTCACTTGCCGAGGAATCTTCCCAGAACTTGAAGAATGACCCGAGTTATTAGGCATATTTACTCAATCGTCAGATGAGATAGCTTCAGATTCTCGCATAGCAGACGCGAAAACACCTTTACTCATGAGACTTGACTCACTAGCTCTTCTCATCCTGTATATTTCAGCTCGAGCTCCATGAACTACCTTGTTTTCTGGCTCTGCGTTAGCAGCAAATTCGATCAAATGACATGAAAGCCTAAAATCTCCATTTTCAGCTAGCTCTTGTGCACGGCTAACGAGTGGGGCCACACCTCCAACAAGCGACACAAGTTCGNTTGCTAGGTCTGATTGCGGGGAAGGTTTGAGAGAAGCAGGGTCAGCATCCCACCATCCGCCATACATCCGCCAGATATTCCTAACTACAAATTCTGGTTCATCATAAAGGGGTTGGAGCCAGGGAAGTCCAAGCTTATCCTCGTCGATTTTAACCTCATGTATGATTTCATTTAATGATGCTCCGCCATTCATAAGAGCAACAGTGTCACTGACTAACGCTTCGAGTACATCAGCGATATCAGACAGCACCTGTCGGATGCGACCTTTGCCCGCAATCGGTAAACCATGGGCTGGTAACAGGAGTTCAGCATCATAGGAAATCATCTGACGAAGGGCGGATGCCCATTCCAAAGGGTAGCGCTGGACCTTTTGAGGATTCCCAGCGTTTGGAAAAACCCAAATAACGAGATCACCTGTTACCAGAGTCTTCTTCGACGGAACCCAAGCCCACGTATGGTCATCTGTTTCCCCTTTACCATGATGGAACTCCATCTCCAATCCGCCAACTTTTAAAGACATCTCATCTGTGTAAACAACGTCAGGCCATACAGTTTCTTCCGGAAGAAAGCGGGGATGGCCGTGAGAAAGGCCTAGCCCGTGTTTTGGAGAAATACCACCGAACTGCCGACGGTTAATCAAGATATTCCATTCGTTGGTTTTCTCGTACCGTTCAAGCCGAAGCGGAACATTCTCATGCCCAAAGACCGTGGGATGCTTATAGCCACGGTTATCTGCATCGGCTATTAGAGCCCCTGACCCGCCGACATGGTCTAAATGGCCATGGGTGTAAACTAGCGAGTGAACAGGGTCTGTTCGCCATCTACGAAGGGCTTCAACAACGGCTTGACCGCTTTGGGCTCCGCTAGCATCAAAAGTTACTAGCCCATCTTCCGTTCGAAAAACCACCATATGGCTGAACGATTCAACAATAGCGATATCATCTTCAATTTCAGAAAGTTCATTGCTTACCCTGTTCGTAGGCTCGTCTGCCCTACCTAGATCAATGACCTGAGAAGACAAAGCGACTGGGTCAGCTGTCCGAATTTCATTGAGGTCACGAGGTTTCGGGTGCAAGGACATTGCTACTCTCGAGTGAATTTCGCTTTCCCNGGCCCATGCTCAATAAAACTTTGAACCCCAGCCAACCGGTCTGCGGTTTCAAAACAGTCCCCGAAGGCCTCAGCCTCGACTCGAATAGCATCTTCAAGCGGAAGTGGAAGGCCATCCATCATCGCCCTCTTTATATATTGTAAGGATTTTGGTCCCTGAGCATATCTCTCTGCTGCTTCTAGAGCCTTTGGGTAGCAATCCTCGTCGGCAAAAACCTCTGATACGAGTCCAATTGCTTGTGCCTCCTGCGCTTTGACCTGCCTTCCAGAGTAATTAATTTCTTTAGCTTTCGTTATTCCAACGAGGCGCATGAGCCTTTGAGTACCGCCAGCGCCAGGGAGAATACCTAGCAAAACCTCAGGTTGCCCGAAAACTGCCCCCTCTCCAGCAAACCTAAAATCCGTTGACATAGCTAGTTCACAGCCTCCTCCCAATGCGTAGCCGTTTACTGCGCTTATCGTGATTTGAGGCAGGTTCTCGATAGCAAGCAGCGCTTGGTGTAAGTGCAAAGAAAATTCAATAGCTTCGGGCTTGTCCTGAATTGCTGGAAATTCTTTGATGTCAGCCCCAGCTGCAAATATCTTTGGACCACCCCAGATCACGGCCGCTCCAATCTCTTGAGATCCAGATAATTCTTCCGCAGCTTCTCCCAATTCTTGGGCTAATTGCATACTGATTGCGTTCATTGGGGGCCTCTCAAGCCTGATNGTGGCTACTCCNGTGGTCGTATNCTTTTCAAGTTGTATGAATTCNGCCATATCTTCCTTTTCCTCATCACTCGACTTACTAAGACAACGAGCTTAGCCAACAACGCGTTCTAACTCTAAATTACGGGAGGTTCGAGGAACACAAAGCTGGTCGGTTCGTCGTAACAGAATCCACTCCTAATGAGAATAGTTCCTCTATGTCCTTAGCTTTATCAACGGTAAATGTCCAGATTTCAGTTTCTAAGCTATGCAGAATGGATATAAGTTTCTGATTTACGTATCGCCAGTGAATATTTATGCCAACAACAGACGGGCGCTTCACTATNTCAGAGAAACGGAACGCTACCCATCGCTTCCGAAAGAATCGTGACAGAAGAAAGAATTTATCTAAACGAGATAGATTTACAAGAAGATTTATATCAGGGGATTCGGAAGAAACTTTCAAGACTTGCTTTACAGTTAGTCCGGAAAGAACGCTTCGCTCCTTTAGAGAAAACTCCTCAAGGATGGAAGATATGAGTGGAACTGCCCGAGGGTCTTTAATATCTAGATTCCAGAAGGTCTCGTTACCAAACTCTCGAAGCAGATCCTTCACCATTGGGATTGGCTCACTGGTGCTTTCGCCATTCCGGTCAATGGCACGATAGTTGCTGATTTCGGGCCAAGAGAAGTCTATAGCTCTTCCATGCCCGGTGGTTGATTTCTGAAGTCTCGGGCCATGGAGAGCGATAGGTATGTTGTCTGATGTTACAGAAATATCAAATTCAATAACATCAGCCCCAAGTTCGATGGCTGAAAGTATGGAGACATGCGTATTCTCTGGATGATCCCACGGGTTCCCCCTATGAGCGACTATCTGTTGAGATTTCGTGGCCCAAGAAGTCACCTATTTCTCCTTAGAGTTGTTGAATTTAAATAATAATCGAAGCGGACNAATCTTCTGTGAACCTAGAATCCTCGTTGAAAGATTTATCATCGAAAAAGATCACAAAAACATTTACCACTTNTAAGCACCTTATTTGTTATTTCTATAACGAAGTGTGGGCCCACTCCTATAAAGCTTCGTAAATGTCAGATCTAAAGCGTTTGGTCTCCTACTCTAGTACTTAGGAGAATGCGATGAGCACTACTGATAATCTAATGAGCGGGGAAACCGATATCAGCGAATTATGGGCGACTCGCGTTCTAAAACGATCTCTTTTTGATGCTGATGGAGGGATTTTGGGCTCGATAGACGACTTGATTTTAACTCCNGAGATATCTGGGAATCAGCTCAGTCTTCGTGGNTTTGTGGCCTCCGTCGATAGGAGACAGATATTTGTTCATGAAGGNAGAGTCGAAGCNGTAGACCGAGATGGCGTTCATCTAAGAGGAGGAACGGTTGATCTGAGACTCTTTAGGCGAAGAACTGGAGAGTTCTTAGCAACGGAAGATCTACTTGGAGTATCAACGAGCAATGGAAAGATTAACGATATCGGTTTTAAAGCCAGCGATCTGAAGTCAGGTAAGTTTTCCACTAGTCAAATTTCAACGACTTCGGGTGGACGATTACGGAAGAAACAAGTCGAAATTACCGATTGGTCATTGGTTGCTGACTTATTTCTTGTCGATCAGGTATCTGGCGACCTAGCTAGGTTGCGAGACCTTCATAAGGCCGATGCTGCAGAAGAAATCCAATCTATCCCCAGCGAGCGAAGAGCGGAGCTCACGTCAGCGCTAGAGGCAAGTCGACTAGCTGATCTTCTTGAAGAACTTCCCGAATCAGAGCAAGCGGAGATCCTTCGAAATCTTGAGCTCGAAGATGCAATAGAAGTTTTAGGTGAAATGGAGATTGACGATGAAATTGACCTCTTAAAGGAACTGGACCCTGATCAACGAGAATCGTTCCTTTCTGGAATGGACCCTGAGCAGGTAGCTCAGATTCGAACCCTTCTTCGATACAGCGAAGATACTGCGGGAGGAATGATGAATCCCGAAGCGATTATTCTGACACCTGATGCGACTGTCGCTGAAGCCATCGCCCGCCTAAGGGACACCGATTTGCCTCCAGCTATTTCTGTAAGGTTGTTTATAACCGAATCACCGACTCAAGCCCCGACCGGTAAGTACCTTGGAAGTGTCACCCTCCCCCGCCTTCTTCAAGAGCCTCCAGCGCATAAAGTTGGAGATTGTATAAATAGAGAAGAACCAACCTTACGGCCATCAGCAAGCGAAAATGAAGTCGCGAGCCTTTTAGCAAGATATGACTTACTTGCTGTCGCCGTCATTGACCCTCTTGAAAGATTGGTTGGAGTAATCACAGTAGATGACGTAGTTATTCGTCTGATCGAAAGGTCAACTCCATGAAAGTACGAGACAACACCTTAACTCAACCCGGGAAAATCAGCGTCCCCAGCCCAAACCAAGACAAAGACGTAGTTGGAATGTGGTCAGAGCGGATAGCGAGAGTACTGGGCACGGGTAAATACCTTGCATTACAGACTCTTCTAGTCATTGCCTGGATAACAGTAAACGCCGTTGCTGGTGCTAATGGATTATGGGATGAGTACCCATTTATCTTGCTGAATCTCCTCTTCAGCATCCAAGCAGCTTATGCCGCACCTTTAATTTT
>PAYW01000005.1 GCA_002715425.1 Actinomycetota bacterium | reverse complement strand
CATGGTTCAGCGTCCTCAACGGAAACCTCATCATAGGCTCACCCGGACGCACCGTTTCAGGACTCGCAAACGCCGGAGCCTTCTACTACCTCGACCTCTGAACTCCTACGATCCTAGTAATGGGGCTGCTTGGCAATGGCCGTCAAGATCAATTATCTGAATTTTGTCTCGGTTCTCCCAAGTAATTTTAAGATCAGGGTCTCGATGAAGTTTAAATTCACGAAATGTCATTTCTAACGCGTCGAATGTTAGCAAACGGCCTACAAGCGAATCACCAAGATCAAGAAGAAGTTTTATTGCTTCCAGCCCCTGCAAACTTCCAATAACTCCCGGAAGAACACCAAGAACTCCTGCTTCGGCACAGCTCGGGGCTAATTCTGGTGGTGGAGGTTCTGGGACCATATCTCTATAGGTCGGACCAATCTTCGGATCGAATACAGTTACTTGACCTTCGAAACGGAAGATAGATCCATGAACAACAGGTATTCCTGTTTTCGCCGACGCATCATTCAGAATATAACGAATTGGAAAATTATCAGTTCCATCTACAACAACGTCGTATCCAGAAATAATCTCCTCGATGTTCTCAGCTGAAAGACGGACATTGTATGTGACGACTTTAATATCTCGGTTAAGCGCTGTAAGTGTCTTTTTCGCCGAGTCAACTTTTAGCTCTCCTACTCGATCCTGATTATGGAGAATTTGTCTCTGTAAATTTGATTCGTCTACAACATCCATGTCTACGATTCCTAAAGTTCCCACTCCTGCAGCGGCAAGGTACAAACTGGCCGGAGAACCAAGGCCCCCTGCGCCAATGCAAAGTACTTTCGAGTCAAGTAGCTTCATTTGACCCTCATCTCCAATTTCTGGCAGCAACAAGTGACGCTGGTATCGATTTCTCTTATCTGAATTCAACGTTTGTGGAATGACCCAAGGCCTGTTCTCATCTTTCCACTGGTTAAATCCCCCTTTCATCGAAACTATGTTTTGAAAGTCGAGATTTTGAAGGGTTTGGGCAGCAAAGGCAGATCTAGCGCCGCCAGCACACATTGCTACAACTTTTGTTTCTTTGTTGGGCAAAGTCCCCTCAATGGCGCTTTCGAGATTACCTCTTGGAATGTGAAGAGAAGTAGCTATAGCTCCTTGTTCATACTCGTCAGGTTCTCGGACATCAAGGAGTAGCCACCCTTCTCCGATTAAATTTTCAGCTTCTTCCGTTGTAACTTCCACTATTTCACTTTTTGCTAGTTGAAGTAGTTCTCGAAAGTTAGGCATCTCTCCCCCTTAGAACAGCTACGAGAATTCTACCTAAAGATGAAGTGAATTCTTCTTATCTTAGGTACCCCTGTTGATATGTTTAGCCACACACGAAACTGAGCGTAGTGCTTATATCAGCATTAATAACAAAGGTGGAGAGATGGTCATAATCTGTTTTTTCGCCATTAATAATGATCACTGGCACACCGATTTGATAAGCCAAAGGAACGACTTGATTTATAGGGCCGACAGCTAATGAGGTTCCTATCGCAATCAATAAGTCGCAATTTTTCACTGCGGTTTCTGATCTCTGAAGATCTTCAGGGATTAACGACTGACCAAATGAAATAGTTGCAGATTTTAGAATCCCTGAGCACACCGGACAGTCTGGGTCCGGCTCCCCTGCTCTAACTCTTCCGAGGACGGTTTCCATTTCAGTTCGATAGTCGCAGGAAAGGCAAGCTACTTTTCGGGTGGTTCCATGGATCTCGATAACTCTATTTAAATCAATCCCTGATCTTTGATGCAACTCATCGACATTCTGGGTGATTACAGTGTCAAGAATCTCTCTCTTTTGAAGCTGAACAAGTGCATAATGGCCATCATTCGGCTCTACGTCAGCCCAGAGTTTTCCCTCCGCTCGAAGGGCCCAGTTCTTCTTACGAATCTCCTGATCACTAGTGTAATATTTGATATTGGATGCCTTCTCCGCTTCAGGGTTTTTGGTCCAAATACCTTCTGGTCCCCGAAAATCAGGAATCCCAGATTCTGTGCTTATTCCTGCACCTGTTAGAATCACAATTCGTTTTGACTGCCCTATTAGGGATTTGACTTCGTTAAGTAATTCAAAGGATTCAGGTTGGTTATACATGACTTATTTGTTGAAGAAAACAATCTCCGGTTGAGAAATACGAACTTTCCTGTATGTTACTCGAATGGTCGCTGGAATTTATTTTGTTATCTGCGAAGTGCTTGTTATTAGCGGCATTGCAAAAATTCTCTCTCCGTTACCAACAAAGTCGGCGCTATCAACCATAGGACTTCCTTCCAGATCTTCTCTAGTCAAACTTCTTGGATTCACAGAAATTCTTATAGGGATACTAGGAATACTGGTGGGTGGAAGATACTTACCGCTAATCACCGGCGCCCTCTTTGCTTTTTTTTCAGTTTTTATCCTCCTTGCCCTTCGCAATGGCCAGGTAGCGTCATGCGGTTGTTTCGGAGCTACAACATCTCCTCCTTCTTTAATTCATCTATTTGCAAATCTGATATTTATGGCTATTGCACTATTGGCAATAGGCGTTGATGGCCTTAGCAGTGTTTTAGATGATCAACCTGGAAAGGGTATTCCCTTTATCATCACAGTCCTTCTAGGCGCTCTTGGAACGTACCTCATTATGGCCTTTACCCCAAGGATTTGGGACAGAAGAGAGGTTACTTGAAGTCCTCAATAAATCGGAGCAAAAGCCTGACTCCAAACCCTGTCCCTCCCTTTGGGTGAATACCCCATGGGGCATCAGCAAAAGCAGGGCCAGCTATATCAAGGTGAGCCCAAGGGATACCTTCAGCAACGAATTCTTTAAGAAATAATCCGGCAGTAATTGCTCCGCCATATGGGCCGGAGCCGATGTTCTTCATATCAGCTACTTCAGAGTTAAGTTGTGATCTATACGAGTCAGGTAGTGGCAACTGCCAGAGATCTTCTCCAGTTTCTTCGCTAGCTTGCAGCAGTTGATCAGCGAGATCTGCATCAGTACCCATCAAACCAGCGTATTCACTTCCTAAAGCGACCATGCACGCACCGGTTAAGGTAGCAAGATCAATGATGGCATCTGGTTTCGCTTCAGAAGCAAGAGACAGCGCATCCGCAAGTACGAGTCGGCCCTCTGCATCAGTATTGAGAACTTCAACTGTTTTCCCATTTCGTATCTTGAGAACATCACCTGGACGAGTTGCATCCCCTCCGAGCATATTGTCTGTAAGGGGGATATAACCTGTAACTCGGACGGGGAAAGCCAAATCCTCTAGTGCAGACATCGTTCCGAGAACAGCTGCGGCCCCACCCATATCGCATTTCATGGTTGACATTCCTTGTGATGTTTTGATGGATAAACCACCCGCATCAAATGTGATTCCTTTTCCGACTAAAGCTACGTGCTTTTTCGAAGGTTTTGAAGGTCGATATGTTATCTGGACAAATCGTGGTTGCTGGGTAGAACCTCTGTTAACACCTAGAAGGCCACCCATTTTCGCTTTCTTAATTTCTGGCAGTCCAAGAATCTTTATTGAAAGTCCGTGCTCTTTAGAAGTCTTTGAGGCAACTCTTGCAAAGGCAGTTGGAGTTAAGTCTCCCCCTGGCCGATTAACAAGATTTCGGGCGAGGTTAACCCCACGTGAAATAGCTCTGGCTCGCTCTACCCCTTTACTCATCTTTCGACCACTCCCCACTATTGATACCGTGGAGAGCTTTCTGGGTTTTGTATCAGATTTCAGCTCAATATATTCATAGGCCCCCATAAGTAGACCTTCTGAAAAGGCTTGGGCTCTTTCTGCAATATCATTTTCATCAAGAATCACTGACTGAAGTTCAGCGGAGATCTGNTTNAANCCCTTTGCNGCTTTTGCTAGNNCATTTCCAGCNTTCCTGTANATNTNATTNNTNTCCNNNGAGGATTCTCCCANTCCAAGAAGTGCAGATGGGCCCAAAAAGGGTTCNGANCCAGTNGCNGGNAAAAAAATGATTTGCCCTGAATCTGCATCAAACCCACTTGCTCTTAATGTTTGTGTATCTAATCCTAAATCATCTGAGCTGAAGCGATCTGAATGGATTAACGTCACATGCAATTCGGAACGTACAGGCTTTTTAGCTGTGAGTTTTATTTCTAGCGACATATTTACACCTCTTTATTTATTTCAATTTCTCGCGCTGAAAGCGAACCTTGGTCCTGCCACCGAGCCAGCATCCACATGAGGTCTGAAAGGCGATTTAGATAAGGACCAACGAATGAGCCATCGATTTGGATTTTTAGTGTTGACCGCTCAGCTCTACGAACTACAGTTCTGGCTATATCTAGGGCAGCCGCAGTTTGGTTTTGTCCGGGTATAACGAATTCTGTAGGAGCAGAAAATTTATCTGACGTTCTGTCAATATACTTTTCCAAATCTTCAACCATGGTATTTGTCACAAGACTCACACCATCTTCAAGCTTGTCTCTATTCTCGGGAAGGGTAGCTAACTCAGCCATGAGCACCCACAGGTCTCTCAAGACATGGACCAGAATACTGTCAATCTCACTACCACGCTCAACTTGAGATCTCGCATGCCCTATTGCAGCTTGTGCTTCATCAACATCTCCATATGCGGAAGGGTGATCTGAGTCTTTACGAACTCGGCCGCCATAGAACAATCCTGTTGTCCCATCGTCGCCATTACGAGTATAGATTTTCATACCATTGACCATACCGGAAGTATCTTTACATCGTCTGTTTCCTAAGTGCAGTTCGTGAGATAAAAAAGAATGGGACGTCAGTCAATTTTTTTAAAGAATAACTGAAATTCCATTAGTGCATTATCCTCTACAGAAAGAACGACAGCTGATCTGGGTTTTTCGATTTCGTAGTCTGAAAGCAGTATGGGGCCTAAATTCCCAAAGACCAAAATACGGCTGCCATCAAATGATGCAGTTACTTCTATCGTTTCTTCTTGCGTAACTCCGTGGATGGTTAGATCAACAAGGATCTCTGTTGTAAATCCAGTTTCTAAGTCGGTCGCTGAACTGAAATCTATTGATTCAGTGATCACAAGGGATGCTTCAGGGAATTTACTCGTTTCAATCGCTTGCCGTTTAATTGCGTTATTTCTGCTGGCGTCGTCGGTTATGAGGCTGGTCATATCTACCGTAACGGTTGGGCGATCTCCTTCAGCAGAGGAAACTATTTCACTCCCATTTATTGTAAATTGAGCGCTGACATCAGGAGTTCTTCCTACAACAGTTTTTCCACCGATTCCTACTAGCTCTTCATCTATACGAAATCCAACAAATGATGAACCGCATACTTCGGTTAGGCAGGCGTCATTAAATTCACCGATTTCTGTATCGATTATCCATACACCGTCTAAACTTTGGACTTCAGATGTTCCAGCTTCGGACAAAGCTTCATCTCTTGCTTCTTTGGCTGCTTGACTATTGACATCTGCTGGAGATGTATCACGAAGTACAAAGTACCAAAGCAGGACCACTATGACGACAATTAAGAGCAGTAAAATTGCGGCCCACTTTGCTATAGATCTTCTTGATTTTGGGGGTTGCTCAGTTTCCATTTAGCTTTATTATCCTTTTGATACCACGTTGTAATTCAAATTTTGATTTTCTTGGGTTCAGGTATCTAGAAGAATTCTAGCTACGAGATCCATCCCGAAGCTAGTTAAAATCGCTAGGTACATTAGTCCGGTAGCTGCCATCACTGCTGAGTATTGTTTTTCACGAAGTGCTAGCTTCGTAACAAACACTAAGACAATTGTGCCTATGACGCACGCAACCCAAAACCAGCCCAAGAGACCGTTGTAATTATCGTCAATTGTTCCATTGAGGACTGAGATCATGCCTGTTGGGATGAGTAAGAAAATCAGTTCAGGGAGCCACAGAAGTCCAGTCCAATTAATCAGAGCATGTATCGGTTTCCGCGAGAGTCCTGGCTGAACTAGATACCAGTGGCCAAGAAGCATTGAGTTAGAAACCGCACCAAGAAATGCTGACCCTGTGAGAATCCGGCAAATGGCAAGCCACGTGGATCCACCGGCTTCCACAGATCCAGCTATTAAACCAACTACCCCGCATGCTGGGGCGAGTAGGTCAAGAAATGGTGGGAACTCTTTTGAGGTTAAAACTCTCTCAGACCCAGGTACTAATTGATCCCGCTTGAGCATTTCTGCGACTCGTCGGGACCTATTCTGTGCTGCAATTTTTTGACCGGTGACTCCTGCATTTTTTCTTTTTATTGATACTGCCATGCTGATCAAAGCTACAACTAGGAATAAAACCGTTGAGATTTCCCTGACCCATAATGAATTTAGGTTTAACCCGATGATTAAACTCGATGCGGCTATTGCAATATAGATAATCCTTGTTGTCCAACCATAGCCGAGTCCCACCAACCGTTCTCGTGTAGTTACCCAGAGGAAAAGCATCCCGCCAGTAGCCCACTGAAGAAAGAAGGTCGATGCCTCGATTTTCATAAGAGTACCTAGCTGAGAACAGCTAAATTATGATCCACGGTGTTGAGAGAATGAGGTTCGTGATCGGTAACTGCTACGATATCTTCAATTCTTGCCCCCCATTTATCCGGTATGTAGATTCCTGGTTCGACGCTGAAAACATTCCCTGAAGTAACAGGAATTTTGTTTCCTTCTACTATGTAAGGATCCTCATGAGCTTCAACACCTATTCCATGGCCAGTTCGGTGGATGAAGTACTGCCCGTACCCTTCTCGAGTTATAATTTCTCTTCCGATCCGGTCTATTTCTTCAGCGGGTGTTCCAGGCAAGCAAGCGTTTACCTGTTCACTTTGAGCTCGCTGAAGTACATCGTAGAGATGGAGGAACTCATCGGGAGGAGTGCCAGTCCAGATACATCTTGTGACGTCTGAACAATATCCAACACCGTCCTCTCCGATCCATGTACCCCCGAAGTCGCAGAGGACGATTTCATCTTCTTGGATTACTCTGTGACCAGCTTCATGATGAGGACTCGCAGCGTTTTCACCTGCAGCAACAATGGCAAAATTAACCCTATGATGTCCTTCTTCCAGAATTTGAGCTCCAAGTTCATTAGACACTTGACTCTCAGACTTTCCAATCAATTCAATTTCGCCACTTTGCAATCTAGCTGCGATTCGATCTACAGCCGAAGCTGCTTTCTTAAGCCGTTTTATCTCGTCGGGCGATTTCTTTGACCTTATGATGCTAGTAATCGAATTTGCTCTCGACAGCCTGAGGTTAGGTAACTGATTGAGAAGCTCGATTGTGAAACGGGTCCATGTAGTGTCCCCAACAGCGACCGATCTTGACGCTCCTAATTCTTCCACAAGTATTGCAATGGGGTCTTCGGACTCTTTCCATGGACGAAGTGAGAATATTTCTGGTTGCTCTTGCACTCTTGGAGCCTCTAGAGCGGGAACAATTAATTTTGCTTGTCCTTCTCTTGGTAGAACAAGCATTGTTAGTCTTTCAAGTGGCATAGCTTCATACCCTGTAAAGTAAGGTAAGTCGGCTCCTACTGATAATAAAAGGGCTTCAACTTCATTCTCTTCCATGGCATGTCGAACGTCTTTTATGCGATCAATAAACATAATTTTATGGTACGTTGATTTTCTCTTTGACAAAACTGCAGGATATTCTCAGCTTTACTTAACTTTCGAATATTCATGATTGACGAACAGAAATTTCTGATTGCTTGGCATGGTAGCTGCTTCTTGTAAGTGGACTAGATTCAACATGGGCGATACCTAACGACTCGCCATAGGTCTTGAATTCTTGGAATTCATCGGGGGTCCACCATCGTTCTACAGGAAGATGATTTGAGGTCGGAGATAGGTATTGTCCGAGGGTTACGATATCTACACCGATTCGACTTAAGTCTTTTAACAGAATAAGAACTTCTTTTTCTGTTTCTCCGAGACCTAACATAACTGATGTTTTTGTAACCAAACCATGTTGCTTCGCATGGCAAAGAACTGCGAGACTTCGTGCATAGCTCGCAGATGGACGGACAGTTCTTTGAAGACTGGGCACTGTTTCAACATTATGATTTAGTACATCTGGACTACTAGCAAAAACTTTTCCAAGATCAGCGGGATTGCCTTTAAGGTCTGAAATTAAAACTTCAATGCTTGTAGAGGGATTTGTTTTACGAATAGCTGCAACGGTGTTAGCGACTTGTTGGGCGCCTCCATCCGCAAGGTCATCTCGTGCGACCATTGTAACTACTGCATAATCTAGGCCCATGGAATTGACAGCATCCGCTACACGCTGAGGCTCATCTAGGTCTGGAGGGAAGGGCTTCTGAGTATTGATAAGACAAAATCCACATGCTCTTGTACATCTATCTCCAAGGATCATGAATGTCGCTGTCCCGTCTTTCCAGCATTCATATATGTTGGGGCACCCTGCCTCTTCACAGACAGTAACAAGTTGGTTCGTTCGCATTGTTTGCTTTATTTTCCTGTATTCTGGTCCGAATTGCGCCTTGACTTTCATCCATTCAGGCTTGCGCTTTAATTCGACTTTGGTAGCCGTCAGAGACTGCGCCGCCTCAGCGTTCTTATTAGCTGAACTCACATTGAGCTTCCGAGTTCCTGGCCCCTCTCCTCTAGTAAAGGGGCTTAGGTCTTGNCTNCGAATTCTCCAAGCTACATCGGATCGATTTAATCGACCCCCTGACCATCTTGCCGCAGCTAATNCAGAGATTACATCCGTTGCTTCTTTAAGATTCAGATTAAGACCCTCTTTGTGAAGTGACGTAACCTCCATTTCTTTAATACCGCAAGGGACAATAGCATCAAAATAAGACATATCAGGATCAACATTTATTGCAAAACCATGCATTGACCTCCCTCTCGAAAGACGAACTCCTATGGCAGCTATTTTTCTTGGAGAGTTTCCTTTTGGGTCGACCCATACACCTGGATATTTAGCTATTCGACCNCAATTTGNAAGGCCNAGNTCTTNTANTGCGTCGATGATNAGTTGCTCTACAGANTTAANGTANGCNGANGTNTCNGCCATACCTCCGCCTCGCTTGCCTGGAACANTNAGNATTGGGTATCCGACTAGTTGCCCTGGGCCATGGTAGGTTACGTCTCCGCCTCGTTTGATGCGGATAACCTCAGCTCCGATTTTTGATGGGTCTACAAGTATGTTCGATTCGTCGCCATTCACTCCAAGAGTAAAGACAGGAAAATGCTCCATAAGGAGTAGATAGTTTTCTGGCCTGGCTTCAAAGAGGCTTTCCTGGACCGCAAGTGCGTCGCTGTATCGAACTTTTCCTAACCATCGAACTTGCAGTGGAAACGGCAAAGCGTCTTCCATCATTCTGAATTCTGTATCTTTTGTCAAAACATTCAATTGAGGCTCTGTACTTTCCCTTCCACGGCTTTAAGTCTAGTATCTGGTCTGCGCCCTATATACAGGAGTCTAATGGCTGTTTGGATCGTACTCATCGTAGTATCTACTGTTTTATTTTTTATCGCTCATATATATAACAAACTTATTCGATTAAGAAATTCAACTGAGAATGCATGGGCGGCTATCGACGTCCAGCTAAATCGTCGATATGACCTGATACCAGCCCTCGTGCAGGTCGCCCAAGGATATGCAGCTCATGAAAAGGAAACATTTGAGGAGATTACACTGGCTAGAGCAGCTGCTATTTCCACTGAAGGAAGATCTCAACTAGCTGATCGCAATAACTCTGTTACCGAATGCTTAAAGAAGGTTTTTGCAATCGCTGAGTCATACCCTGAGCTAGAAGCAAGTGACAGCTTTATCAAGGTTCAAGAAGAGCTGTCAGAAGCCGAGGACCTTCTAGCGTATGCGCGACAGTACTACAATGACGTTACCTTGGACTTCAATAACCAACTGCAGATCCTTCCCTTTAGTTTTTTTGCACGAATATTTAGATTTGAGGTGCGAGAATACTTTTCTCATAGTGAGTTATCAAACCCCCTAGAAGTTAAGCAATAAAGATAATGACTACTTATACAGAGAAACGACGGAAAAGTTCCTGGTATCCGATCCTAGGGTTTGCTATCTTCGCAGGGCTTGGAGCAGGACTAATTACCTTCGCCAAACCAGTAGAAAAGATCGATAATTATTGGACTGTGGCCGAAATCAGCAACGATGAGTCAACTATTATTCGTGAAGTAATCGACTACGACTTTGGAAATGAAAGCAGGCGAGGAATTTATCGAGACGTCCCAGGCCTATTGGAGGAACAGATCATTAGTATCGAGTCGCCTTCAGCCCCATCCATGTGGACAATTTATTGTGGATACAACTGCGATATTGACGAACTAAGAATTCGGATAGGAAATCCGAATATAACCATTACTGGCAATCACAGATACGAACTTAGCTATTCTCTGAATACAATTTCAGACCTTCAGAACTCATTAGTTAATTGGAATGCGGTTGGAACGGGATGGAGTCGGTCCATGGATGATGTGCAGATTCAAGTAATTTCTCCATTCGACNTCGAAAANCCTAAGTGCAAGATTGTAAGTCTTTTTNATGAANACTCATGTGAATTAGAGGAGGTCGCCCCAGGCCATTTATTCGTTCAAATTGATGGCCTACGTTCTTCTCAAGGAGTAAACATACAAGCAGAATTAGGNCANGNCATCGGAAATCTTCCAANTTTCATTGAACCCCCAAATGCNCCAAANNCNGGGNGAGATCTNACTTTCATCTTNATNGGNNTNATNGCNATNGNNGCNANCCTTTTCGGNGGGGGNANANCTNTCTGGGCGTTGAGACTNCTTGGGNGAGACAAAGTAAGGACAGGAAGCGCTGTTGANTCAGCATTCAACGANGGAGANGGCGATATNTCTAGAGCTGACACNGGNAAACTTTCCGAACTCGTTNCCCTNAGCTTTAGCCCTCCTGAAGGAATTACTGCGCACCAAGGTGGCATTCTTTTGGAAGAATCCGTGAAAGAAGACCACAAAACTGCTTGGCTCCTTGAACGAGCCATAAGCGGAGAAGTGGATCTTGCTGAAAATAATGGCGCCAGAGTCCTGATCGACAAGTTTCCGCAACGTAGCGCCGGACCTCTTGATACGATTTTTGATGGCCGATATGAAGTGGAATTAGGAAAGTATGACAAGGCTTTTACGTCTGGTTGGAAAAAACTGGAAAATGATCTAAACGCATGGATGTGGGAAAGTAATCTTTGGTCATTCTCTAGAACTAAAGCTATTGGCTGGCTAGCAATTCCAGCAGCCTTTGCTGTTTTCATCTGGGCCGGATTCACTACCCATAACGCACCTATTCGAGTGTTTGATCTTTGGAGTATCGTCTCAGCTATTATTTTCGGTTCTCTCATAGCAGTCTGCTATCGCGCTTGGGAACTAGCTGTTCGAACTCCAAAGGGGACTGGGCTTTGGATCCAGATAGAGGGCTTTAGAAAATTCCTAAGTCAATCTGAGGCAAAACATGTTGAATCAGCATCTGAAAACGGAGTCCTGCGCGAGTACACAGCCTGGGCAGTTTCTCTTGGTGAGGCAGATGCGTGGAACCGAGCATTCCAGCAATCATCTCGCTTCAACTCCGAAGATGACCTGATCTCGGACGATTATCTTTTTGCCACTTACGCTTTTAATAGCAGTTACGATGTTCGCAAAACACAATACGCCCCTTCGTCTTCTTCGTCATACGATGATGGATGGTCTTCAGGTTTTAGTGGAGGTTTTGATGGCGGCGGCGGCGGTGGTGGCGGCGGTGGCAGCTGGTAAATCTTCCGAAAGTCAACTACCCGTGCAACCCTCTTCCAGTTAGGGACATGACGGTTTCACCGAATAGTTCACTTAGTGTGGGATGCGGTTGGATAAATTCGGCGACTTCAGCAACGGTGGCTTCCCAGTTAACTGCTAAATAACCTTGCCCCAACTGTTCGGTGACCCAAGGCCCTACCATGTGGACTCCCAGTATTTGCCCTAATGTCCCATCGGAAAGTTTTTCTGCAACAACTTTAACTAGGCCATCTGTATCACCAACGATCATGGCACGCCCATTACCTGAGTATCGGTGCTTAGATACTTCTATGTTGTATCCCGCTTTGATCGCTTCTGCCTCGCTAAGTCCTGCAAAAGCTACTTCGGGGTGGCAGTAGATTGCCCATGGTACTTTTTCATAATCAACCGGAGTGACATCCTCTCGGCATATGCGTCTGATCGCTAATATAGCCTCCGCAAATGCGACATGAGCTAACTGAGGAGTGTCTATTAGGTCGCCAATGGCATAGATACCAGAAGACTGAGTTTCGCAGAAATCAGTGACCGGAACAAAGCCTCTCGTATCTGCACTAATTCCTGCATTCTCTAATCCGAGTAGATCGGGGTATGGCCTTCTCCCTACTGAGACAACTACTAGGTCTGTTTCGATTTTTTCTCCATCATTCAACAAAATAGTGGTCCCATCCAAAGTGGGAGTATGGCCTTCAACCGAAACTCCTGTGCGAATACCGATTCCTCTTTTCTGAAATGACTTGTGTACTACTTTCGCAATATCTTTGTCACAGCCGGCAAGTATTTGAGGGAGCGCTTCAACAATAGTAACAGTTGAGCCAAAGTCATTTAAGGCTGAGGCAAATTCAACTCCGATGGCCCCTCCGCCAATAATAACTGCTCTCGAAGGAACTTTAGTAAGGGAAAGCAATTGGTCCGAAGTCACGACTAGCGTTCCGTCAACTTCAAATCCCGATATCGATCTGGGCTTGGAACCACTAGCCAAAATAATATTTTCTCCAGAAATAACTTGCCCACTGTCATCTGAAGCTGAAATCTTTACTTGTTTGCCGCCGGCCAACTCTCCAACCCCTGAAAAAACTGTTACGCTCCTTCTTGCCAACAGCCCTTCCACGCCTGAAGTTAAAGTATCGATTACTCCCTGTTTTCGGCTCATGAGTTGCAACATGTCTAATTCGGGGGCACCTGCTTTGACACCATACTCTTCGGCTTGGCGGACTGTGCGAAGGACCGATGCTGTCTCCAGCAATTCCTTAGCGGGGATGCAACCAACATGAAGACATGTGCCACCTAGTTTTCCCATTTCCACTAGCGCCACATCGAGCCCAGCAGCTGCGCCATATAGAGCTGCGCCGTACCCTCCAGGGCCTCCACCTACTATCACCAGATCAAAGTGAGACTTTGTATCTTCCATGTCCAAATCCTATCGCTACAATGATCAACTATTTATTCAAATAGCAGCACTAAATTTAGGATGCTATTAGAACTTGTGTAGTAAATGCCAAAAGTATCACTAGTCCACAAACAAGAGAAACAATGATCAACATTCGCGTACTCATATACGTGGTAGACCATAGTGGCGTATTATGAAGTGCACCTAGACAGAAGAAGAAATTTAACATTATTCCTCACATGAGAAACTAAATAGAGTGAATACGTGTCATTTCCGACACATATTTTGAGATGGGGAGCTTAGGGACTTTCAACATGAACACATTTGAAATTAAGAGAAGCCACCCACTTATACCCCCTCGTGATAGGCCATCAAATTTCTTAGACCTTAAACCTGAATGCAGCGCTTGAGTCCTTATCTCATTGCCGCAAGGCCACACCAGTGGCTTAAAAATTTATTAGTATTTGCTGCACCACTGGCAGCTGGGGAAATCGATAATGGAAACACCCTATTTAGGACTTCGAGTGCTGCTTTTCTATTCCTTCTCGTTTCGGTGAGTGTCTATTTTTTTAATGACTTGTGTGATATCGAAGCCGACAAACAACACACCCAAAAGGCGAAAAGGCCGATAGCAAATGGCGAAGTATCAGTTCGATTTTTAGTCGGAGTGATCTTAGTTTTTTCTATAACTTCTTTGACATTAGGCTTTCTCCTCTCTTCAGGTCTAGGGATTTGCCTCGGGGTCTACGCCTTCGTTAATTTCCTATATTCAGTAAAGGTAAAAGAGCTTCCATATATAGAGTTGGTCCTTGTCGCATCAGGATTTGTTCTTCGAGCTGTTGCTGGTGGCATGCCTACGAATATTCCACTCTCCTTCTGGTTCATCACTTTGGTCTCTTCCACATCATTTTTTCTTGTAGCTGGTAAAAGGTTCGCCGAGTTGTCTACATATCAAACCCATATGTCACGTTTAGTTCTTAAGTTCTACTCGTTGAAGATACTTGAGACTTTGATGGCATTGTCATCCTCGCTTGCAGTTTTCACATACGGATTTTGGCTGGGCCAATCAGCAAATACCCAAACTAGCTACTCTTTGGTGTCATTATTTCTTTTCACTTCGGCACTGCTTCGATACCGATTACGACTTCAAACTGGCTTTGGAGAGGATCCGGTGCGTACGGTACTAAGTGACTTTTGGCTTTTGGTATTGTCTGTCCTCTGGGCGCTAACATACGGAGTCTCAATATATGGATAAGACTGAGCTAGGAACTTGGGGAAA
>PAYW01000004.1 GCA_002715425.1 Actinomycetota bacterium | reverse complement strand
ATGCTCTGTAGCTGATCGGGACTTGGTCGGAGTAGGGCACTATTTGTAAGGCACGTTAGTGCTAGACAAGCGTCGGTGCCCGAGTGGCCTAAGGGAGCGGCCTGCAAAGCCGTACAATCGCGGGTTCAAATCCCGCCCGGCGCTCAAACACATTCATGATTCATGCGAGGTGGCTTGAGTCGAACTATTCTTCTGATATGAGTGATGTTCCTCGCGGTCCTGACTGGTGGCAAGACAAAGATGGACAATGGTATCCAAGCCATGTTTCATCCAGTGAAGAAAACGCGGAATCTTCGACAGCTCCTATTGGTCCTATGGCGAAGTCGAACGAGGAAAACGAAGAAAGTCTTCCAGAGTATTTCTCACGAACATATGGATGGGGAGAAGAGTCGGATGATGGGGAACCTATTCTGGTTATAGGTGGTGGGAATGCCGGTGACGATGGTGATCCAAAATTTACGACTCTTACAGAAAGAGCACCAACCGCCGTTCATCAGCCAGTTCGGCCTGCTTTTCCTCCGGACTTATTTTCAGGAGCTCTAGGAGTCATCGGGGCAATATTTCTTGTCATTGGTTCTTTCCTTGATTGGGCTACGGCCGGTGGGAGTCTGACAACTGGTGTTGTAGAGGGGATAGGTGACTCTAATGGGATTGGGACGTTAATAACCGGAGGAATATGTGCTTTCGTTGCTGGTTTATTTCTTTCCGGACAGAGAAAACGCTGGGTTGGGCTTGCAATGATCATTAGCGCCGGAGTTGCTTTAGCCCTTTCTATTTACAGCATTGTCGATATAACTAATACTTCAAACAACATTCCGGAAAATCTTATCCAGCGGTTTCCCACTATCGATGCTGCTTTCGCTAGTAACGCAAAGCTGGATTTCGATTTAGGCCTCTGGTCGGTTTTAGGAGGTTCAGTTATCTCATTATTGGCTGGCCTATCGGGCTTTAAGCGTCATACATAGTCTAAGGAATGAGCAACAAGGAATTTTGACTGATAGCATCATCCGTCTAGGGCCGTTAGCTCAGTTGGCTAGAGCACCTGCATGACGCGCAGGGGGTCGGGGGTTCAAATCCCTCACGGCCCACCATATGAAAAAGTCAACAATTCGTATCGTCGCAGGAGTCACTGCCTTTATGATGGTCGCAGCATTGCTAATCCCGTTGTTTATCTGACCGTTTTAAAGGTTCTTGGCATGGTCAAGTAAAGCTATGATTGCTGGTCTTGCTTCGTCAGCTAGAGATAGTGGTGAAGGAAAGCCAACTCTTGCCATTCTTGGGCCAGACTGGGTTATAGCTCGTAAAGTCACGCCATATCGGTCGATTCCAAGCATCGTTGCCTGCTCACAGTTGTCTAGATCTGTGAGAGCTTTGACGTATAAAAGGTTCGCGTCGCTGTGGTCATCATTCATATGGGAGATAATTCCGGCAGCGGTTTCGAATAGGGGATCGACTTCCGCATCTTTGTAGTCGTGGCTTGTTACCCAGCTCATATGGCCAAATCCCCCAACAAATCGGATTTCTTCTACAGATAGTTTCCAGAAATTGAAGTCGTCATAGTCCACATAGAATGATGCGTGTTCATGTCTCTGTAGGTACCTTTCTCGAATGTTATCTGGATTTTTGATAATGGATAGGCGACCAACGAGGGTAAGGCGGGACTTGCCAAGCGGGTCACCTCCATCGGATGATTCAGCAATGAGCATTGAAGCTTTGCTATCGGTTCTCGCATTGATTGTGTGTTCTGCGAGGTCGGATACAAGTATGACTGGGTCTCCATCATCGTTTGGGATATAGGAGACGATGCTCCCGTAGGGGTACCCAGATTCTGTAAGTGTGCTTAAAGATGCAGTTGTTGACGAAGCGACTAGGGTTCTAGAAAGCTCGGCATCTGATGGGAAAGTGGAGGCATCCCCAGCTATAGCCGGCCCAGAGTCTCCTCCTCCGTGCGTTCCTTTAGAGGTCATGGTTTCTTCCTATCCATAATACATAGTGTAATGGCTAGGCCAACTTGATGAAAGAGTGACTCTGGAGAGTTCCCAAGTAGCTAAAACAAGGCGTTATTTTCTAGCCTGGAAATATAGTGAGATGACTGCAGTCAAACGCGTTAGGGCTTCTATCTCTGGTGTCTTTCTAAATTCAATGGATGGATGAACTGTAAAGGCCCAAGTGTCTAGTCTGTCTCTTGGGTCCACTGCTAGTAGAACTTGAAAATTTTGACTAAGTCGAAGATAGGTAATAGTATATTAGATATCTTAATACTAAGATATTTAGTACTAAGTGGCTTTCTTGGAGTCTATATAAGGTGGGGAAATTTGGTAGGGGATTTCACTAGTCAAGAGTTTCACGATCACATTCAGCGTCATAGCTCTAAAGAATTGGATTGGGAACCATTTGAGAAACAGGCATCTCTCGATGAACAGTATCGACGCGGCCATGTAAGAATGGTTGGCGCCAGCATTACCGGAAAACATTTTGAACCAGGAACAATTACAGCCAATCACTTCACCCTCTCAGTTATGACAATGCCTTCCGGAGCGGTGGCACCGTCTCATGCGCATGAAGTTGAAGAAGTTTTTTTTGTGCTCAAAGGAGAAATTACAGCTTGGTGGGAAAGACAAGATGGGTCAAGAGAAGAGACAGTCCTTAATGAAAAAGAAATGATATTTGCACCCGCAGGGGTAATGCATGGTCTTCTTAACCACACAGACGATGATGTCGAAGTCCAGGTAATTATTGGGGTCGGTAAGCCTGAAAAGCCTACGTATCTTGATGGGACACTGGCAGGTTCCTAGACAATTTGGAGTATTCATGGAAGATCTAAATCTAGGAGAGTTGACATCACGTAAAGTTGAAAAACTTCTTGCCTCTCAAGACTTAGATCTCATCGTTCCTTTGGGAGCTTGCGAGCAGCACGGTCCGCATCTCCCCTTATCAACAGATCAAATTATTGCTGAAAAATTAGCTGAGCGTGTAGCAAATATGGTTGGAGGGAGTCTCATAGCGCCAAGCATCCCTGTAGGAGTTTCAGGACACCACCTTAGCTTTTCTGGGACTTCGACAATCTCATCTGAAAACTATGTAAATCATCTAGCTGATATTGTCTCTGCATATCTACATCATGGATTCCGGACGATCTACTTGGTAACTGGTCATGCGGGGAATTGTACCTCTATGAGCCTTGTCAAAGAGAGGTTTGCAGATGAGCTAGTAGTTTCGTTTGATGATTGGCCAACCCAACGATCACTGATACATGATGTAGCCATTGCACAACTTGGTCTTGATCCCGAAGTCGTCGGAACGCATGCTGGCCACTTTGAAACCAGTATCATCCTTTCGATTCGCCCTGACCTAGTCCGTGAGGAGAAGTACGAGTCTGGTTTTGTAGGTCCTGCAGATCAAGCAAGCTCAAAATTGATGTCAGAAGGGATGCAGGGGCTATCAAGCATTGGGGTTATTGGAGATCCGCATGGAGCAACCGCCGAGGCAGGTGAGCTGTACATGGAGGCGCTAACTGGCCATGTTGTGAGTGGAATTAACGCACATCGAGAAATGCTCTCGGAGAAGGTATCCTCATGAGTCAAACGGCTACTACACATACTGCTGGGGACCACTGGGCTCGCAGGTTTTTCCCTTGGCTTTTCGATGCTGGGTTCGCTCCTACAGTGATTCTCATAATGTTCGTCACCATGTCTTTCAAATCTGACGTATTTCTGACAACGAGAAATTTACAGAATATATTACTCCAAACTTCATTTCTCGCTATCGCAGCTTTCGGAATGACTTTTGTAATTATTGCAGCTGAATTGGATCTCTCTCAAGGATCTTCAATAGCTCTGATCGGAGTGATTTCAGCTGATGTAATGGTGAAAAACGAAAGTATCTTTCTTGGTATTCTTGCAGGCCTTGGCACAGGTTTGATCCTCGGTTTGATCATTGGCTTTGTAAGTGTGGTACTTCGAGTCCCTTCGTTTATCACAACCTTAGGGATGTTAGTTATGGCTCGAGGTTTAGCACGTGAAATCACTTCCGGTAGCACAATTGGCGGTTTCCCAGAAGCGTGGATGGATTTTTGGCAGTATAAAATTTTGGGTTTGCGAATGCCTATCTGGTCAGCTCTCGCTGTTGGTGTGATATTCCATATTATTTTGCGGTATACCCAATTTGGTCTTCGGGTATATGCCGTGGGAGGAAATGCTGAAGCTGCAAGGCGTGCTGGCATCAATGTGGTAAGAGTAAGAGTCGCAGTATTTCTTGTCGGTGGATTGGCCCTAGCGATTGCCGCCTTTACTTTGCTTGGGAGAGTTAACTCTGGACAACCAAACGCGGCTGTACTCACTGAACTTTTTGCTGTTGCAGCAGTGGTTCTAGGAGGTACAAACCTTTTCGGCGGCCGAGGTTCTATACCGCGAACACTTGCAGGAGTCTTACTAATTGGAGTACTTAAAAATAGCTTAAACCTCTTAAATATTACGTCAAATATGCAAGATGTCTGGATAGGTCTCGTGTTCATGTTAGCGATGACTTCAGACCTGATTCGAAGTCGCGTCGTGCGATATACGGCACTTATTGCCTCTAACCAGAAAGAAAACGGACAAAGTGTCAAAGAAGATCTCATAAAAACAGGTTCAAAATTGAACCTTTGAGAAGAGACCCTTGAGGAGGGGGAATACCTAATGAAACAAAAGAAATGGAAGCTTTTAGCTTCATTATTAATGGTTTCTTTACTTATTTTTGCTGGTTGCGGAGATGACGATGATGATTCATCTAGCGCGTCAGCGGCAAGTGAAGAAACAGCTAGTGAAGAAACAGCTAGTGAAGAAGAAACATGCTCAGAAACTTATGATGTTGCTTATGCCAATTTGGCAACGTTCATCCTTTATTTCCGTGATTTGGAAGAAGGTTTAAGGAGATTCGGTGCTGAGAATTGCTGGAACTTCACTTCAGCGGATGCTGCATATGTAATGGAAGACCAAGTGGCGCAGATTGAGGACATGGTTACTCAAGGAATTGATCTAATTATCGCTTCACCTGGTGATCTAGTTGCTCTCAAACCTGCTTATCAAGTGGCGAAAGAAGCAGGCATTCCTATTCTGTCAACCGGAGATAGTGTGAAAGACGATTCACTTGAGATTGGTTTCGTTGGTGCTATCTGGAGAGACACAGGAGTTGATCAGACCGAATGGATGGTTGAAAAGCTTGGTGGATCAGGAACGCTGGCGCGTATAGGTGGACCTGGAGGTTCNGAGTATGTTGAAGGGCGNCTTGAAGGATTTGATGAAGTTATAGCTGCGAATCCTGGAATCGATGTCGTGTTTAACCAAAGCGCTGATTCATGGACCGCAGAAGAAGGCCTACGACTGGCTCAAGATGCTTTAACTGCTAATCCAGATCTNAAAGCGATTTGGGCAGATTCGGATGCTCTTGCTCTTGGGGCAGTTCAGGCTGTAACCGAAGCAGGAATTGATCAAGCTGATATTTGGATCACTGGTAGTGACGGTGAACCAGCAGTATTTGATCAGATCCGAGATGGAACAGGTGTTGATGCGACTATTGCTTTACACGGACTCCAATGGGGTAACGTTACTGCTGAAGTAGCTCATAAGTTCCTGACTACCGGCTCAACTGGAGAAGATTACTTTATTCCAGCACCAATTGAATTAGTTGATGCTGAGAATATGGGAAGCCGAACTAACGAGGACCTCCGTTAGNATCGGGAAGATGGGCGGGAGTGTATTGCTCCCGCCCATCTTGTAGTTTTTCGTAACATATGGCCAGAGAAGAAAATGTAGATGTATTGATTATTGGGGCAGGTGCCTCAGGCGGTGTAGCTGCGCGCCATCTTGCTGAAAAGGGATTTTCGGTTGTTTGTCTTGAACAAGGAGAATGGCCAGATAGAAATAACTNTCGAGGTGCAGAAGATGACTGGGAACTAGCTATACGAAAGGATTGGGCTNTGAGCCCAAACATCCGGAAATTAGATTCTGATTACCCAGTGAATGCTGAAAAATCTGACATAGACCCGCTCATGTTTAATGCAGTCGGTGGAAGCATGGTCATTTATGCTGGGACTTGGCCCAGAATGCTCCCATCGGATTTCCGAGTCAAGAGTCTCGATGGGGTCGCTGAAGACTGGCCGATTGATTATTTTGAACTTGCGCCATACTACGACCAGATTGATCTCGAAATAGGGGTCTCTGGCTTGGCAGGCGACCCTGCCTACCCAGCGCACCCAGACTATCCATTGCCTCCATTGCCTTTAGGTAAAGCTGGAAGAAAAGTAGCGCAGGCCCATAATGACCTTGGATGGCATTGGTGGCCAGAGCCAAATGCCATCCTTTCTGCACCCTATGACGGAAGAAACCCTTGTGTGCAGCGTGGNGTCTGTACTTCAGGTTGTGGGGAGGGTGCTAAGGCTTCAACGGATCTAACGCACTGGCCAAAGGCAATCGGTGCGGGGGCAAAACTTATAACATCGGCTCGAGTTCGAAAAATAACTATAAACGACCAAGGATTAGCAACCGGAGCTATATGGGTGGATCCAGAAGGAAGAGAATTTCACCAGAGAGCGAAGGTTGTGATGCTCGCTGCTAACGCAATAGGAACATCCCGACTGCTCTTGTTATCAAATAACTCGATGTTTCCTAACGGTTTGGCTAACTCCAGTGGCCTTGTTGGGAAAAGACTAATGATGCATCCATTTGCTGTTGTAACGGGATGGTTTGATGAATCTTTAGAAGGGTGGCAGGGTCAATTTGGAGCAAGCATAACCTCGTATCAATTCTACGAGACCGATCCACAGAATGACTTTGTCCGTGGAGCAAAATGGGCGCTCTCACCCGTTGGTGGACCTCTAAACCATGTTTTACCAATGCGCTCTGGGACAGAAGTGTGGGGTGAACAGCATCATGAACTTATGAATCGAACCTTTGGTAAAGGGGCTACATGGGCAATCTTCGGTGAAGACCTTCCTGAAGAATCAAACTTTATTGAGCTTGATGAATCGCTATCTGATTCGAGTGGTATCCCTTCTCCGAAAATTCACTATAAAATATCGCAGAATTCTGAGAGGCTTATGGGATTTCAGGTTGAGAGAGCCGAAGAATCGCTTCGAGCAGCTGGTGCTTCAGACGTAACCACAGCTAATCTATTGCGATATTCAGGGTGGCACCTGATGGGCACAGCCAAAATGGGAGATGACCCAGCAAATTCAGTAGTGAATCGTTTTCAGCAGTCTCATGATATAGAAAATCTCTATATTGTGGATGGAAGCGTTTTTGTAACGTCTTCCGGAGTTAACCCGACAGCAACCATTACAGCATTAGCATTGCGAACAGCAGACAACTTAGTTAAATCACGATCATTGCAGGCTGTGCCATCATGATAGATCTCGATCAGCGCCTTATAAGTCACCTCGCAAACATTGCCGATGTAATGCTTCCTGAGACACCCCAGATGCCATCAGTCTCAGGTACCGGGAGTTTCGAAGCTAGCCTATTGAAAGTCCTTGATTCGCGTCCAGATCTAGCTAAAGGGTTAAAAACAGCTATTGCTCTATTACCTAATGAGACGTTTCAACTCACTGATCTTGACGAGCTTCTTAACAAAGACCCTGAAGCATATACTGCATTAACAACTGTTGTCGCAGCTTCGTACTACCGAGTTAAGGAAGTAAAAGTCCGGATAGGGTACCCTGGGCAAGTTCCAAAGACCTATGACCCATATGCATACGTTGAGTGGGTACAAGAGGGTCTCCTTGATCCAGTAGTTGAACGCGGGCAGATATGGAAAGACCCACGGGAGGAAATCAAATGAAAGATTATTCACGCGCGGTTGTTCTAGAAAGCTATGAAACGGGCCCAGAAATTCAAGAGTGCCCGATTATCCCTCCAACGGGTAGGACAATCCTTGTTGAAGTAGAGGCAGCGACAGTTTGTGGCACAGATGTTCACATTTCAGAGGGAACATTCAATCAGCTAGCGCGCCTTCCGCTGATTATGGGTCACGAAGGGACAGGAAAGGTGGTAGAGCTAGGATCCAAAGAAATATATGATTCCCAAGGAGCCAGAATTTCTGAAGGAGATCATTTAGTTTGGTCACATAATTGGTGCGGTAGATGCTACGGATGCGCCATAGCGAAACAACCAACATTATGTGAGAACACGATGGGATATGGATGGGGCCCCTTTGAAGGGGTGCTCAATGGCACCTTCTCCGAGTACGCGCACATAGTAGAAGATAGCCGGGTGCTTAAAGTCCCCAACGGAATCGACCCTGCTCTCGCTTCTTCAGCTACATGTGCCCTTAGAACAGTGATGCATGCATTTGAGCGGATGAATCCTATTCGCTTTAGTGACACCGTAGTCGTTCTGGGAGCTGGACCCGTAGGCCTTTACGCTGCGGCTGCTTCAATGAAAGCAGGGGCATACCAGACCATTCTTATTGGTGCCCCAGCGTCACGACTTGAGATCACATCTAATTGGGATCTTTCCTCTCGGATCGATATTGACTCAACAGGTCCAGGAGATCGAGTTGATCAGGTCCTTCAATTGACCAATGGCAAAGGTGCAGATGTTGTCATCGAATGTGCTGGCCCTCCTGCCGCCTTTACTGAGGGGTTAAGTATGTTAAGGAAGGGAGGGCAAATGATGGTTATTGGCCAAGCACATGGTGAAAAAGTTCCCGTAGATACGACAGCATTAAAAGTTAGACAGACAACAATCCATACTTCTCTATCTGCAGATATTTCCCATTATTACGATGCACTAAAATTCCTCGAGTCCTATGCCGAGACGCTTCAACTGGACAGAATTGTTGCTTCCCCCAGATATGCCCTCTCAAACGTTCGAGATGCTCTTGATGCAATGAAAAATGGGAGCGAGATGAAACCAGTTATTACCCCGAAGGAGAAAGCATGACAAAAGCAGAAGTCAAACTACGAGATAGCTATCCGCTGATTATCGGTGGAGAGGAAGCTGAATTAGAGAAAGCAACCCAGATGATGGAAGCTATTAATCCAGCAACGGGAGAGGTCGTGGCGGAAGTTCCTTTAGCGGGGGCTGAGCTTGTTGACAAAGCAGTTCAGGCGGCATCCAATGCACAAACCGCATGGGGTTCCTTATCCATGGCGGAACGTGGACGATATCTTATGGAATTCTCATCAGCCCTTAGGGAAAATATAGAAAGGTTAGCTCGCCTCGATGCTTTCGACTCAGGTAATCCTTTGCCGAACATGAGAAATGACCTTATCTACGGTGCTGACTCTCTAGACTATTTTGCCGGCATAGCCAGAGAACTTCATGGGAAAACTTTACCTGCAACTTCTGATGGTCTCCATATGACGCTTCGAGAACCCTACGGAGTAGTCGCCCGGATTCTTCCTTTCAATCACCCACTTATGTTCACCGTCTACCATGTTGCTGCACCTCTAATTGCAGGAAATACGGTGGTAGTTAAAGCTCCAGACCAGACGCCGTTATCACCATTGGAAGTCGGGTACTTAGCGTCGGAAATCTTCCCTCCAGATGTTCTTACTGTCCTGACAGGTGATGGACATACCACTGGGGAAGCTTTGGTCCAACATCCACTCATTAGACGAATTGGATTTACAGGGAGAAAAGAAACAGGCCTTCGAGTTATGGAAAGCGCAGCCCAAAGTGGGGTTCTCAAAAATGTAACTGTCGAACTTGGCGGTAAAAATCCTCTTCTCGTTTTCCCAGATGCAGATCCAACTTATGTAGCGCATCAGGCAGTAATGGGCATGAATTTTGAATCATCGCAGGGTCAATCCTGTGGATCAACTTCTCGACTGTTTGTCCACGAGGATCTTCACGATGAAGTGGTCGATGCCTTAGTTGAAAGGCTAAGCGTGATTAACGTTGGGGATCCGCTTGATTCTGAAACCACTATGGGGCCGGTCGTAGATCAGGCACAAAAAAATCGTGTCCTCGACTACATAGAGAGAGGAAAGCAAGAAGGAGCGTCGTTGATCTGCGGTGGCGGTGTACCAGAAGATACACCTGAAGGCGGGTACTATCTTGAACCGACACTATTCGATGGAGTCACTACAGATCAGGTAATAGCTAAAGAAGAAATATTCGGCCCCGTGCTTTCAGTCCTTCAATGGAAAGACAAAGACGATCTGATGGAAAAAGCAAATGCGACCCCCATGGGACTTACAGCAAATATCATTACCCGTAGAGTTGACTGGGCCATTGCAGCTGCTAGAGAAGTTGAAGCAGGATGTGTGTGGATAAACGGAAGAGGCCAACACTACCTTGAAACCCCATTCGGAGGGTATAAGGACTCTGGGCTGGGTTCAGAAGGTTCTATGGAGTCACTGCAGAGTTATACAAGGATCAAAGCTCTGCACATACTCGACCTTGAAGAAATTGGGAATGAAGGAGAATTGTAATGACTGCGAAAAGTGAGATGCGGGAAAAAATTGCAATTGCTACAAAGATGCTTCTTGCAGAAAGAATGATTGGTCCGTTTGGGCATTGCAGTGCNCGCGTTCCGGAGACAAACTTATTCGCCATTCTGGGCCATAAAGATGATCACGTAAAAGATGCCTCCGAAATAACCTCGGATGATGTCGTTTTGATTAATGAAGAAGGAATTGTCGTCGAAGGCGATCTAGACGTTCCAGGTGAGCGGCACATTCATTTAGAGATATACAAAAAACGTCCNGATGTTCAAGCCGTTGTTCATGCACACCCCTTTGGGTGCGTTGCTTTTTCAATCGTCGGACGTTCACCAAAACCTATTTGGCACCTATGCACGGTATTCGCTGAAGGAATCCCGATCTTNGATTCATCAATTCAAATCGANACCCCAGAACTGGGCCAAAAAGTCGCCGAAGTATTGGGGGCGCATAAAGCTGTCCTGTTGAAGGGCCATGGTGTAGCTGTGGTCGGCGAATCAATAGAGGACGCAACTGTNTCNGCAGTGAGTTTAGAAAGATCAGCCCAGCTNGAGATCACAGCTTCAGCTTTAGGGNNTGTNCGNGAGATACCTACCAGCGAATTAACAGAGGATTTTGTAAGTCTCGGCCTTACGAAAGATGAGTTTGTCCGAGCTCAATGGGATTACTGGTCATTCCGGATCCAAGAGCATAACAAAGGATAAGAATATGCGCCCCGCAACATTCGAGTATTTTTCTCCTGAAACTCTTGAAGAAGCGCTGGAGCTAGTCGGCGATGATTCTCGACCCCTTGCAGGCGGGCAAAGCTTAATTGCCCTTATGAACTTGCGATTTGCNACCCCAGAANCACTNNTNGATCTTAAAGGNATACCAGATCTAACTCGGATTTCGGATNATGGNGAGTTTATTNGAATNGGAGCAATGGCATCACAAGCCGATACTGAAACAAACTCGATAGTTCTTAACTCAGTCCCGCTCGTAGCAGAAGGNATTCGAGAGATAGNGCACTGGCAAATTCGAACAAGAGGAACNGTAGGAGGTAATTTAGCTCACTCTGACCCAGCCTCGGAACTTCCNGCCGTTATGGTNNCACTTGGANCTNATTATCACCTAGCTAGCAAAAGAGGAGAGCGAAAAATTNCTGCTGTTGAGTTNCATCAAGGCGCATACGATACCGCTTTAGATCCGGACGAAATACTTACACACATAGNTGTTCCTAAACAGAAATCAACAGAACGAAGCGCGCTAAACGAATCAGTTCGAGCAGCGGGAGCGTATGCGATTGCAGGAACAACTTCGATTCTTGAAAGAGACAACGAAACGTGCCTAAGGGCAAANCTTGTTCTATTTGCTACAGGGTCTAAGCCCTATGAAGTGCAAGGCCTGAACGATATTCTCGTAGGGAAAGAATTGAACTCCGAATCGTTCAGTGANGCATCAGAACTAGTTGAAAGTCAAGCTCCTTATTTTGATGATTTTCATGCAACANCTGAACAACGCAAACAGATCTTCAGAGCACTATCCGAACGTGTTCTTCAAGAAACGTGGCAGAAATTCGAAGCAGGCGCATCATGAAAGTGAACCTCCGGACGCAAATTAATGATCGGGAAATTGATCTAGAAGTAGAGCCGCGTCTTCTTCTAAGCGACCTTTTAAGGGAGCATCTAGATTTTACTGGAACTCATGTGGGCTGTAGCTACGGCGTATGCGGAGCCTGCACCGTAATAATCGATGGGAAACCAGCACGAAGCTGTCTTACACTAGCGATTCAGGCAAATAATTGTTCCGTTAGGACAATTGAAGGTGTTGCAGCCTCTAGTGCTTTCGATCGAATTAGTTCTGCCTTCCATGAAGAACACGGCTTGCAATGCGGGTTCTGCACTCCAGGAATAATATGTTCAATTGTCGCTTTGGAAGAAAGTGGAAAGGATATCGATGAGGAAGATGTCGATAAAGTGGTTGACGGCCACTTATGCAGGTGTACCGGGTATGTGAACATCCGAAGAGCTGCAAAGAAAGCAGTGGGTCTATCTCAAGGTGACGAGAATGCTAGGTGAAACACGGTATGTGGGAAGTTCCGTCCTACGCAACGAAGATCAACGACTTCTCAATGGAAACGGAAATTTTCTCGATGATATAAAAATCCCCGGATGCCAGCATATTCATTTTGTAAGATCAAATATCGCCCACGGAATCGTTAAGTCTATAGATATCTCCGAGGCGGAAAAAGTAGCCCGCATCTCCAAAATATATACCGGTAAGGACTTTCAAGGGATGCTCCAATCGATGGCTCCATCAAAAGCTGACGGAGGTATTTTTGAAGAAAAACTTTTCTCCACTATGGGAGACAAAGACGCTTTCATTCGCCGAGAAGACAGGCACCCTATCGTAGTTGATAAGGTCCGCCACGTAGGAGAAATAATAGCTGTAGTAGTCGGTACTGACCCTTATGTGGTTGAAGACGCAGCCGAGCTCATTATTGTAGATATCGAAGAAATTCAGCCTGTGGTCGATCCTAAAAATGCGCTGGAAATTGAATCACCAAAAATTTACGACCACTGGGAGGATAATCGAAGCCTTCATCTGCATGTAAGCAAAGGGGATGTTGAAGACGCCTTTGCTAGTGCTCATACCACAGTAAAAAGGACATTCCATTCGGGAAGAATTTCTGCAAGTCCTATCGAGACTCGAGGCGTGATCGCCCACTTTGAAGACCATAATGAAAAACTAACCGTGTGGTCTTCAACACAGATACCGCATCCAGTCCGAACATACCTTGCTCATTCTCTCAATCTGCCATCGAGTAGAATCCGAGTTGTCGCTCCCGATGTCGGTGGAGGTTTTGGATGCAAAGCTATCCCTTATCCGGAAGAAATATTATGTTCTCTGATCTCCATCCAGCTAAAGATACCAGTGCGTTGGATTGAAGATCGACTCGAGCATTTTACAAGCTCGATCCATAGCCGTGATCAGTTTCATGATATCGAAATAGCGATGGACGCAGAAGGAAAAATTCTCGGTCTCCGAGACAGCTTCCTTATGGACTGTGGCGCTTCGAATCCGCTAGGAGTTGTTCAGCCATATAACACAATAGCTCACCTAGCAGGATGCTATGAAGTTCCAGCGATGGATGTTACTGCAACCGTAGTTGTAACCAATAAAGTGCCGCTCTCTCCATACCGTGGAGCAGGTAGGCCGGAAGCTGTTTTTGCTATGGACAGAATCCTTGACGTAGCAGCACAAGAAATGGGGCTAGACCCGTTTGATGTCAGAAGAAAAAATCTTGTCCCAGCTGAGTCCATGCCTTATTCGGTAGGTATAAATTACCGCGATGGTGCCCCTATAGTCTACGACAGCGGCGATTTTCCAAAATGCTTCGACACGGCCGTCGAACTTCTCCAATCATCATGCGACACTGATCGGAGCCGCGACGAATCAGGTCGCTATATTGGTTTGGGGGCAGCAACTTACGTTGAAGGGACAGGTATCGGGCCATTCGAGGGAGCTCTGGTACGTGTTGATGAAACCGGCAATATCCACGTTGCTATCGGTGCATGCCCTCAAGGACAAGGACACGAAACAGTATTTGCGCAAGTAGCAGCAGATACCCTTTCAGTCGATATAGGGAAAGTGAAAGTTGTTACCGGTGACACCGACGCAATCCCATATGGATGGGGAACACTCGCTAGTAGAAGCGCAGTAGTAGCTGGCTCGGCGGTCTATGAAGCGGCGACAAAAGTACTTCAAAAAGTAAAAATAGCTGTCGCCGACGAATGGGAGATAAACCCTGACGACTTAATAGCCCAACA
>PAYW01000003.1 GCA_002715425.1 Actinomycetota bacterium | reverse complement strand
CAGATTGACCTCAAGGACAGATTTCCAATCTTCAAGAGAGAGATCAATTAGTGGGCCAAATCGAACAATCCCAGCATTATTGACTAAGGCATTAGGTGCTTCTCCAAATTTTTCTAATGCATCTTCAACCTGCTTCGGGTCGCTGGTGGATGCATGGAGCGCAATAGCATTCGGCAACGAACTAGCGACGTGTTCTGCGGCATCATTGTTAATATCTAGAACGCCTACTTTGTATCCAGCATTACTTGCTTGCCGTGCTATTGATTCGCCGATGCCTCCTCCAGCGCCTGTCACGATTATTGATTTATTCATCTAGCCTCCTAATAGAGTTTCGGGTTCAACATTCCTTGATCATGTAGGGATCTCATTACCATCGCTATCGAAAACGGATAGGGCCCGACTTGGGCAGTTTCTAGCAACGCGAATACAGTCCTCATCACTGAGAGCGCTCTCACCCTTCAGGGAAGCAAGCTCGTCGTCGTCAAATTCAAAGACTGTAGGATAATCAGCAACACACTTACCTGAGCTCATACAATCGTCGACATCCAAATGTATCCGGTAGCCCACTAGTGATCCTCCAAGACATATTGAACAGCTGTTCGGCTATCAATTATTGGAGCTATCAAATCGGCAATAACTTCCTTATGCTTTGGGTGATCCGCATACCTTTCATAATCAGCCTCAGAAGCAAAATCTCCCACTACGACCAAGTCGTAGTTGTCACTACGAGAACCGGCATTAAATCCGACAGAATAGGATATGACCTGTTCGATATGATCAGGGAGTGCTCGAATTCCTTCATACGCACGGTTTTTTTGATCTTCCGTTATCCCACTTTTAAATCTAAGCATTACACAATGCCGAAACATTCGTTCCTCCATTTGTAGTCTTACCTTATTCTATGATCTAACCTTATATCATGCCTGCTGAAATACTTATTACGAATGGAATGCTAGTTGATGGTAACGGGACTCCGCCAGCGCCAAATACATCCCTGTGGATCAGCGATGGAAAAATCTCAGGTATTGGTAATGAAAAAGACTTTGAAATTGCGACCGACGCCGAGCGTATAGATGCAACTGGCAAAACCATAATGCCTGGACTAATTGATTCTCACCTCCATTCCACGTTTGATGATGTCCAGTCAAACGATGAACTATTTTTTCATCGTGACCCTGTAATGTCAGCCCTCGTTACAACGCAGAATCTTCAGAAAATCCTCCGGTCCGGAGTCACCAGTTTTGTTGACCCTGATACGGCTCATGGCATCGGACCGTCNCTTAGAAACGCTATTGAAGCAGGAGTTATTGAGGGNCCGAGAATGAAAACAGGTGTTCAAGCCCTACTCACTGCGGTTGGAGGAACTGCTGGTCATTTAATACCCGATGAAGGCACCGTTGGATATGCGCAAATCGTAAACTCTGTTGAAGAAGTCATTATGTGGACCCGTCGACACATAAAGTACGGAGCTGATTGGATAAAGCTGCATGCGACTGGATCCCTTCCAGGACGGGCGGGAGAGCTCATGGTCTGGAGTAGGGAAGAGGTCCGAGCAGCATGTAACGCTGCAAAGGATCTAGGAGTTCCGGTCATGGCTCATTGCAGAAANCCAGAGAGCGTCAAGATATGTGCTGAAGAAGGGGTTTCCCTCATTCTTCACGCTTCATTTATGGATGACGAAGGACTCGAAGCCGTAATTGAAAATGATGTGNCTATTTGTCCAACATTCACATTTCTAGCGAACTTGGCTGATTTTGGATCAAAGGTCGGCGTTAGTCCTGGGATGGAAGACATATTCCGAGGCGAGATTGAACAAACCGCAAAAATGATTCGAAAGGCCTATGACGCAGGGATTCGGCTGGTGTCTGGGTCAGAAAGCGGTTTCGCTCTAACCCCATATGGGCACTGGCACGCTCGAGAACTAGAAATCTTTGTGGAGGTTCTTGATCTCAGCGAAGTCGAAGCGATTGCTACTTCAACGAAAAATGGAGCCTGGACAATGCGGATGGAAGATAGCCTCGGAACTCTTGAAGAAGGAAAACTCGCTGATGTAATAGTTGTAGATGGCGATGTGACCTCAGATATTAAAATTCTAAATGACAAATCCCGGCTCGACGAAGTAATTTCTCGAGGTGTTCGCGTCGATCTGAATAGTCCGTGGCCCGTGCATCAAAGTATCCCCGGTTGGAAAGTTGGAAACTGGGCAGGAGAAACTCTTACCTGGGAGAAGGCCTACGAATAGACATAGCAAAGTTTACAACTTTGCATTTTCTAGTCGAGAACGCCATTCACCCAAGTCAACGTAATCTCGGACAGAGAGTATCGAAGATGTTTTGAGATCGAAGTCGAAAACCCCATTACATTTCACCGAATATTCAGTCTGATCGATCCAAAATCGGTCAATTCTTTCGATCCACCCTCTGGTGCCTTCAAATGAAGAGGAAACGATGTCCCATTTAATTTGAGAACTGCGCCGAACAATAGTTTCGAATGTCGAGCGTATTTCAGAAATGCCAACTGCAGCAGGATGAGGAACATTCTGCCAGCTCGACTGATCAGTAAAACTTTGAAGAATGCGATCGATGTCGCACGATTCCATAGATTCTAGAAACGTTTCGAATATTTCATTTGGATTACTCATGTTTCAGAACCTATCCTTTCTTCTAGTGGTTGCAAATACTCTGAGGGAAATATAATGATCGAGCTATCTAACTGGTTGCATGTCAAGGAAGCCTTCAGGTCAAAGCACCTTCGACAGGCCGGTTACACAGAAGGCGCAATCGTTATGGAAGGTACCCTACTTGATCTTCATGGATTAGAACATCGAGAACGAAGAAGGTTGGAGAATCGTTTATTTAGGAGAGAAATCTTCAGTTACTGGGAGCACGACATACTTGGCGAAACGATTGACGCGACCATGAAACCTTTCGTCGAAAAAGGTACAGGGGACCTTGCACAAATTGGATATCGGTGCGCGATGAATCTCACAGCTACGATTGCCGGAATAGATCAAGACCCCCGCAATGAAGATCAAACAGAGCTCATGTATTCAATGGTAAAGAAATTCAGCGAAGGAGCGACGATTATGCATTCCACTCGAGATAAGGATGAAGTTCGGGCTGAAGTTAAAAGAGCTATGGAGTCTTTTCATCAAAATTTCTTCCTTGCTTCAAAAAACAGAAGAGAAGAGCTGATCTCAGATTTCGAAAGTGGAAAAATTTCTGAAGATGAGTTACCTAGGGATGTGTTCACTACGCTTTTGCGTAACGCTGAAACTCTAAATTTAGATGAAGATATTGTCTTTCGTGAGATATGTTTCTATCTACAAGCTGGTGCGCATTCTACTGCCAACGCGTTCACCCACACCGTAGATGATTTATTCTCATGGGGAGAACAGCATCCAGCTGATTTGGAACGAGCTAGGAATGATCTGCCCTTTGTTCAACGTTGCATGCACGAATCTCTTAGGCTAAGTCCCGCAAGCCCTGTTGCGTTACGGACACCACTTGAAGATGTTGAGCTATCAGATGGAACCCTATTGCCAATGGGATCACATGTGGTCCTGAATTTAATTGACGCCAACCGAGATCCGGAAATCTTTGGGAATACAGCTAGCATTTTTGACCCACACCGCGAGGTTCCCGATGGAGTAGCTCGTTGGGGTATGAGCTTCGGTGCCGGTTCTCATGCTTGCGTGGGCGCTGAACTCGATGGAGGGTTAGAAATTGACGAATCACGACCTAGTGAAGAGGCCTTATACGGAACAGTATCCGTTATGGTTCACGCACTCCTCTCGGCAGGAGGAAGAAAAGACGAAAAAAATCCTCCCGAATTGGATTTGAATTCCGAAAGAAAACATTTTTCTAAATATCCGGTTGTCTTCACTGTCGAAAGTGACGGTTAAACTACGAAAGCCTAAGCTATAAGAAACGATTAGAGGTCTTACCATGGCGGATGTCACTATAACTAAACCAGAGGACGCTAGAGAATGCTACCGTAATAAAGCACTGCGACAAGCCCTGTACGATGCTGGTGAAGTTGTCATGGAGGACGTAGTCGTCAATCTTCATGGAGACCAACACAGGCAACGACGACGTTTAGAAAATCGCTTATTTCGCCGTGACACATTTTTCGAGTATGAAAGAGAAATGTTTCCAAAAATAATCCAAGACACTGTTAACCCTTACCTTAAAGATGGACGAGCTGAACTAGTTGACTTTGGACACCAGCTGATGATGAATCTAGCTGCGTTGACTGCTGGAGTTGATCGCCCTTTGGGAACCTACGAAGAAACAGACAGGCTATACGATTACTTAACTTCTTTTATTGAGGGAGCCACTTTAGGTTTCTACACCGGTGACGTTGATGCAAAGCGGGCTGAAATTCAAGAGAAACTCGAAGCCTTTGACAACGAATTTCTTGAACCAGGTATTCAACTCCGGAGAGAACTTTTGGAAAAATTTGAAAATGGCGATTTAGAAGAAAAAGATTTACCGCGTGATGTTCTTTTGGTTCTCTTACGCAATGAAGACAAAGTACCAATGACTAGAGATTCGCTTCGAAGAGAAATAGCCTTCTATCTTTTAGCCGGTGCGCACACATCTGCTACCGCTTTGACAAGAGTAATCCACAACATCTTTAAATGGCTAGAAACCCACCCTGAAGACAACGAAAGAGCCTACAGCGATAAGGTGTTTCTTCAAAGAGCTACTCACGAGACGATTCGGCTTCAACCCTCCTCTCCAACTGCAGCTCGATGGGCTCTTGAAGAAATTGAACTTACTTCTGGGATTAAGATCCAAGAAGGCGACAGGGTAGTGATTGACCTAGAAAGCGTTAACAGGGATTCAGATCTCTTTGGCGATGATGCAGACGTATTTAATCCAAATCGGGATCTCTCAGATGGGGTTAGTCCTTGGGGCTTGAGTTTCGGTCAGGGAATGCATGCTTGTATAGGTCAGGACCTAGCAGCAGGGCTTATATTCGATACGAACTCGACAGAAGAGAACCATTTGTTTGGATTAGTCCCGGTCGCTGTGCAGACACTGTTTTTAAATGGCTGCAGTCCCGACCCAGACAACCCTCCGGAAATGGATGACTCTACTACAAGGCCGTATTTCGGTAAGTACCCTGTCATCTTCGAGACTAAATAATGCATCTAGCTATTTCGATATAAATGAAAGATACTGTCTGTGTAAACGTCCTATGAAATTAGCGCAATTCCTGCTAATCTTTCTTTAAATTCTTTCAGGGTGATTTTCCTGCAATTGAATGGGCGGGGCACAATAGGATCTGATTCCAAGGACGACAAGAACTAGTATGAAATTTTCTCAGATAGCTAAGATGCTTGCTAAAAATCGAACAGGTGTCGATGCAATAAACACTGTCGGTGATGCTCGTGAAATCTCCAAACGAAAGCTTCCCAAGATGGTTTGGGATTTTATTGATGGCGGCGCTGATGGAGAACTTTCAATCGCAGCCAATCGTCGTTCTCTCAATGAAATAAAGCTTCGACCCAAATTTCTAACTGACGTTTCGAATCGTGATATTTCTGCGAAGATCTTTGGCAAGAGAGCCGAGCTGCCATTTATTCTTTCACCATCTGGGATGGCTACAATTGCTCACCCTCACGGGGAATTAGCAGTAGCAAAAGCTGCTGATCGAGCAGGAGCAATATTTTGCGTGAGTACCGCCTCAGGATACACACTTGAAGAGATAGCTTCGGTATCAGATGGACGACTTTGGTTTCAACTCTATTTATGGGGAAATGAAGAGGTCGTAAACTCACTAATTGATAGAGCGGGAAATTCCGGTTATGAAGCACTTGTTGTGACTGTTGATGTGCCAGTTGTTGGCAAACGCGAACGTGATTTGGCTAATGGCATGTCTCTTCCAGTTCGTATCCGTCCCAAGAATGCTTTAAACACCCTGCGTAAACCTAAATGGTTATTGGGCCTTTTGAACGGACCTGATATAACTTTTGCTAACCTAGCTGGTTTCGCTGCTGGAGACGATGCAAGCTCGATTGGTGAATACACAGACCGTGAACTAGTCGATCAAACCAGAACATGGGATGATCTGGAAATAATTCGAAAACGTTGGTCAGGTCCTCTGCTGGTGAAGGGTGTGATGACCGCTGAGGATGCTATTAGCGCTGTTGATGCAGGTGCAGATGGCATCATTGTATCGAATCACGGTGGCCGTCAGATGAGTTTCGTACCGGGCGTAGCTAGCATTTTCGAATCAGTGGTTTATGCAGTTGGACATCGAGCAGAAGTCTTTCTAGACGGAGGGATCCGAAGAGGAGAAGATATTATAAAGGCCCGTGCGATAGGGGCGACCGCTGCATGTGGAGGGAGGCCATGGTATTGGGGTCTTGCAGCAGGGGGAGAGCAGGGAGTCGAAAAGGTGCTTTCGGTATTAGCTGCAGATGTGGATAGGACTCTTGCGCTTTTAGGAGAAGAGAAGTTCGTAAATATTAGCGAACACTACCTATATAGGTAAAAAGCTCTTTGCCGCCCTTGTACTCGTAGCTGTAAGTTCTACTGCCCTAGGTATGCGGGTTGGAGTCTCGTTGGGTCATCTCTGTACTCTTCTGAGTCTCCTTGGAGAACTAGGTCGCCGTTTCTGATCACATAGAACCGGGAGCAATGAGCTAGAGCCATACCAGCATTCTGTTCCACAAGAAGCAATGAAATTTCACTACTGAAGAGAGAGTCAAGAGTTTGGTAGAACTCTTTAACCAGCAATGGCGCTAAGCCGAGCGACATTTCATCGATAAGTAAGAATTTCGGTTGGGCAATGATAGCCCTAGCCAGTGACAACATTTGTTGTTGGCCGCCGCTTAAAAGTCCAGCAGGCTGTTTTTTTCTCTCTTCAAGGATAGGAAAAGCTGCGTAAGCTGATTCCAGTCCTTCAGCTAGGCTTTGAGGGCCCTTACGGTAGTTTGCGACTTTCAGGTTATCTTCAACGTTAAGAGCCGGGAAGACTCTCCTGCCTTCTGGAACATGGACAATGCCTCGATCTACTATATCGGCCGGCGAATTACCACCAATATCGTCCCCGTCAAATCGGATAGACCCTTCTGTAGGGGTTAAAAGCCCTGAAATTGTCTTTAGGACAGTAGATTTTCCAGCGCCGTTTGCTCCCAGGAGTGCAACGCGCTCTCCTGAGTTGACCTCAATGTTGAGACCGTGAATGACTTCATTCTTTTTGTATCCTACTTTGAGGTCAGAGATGGTAAGTTGGCTCATTTTTACGTTCCTAAGTATGCAGCAATAACGTCTGCGTTTTGCATTACGGATTGGGCTGTGCCATCCGCAAGTATTTTTCCAGCATCCATAACGATTACTCGTTCACATACATCAGCAACCAGTTCGACATTGTGCTCGATGACAATAACCCCGCATCCGATATGTTCGGCATATTCTATTACGTGTTCCATCATTTCTAGAGCTTCAGCCGTAGGTAGTCCTGCTGCGGGTTCATCAAGAAGAAGCACTGATGGATTGGTAGCAAGGCCTCTCGCTACATCGACGCGCTTTTGAAGCCCATATGGAAGGTCATCTACCTTTTCATTCCAGAATTCCAACAGTTGCATATGGTCAAGAAGCTCAGCGGCCCTTTCGTACGCTTGTCGTTCGTTTCGAACTACGTGAGGTAAACGGAAAGCTTCTGAAACTCTTCCGTACTTCATTTCTCTTTCGAGTCCGATAAGGGCGTGATCGAGGACGCGTATGTCACCATGGAGGTTCAGGTTCTGAAAGGTTCGTCCGAGTCCGGCAAGTGAACGGGTGAAGATCGGTTTATTAGACAATTCGAAACCATCGAGTGTAAAGGTCCCTTCTGCGTTCTTTGCGTGCCCAGTTATGGCATTGAACAGTGTTGTTTTACCAGCTCCGTTGGATCCGATGACTCCAGTAACTTTTCCTGCCTCGACTTCAAAAGAAACGCCGTCAACTGCTCGTACTCCACCGAAGATTACTCTCGCGTCCGTTACTGTGAGATGCCCACGTTTTTCAGAATTTGCAAGTCCAGCTAGCGAAGGAGACTTTAAGGGGGTTCCATCAGAAGAAGCTTCTATTTCTTTTGATGCGCTATTAGGCAGAATCTTAGCGACGGGTGTATTTGCAAGGAATGTCCCAAGCGATCGAAGGGCAGCTTCGATAAGCCCGATAATGCCCCGCGGAGAGAAGAGGGTAAGAAAGATTAGGGCACCACCGTAGATGATTCCCTCGTACTCTTGAACGTCTCGGATTAGTTCGGGAAGGAACTTTACAAAGATAGCTCCGACAACTGCTCCAGCGAGCCGGTGTCGCCCTCCGATAATAAGGGTGAGGATTAACAGAATCGAAAGGTGAACGTTGAAATTCTCAGGACCTGCATAACGAAGGTTGTGGATGTACAAAACGCCAGCAAGTCCAGTAATAGCTCCGCTTATCCCGAAAGCAAGGATCTTGAGCCAAGCAACGTTGATACCAACGGACCTAGCGGCAGTTTCGCTCGTGCGGAGAGCATTCATGGATCTACCCGTTTTGCCATCAAGGATATTTCCAACTATCCAAAAAGTGACGAAGATGACTACCAAACTGAGCCGTATATATGGTGTTCCTCTGCCTATCTCCCAACCGAAAAGGGTCAAATCACCAGCAGATTTTCCAGAGCCTCCAGCCGTAAATTGTTTCCATTCGTATAGGACCTGCTGGCCTACGTACGCAATAGCAAAAGTCGCTAATGCTAAGTAAAGCTCATTGACTCGAAGGCTAGGCAGGCCAACGATCAGGCCAAGAATAAAACAGACAGCAAGGGCGATGGGGATCTCCACTTCAAGGCCACGACCCCATCCATAACTGTCATTAGCGATATTTGCTGAAAGGAATGCTCCAGCACCTAAGAAGATTGAATGCCCTAAAGTAAACTGACCCGCAGCTCCGAATGCAAGGACTAAGCTTCCGCCAACTGCTGAGAAGACAAGAATAAATCCTATAGCGGTCGTGTATTGGTCGAATTGAGGGAGGAGCAGGAAAGTTAATGCAAAGAAGAAAACTCCGAGAATGTGATTCCTCTTGATATAGCCGGGGACGGGTATTCCAGCTCTTTGCATAGCCGATTCGGATGAAGAAGATATTTGTTCGTTATAAGTCATCGTTATACCCGCTCATGTGCTTTCGCTCGGGTAAAGAGCCCTCGTGGCCTGATAAGAAGAATGAAGAAGACAATAATTACTGGAAGAGCTGCAGCCATTTGACGAGGAGCGTATTTCACAGCGAATGCTTCTAATTCGCCAAGCAGCAACCCGCCGAGGACACCACCGCTTAAACTAGTGAAACCTCCTAGAATGGCAGCGACGAAGCCTTTGATAAATGGAATATTCATATAATCTTGCTGAAGGAATAACACAGGGGCAAAGAGTATCCCTGCTAGTCCCCCTACTGTTACTGACAATGTCCAAGTCCATTGAGAAACCGTCGACTCTTTGATCCCCATTAGGCGGGCTGCATCCTTATCTTCGGCGAATGCTCTCATCGCCAGCCCTAGTTCTGTTCTATTAACGATGTATCCGACAACGGCGAGAATAATAAATGTAGCGATGAGAATTACCACATGCCACCAGTTAAATCGAACACCACCAATCTCGAAGTTTTTAAATTGAATATCACCAGGGATACGTAAGCTTTCAGCGCGACCACCGAAAAAATTGATAGACAAATTCGCTATAAGAAACTCTAATCCCAATGTGATCGTAACGATCGATAAAAAGTTTTCATTTATGAGCGGGCGAATAGTTAAACGCTCAATTAATAGTGTCGCAACAGCGACCATGACTATAGCAACCAAAATTGCTATGAGAAAAGGTATTCCTTGTTTAGTTGCCCACCACCAAGCAAACCATCCAGTAAAACCCGCCATAGTTCCGGCGGCAAAATTTAGGATACGAGCTGTTTTAAATATGAGAACCAGTGATAGGCCGATAAGTGCGTAGAGCATGCCATTCAGAATTCCTGACCAAACTAGTTGAATAAACTCTGTCATAGCTTTAGATTCTCATGCTTTCTATTTCAAAGACAAGCCCTTGCTGGGGGAGAACCCCAGCAAGGGCAATGTCAAGTATTAGTTGTTTTAGCCTTCGTCTACCGTGACCCACACACCATCGACAACCTGTTGGATGATAGCACCCTGGTTACCGAGGCCTGTATCAGGATCGAAGTTGATTGGAGCCATAATGCCGCCTGTGCTGAAGTCCTCAAGAGCGAGGAGAGCATCAGATAAAGCATCAGCGTTAAGGCATTCGCCGACATCACGTAGCGCTTGTTCGAGAACAAGGCCACCGGAGTAAGCAAGCATGCTGGCGGAGCTTAGGTCAGCTTCTGATGCGCCTACAGCTGCCATTTCCTCACGGAATTGTACAAGCCCAGGCACGTCTGCATTAAGACCAGTCATAACAGTTACAGCAAGTGCTCCCTCAGCGAGTTCACCAACTAGATCAATCAGGTTAGACGTAACAACAGCATTGGTTCCCCAAACTCTTGCTTCTAGACCAACTTGGTCCATTTCCTGAATAATCTGAGCAAATTGGGTATCCCCAACAACCGTGTAGACGTCAGTAACTCCAGCATCTTTCATAGCCAGTAGCTGCGGCTGATATGTCGCTGCGTCACGTTCCCAGTTCTGAGTTCCGCCTTCGAATTGGCCAGCAGCACCATCTCGAACACCTTGGGCTGCTTCTTCACCATCAGGTGAGCTCAAAACAAGTCCGGCTACTACAGGTGTCTCTGAACCATAATCAAATTTATTACCGAAGTAATTAGAGAAAGCAACCGCTTGCTTGTATCCAGAAGGATTAAGCGAGAAGAAATACGGGTGAGCCGCTCTATCAAAGAGTGACGTGTCCTGAGACCAAGTGAACAAAGTCATGATTCCAGCTTCGTCATGGAGAGGTATTGCAGCAACCGTAGGGGCTGATCCAATACTTCCCCAAACACCGAATACGCCGACCTGATCGATGAAATACTGTGCGTTTGCAACTGTTTTCTCTGGATTGAACTCATCATCCTGAACAGTGAGGCTGATATTTCTACCAGCAATTCCACCACCGGAGTTGATTCGTTCTATTGTCGCCTCAAGTGCAAATTCTGCTTGAACACCCAAAGCGGCTAAGTTTCCTGTCAAAGGTAGTGAAGACCCAAGTTTGATCTCTGTATCAGAGACTCCTGGACCGATTTCACACTCTTCCGCTGCAGCTTCTTCTGAGCTACTTGATTCTGAGCTGCTTGATTCTGAACTACTTGCACTGCTGCTGTCATCGTCATCACCACAACCAACGGCGACAAAACTAAAAACAGCTAGAAGAGCGAGTAGTTTAAGTGCGTTTTTACGCATATACCCTCCATAGTTTTTTGGAGAGACTTTGGAGTGTCTCCACTCGAATTGCCCCCCCGGCTTTAACCAACCGTACGGTTGATTAACATAGCTTTCCACATTTTTGTAATATCCGCAAGATCAAAAAATGATTCGAATTCTATTCTGGGAAAATTAACGAGTTCTAGCTGAAGTGGGTTAAGAAGCAGCAGCAACTTTTCGTTTCATCAGATCCCAAGTTTGTTCTAAGTATCCGGCCTTAGTATCAACTAAGTCTTTTAAGTGATCGCGCCATTCAATCGGAAGTTCGGGAGCGTTGGATGATTCTAGTAGGACATCGAGCCTAGCCATGTCTTCGAATGTTGCGTGAAGAGCGGTTGCGCGCCCAATAGTAGTTCCTACAGTTATGCATCCATGCCAGGGAATGATAACTGTATTTGCATCACCTATCACTGGCCCAATAGAAGCAAATGAATCATCCGGGCTTAAGACTTGGTCGTTATGGAAAAAGCAAGCGAGGTTTGCGCGAATTTTTAATGGGCGAGCAAGGCCTGCCAAGGCAGTACCCCAAGGTCCATGCGTGTGGACAATAGCATTAACGTCTTCTCGTACGTTGTAAATTCCAGGATGGAAGTCAACGCCGATACTTACTTCACGGTTGCCTTCAAGGACATTTCCATCGAAATCGATAAGGAGCACATCGTCAATGGTTATTTCTGCAAGAGTTCGATCAAAGGCATTAATCCAAATAGCGTTTTCCCCTGGCGCTCTAATGGAGATATGACCACCTATCCCAGATCCGCACCCGTGAAGGCCAAGAGCTTGGCAAGCTATAACAATCTGTTCCTTTAAACTTTCAGAATCGCTCATGCTATGAAGTTAAAGGATATGGGTTCGTTAGTCCAAAAATTATCCCATATTAGATAATTTGTAAGTAGTTACCTCTTGCTGGTGGGAATTTCAATGAGTGCTTTCCCATTCGCTATTAGTTCACCATTCTGGAGAAGGCAGGTAAAAGTAATCTCGCAAAAATACTTGTTTTCTTCGATAAATGTTGAGGAAACACTGCCACTTATCGTGGTCGTACTTCCCAATAAAGGCAAACCAGAAAAAGTCACAGTGAGTTCATGTAGAAATCCGTCATCTCCCATCCAGTTTGTTAATAAGTGCATAACCCATGCTGCGAGTTGGGGTCCGGTGGCAGTTTGATCGTTCAGGCCTCCTGCGCTGAATCCCTTTTGCGTGTCAGGCGAGCCCATAGTTCCTGCGCACCAAGCCACAATGTCCATAATGCTAAGTGGGCCCTTAGTTACGGTCCCAAGTGGATCTCCAACAGACACTTCCTCCCAGTATCGTGGGGAAGCACCTCGACATTTCTCATGAAGAATGTTTTCCTCAATTTCTGAAAGTTCCTCGGGTGTGTATTTGATTTCGTCGCGTTCATCAACAGAGGCGATTTTTTTCTTGTCACGACGGGTAGTCACATTAGCTTTTGCTACAACTCCTTTACCGCTGCAGTGAAATGATGTTTCCCCATATTGGTAGATCAGGTCAGTAGCAGAATCGTGCTCTTCTCCAAGGATCTTATATTCTGCCGAAATTCGGTCTCCAATCTCTAACCGTTGAAACCACTCCCATTTTACTATTTCATAATGTCGTTCGTATCCGTCTAGTCCAGGTGCAACGCTAGTTTCGTCAATTGCATAAGCAAATGAAGGGGGGGCAACAGTTGTCTTCAATCCTGAGGATGGGCCGTAATCCTGATCGACCCATAAGGGGTTGTTGTCTCCTATGCCCCAAGCGAAATGCCGAACAGAATCAGTTGTTACCTCTGAAACCCATGATCCCCGTCCAAGGTCCTCTACTACACCTTTGTTAGGCTTCAAATCGATCAGTTATTTCGGTCGTGCCCAGTGTATCTCCAGATCCTTTACCCAGTGGGATTCCTTCCCAGTTGCTATCAGCAAAGATAACTAAAACGGTAGCTCCCTCAGGGCCAGCCACCAGTGGGCCATAACCTCGGTTGGCTAGCCCTATTCTTACATCGCCTGGGTATAGCCACGTCCTGCCGATCATTTGAGACCCTTCGAGGACAATTTCTGAATAGTCACATGCGTGAGTGTGGGACTCGATTGTACATCCAGGAGGGAAATTCATTTTAAATACTGTGGGTGCCTCTGGATTTTCCGGAAGGCCAATCTTGTACATAGTTGCAATAGCATCGGTTGGTAGCGTAATTCCGCCTATTCCTTCCCATGAAGTAACAACATGGCCCCGCCGGTTTAGTTCACTAGTAATTTCATCTGTGGTTATTGGTTGTATTGGATTGTCTTGAACTGTTTCGCTAGACATGATTCCCCCTTGCAATGTTTTATCTAATATAGCCAACCATTTGTTCGGTTATTGCTAGATTAGTGGAATGGGTAGCCGTTTAAAGGGAAAAGTAGCAGTAATTACTGGCGCGTCAAGTGGAATCGGCGAAGCAACCGCACAAATATTTATAGATGAAGGTGCATATGTGGTCCTTGGTGACATCCAAAAAGACTTAGGGAACCAAGTCGCCGAGAGGTTAGGTGATAGGGCAAAATTCTTTTACTGTGATGTTACTCGTGAAGATAATGTTCGAGAATTGATTTCACAAGCTATCGCAGTAACCGGGAATCTGAATGTAATGATGAATAATGCAGGAATCGTTGGAGCTCGAGCCCCAATAGATCAGATGCTGCTTGATGAGTTTCAGAAAACTTTGGAGATTCTTGTTACTGGTTCCTTCTTGGGACTAAAACATGCTGCTTCGCAAATGAAAGAGCAAGGAAATGGATCAATTATCAATATGGCAAGTACCGCAGGTCTAAGTGGTGGCTTTGGTCCCCACGCCTATGCGACAGCGAAACATGCAATTGTTGGCCTCACGCGTAACACTGCAGCAGAATTATGTCGATATGGGATTCGTGTCAATTGCATTGCCCCAAGCGGTGTTACAACTCCGCTCGCTGCTCAAGCGCACCTAGGCGACTTTACTGCAATGGATAAACTCCGCGATACGTTGGCAGAGAACTCTCCGATAAAAGGACGAGCCGGAACTGCAGAAGACGTTGCGAATGCCGCTCTCTTCCTCGCATCTGATGAATCAGGCTACACAAATGGGCACTGTCTTACTGTCGATGCAGGATTTACATCTGGATCGAAAGCAACAGATCCGCAACACATGGCAAGAGTACCCTTTATGAGAGAAGCAGGAAAAGAAGGCCTTGAGGATTGAGCTTTAATCCTTCGAGGAACTCATCTTCTCAGCAGATTTTATTCCTTTCTCTTTAAGCTCTTCTGCTATTCGTTCTCTAAGGGCGAACTTTTGTATTTTTGTTCCCGACATAGGCCAATCATCAACGAATCGAACATATCTAGGGATACGAAATGTTGCGATCTCATCTCTACAGAAGTCGATGATCTCCGCCTCGGTCGCTTCTGCATCTGGATTTAATTGAATGTAAGCGGCAGGAACCTCAACATATTTCTCATCAGGGGCAGCAACGACCTGAGCCATGGCTACTGCTGGATGGGTTAAAAGATATCCCTCTACTTCAGCAGCAGCGACATTCTCTCCACCAACTTTTAACATATCTTTTAATCGAGAGATGAAGGTAACGCGACCGTCTAGGTCTATCTCGCAAATGTCGCCGGTTCGGAAGAATCCTCTCTCATCAAAGACTGTTTCGTTCAGGTCCTCATCACGAAAATAGCCATCGAACATCGCAGGTCCTCGGTACCAAAGTTCTCCGACACTCCCAAAGGGGAGGGCCTCTTCAGTTTCTGGGTCATGAACCTCTATTTCTAAACCAGGCATCGGGAAGCCTCCTTTAGTGAATCGGAGTTCTGGATCGTCATTCAACTCTGAAAGCCCAAGAAACGCGCATGCTTCTGTTTGTCCACATGCGTTCAGTAGAGGAGCATCAGGAGTGGCTTTTTGAAATTCTCTAAGCCGCTCAGGGACTCCCACACACATTAATGTCCTGAGCGATGCAAGGTCATTATCGCTTCTATTTTGATGGCTGATAATTGGAAGCCAAATAGTTTCAAATGCTGGCAGGGCAACCGTGCATCTTTCATCCCGTATCTGGGCAAGAGCCACTCCAGGGTCAAAATATCCTGTATGGAAGTAAGTGCCGCCGACAAAGATTGAAGCCAGCATGAATGCCACGCCGCCAATATGAAACATGGGAAGCGCAGACCAAATCTTGTCATCTTCGTTGAGAAGCATTCGCTCTTGCAGAGAGATTCCGTATCGGCTGAAAGCTTCGTGGCTTAGCATTGCCCCTTTGGGCATCGCAGTTGTGCCGGAGGTATACATAATTATTGCAGTTTCTCTGACCCTGACCCCAGACTGACGAAACAGAACCTCTTCATCGCTAACACTCCCTGCAAGTCGGTCAAGCTCAGTCAGGTTAACGGTTCCCGTTCTTTCGACATCATCCATAACTACTACCGTTTGCAGTTCCGGAGCATTTTCTAGGCTCAAAGATGAGCTTTCAGATTCAGCAATTTGTGGAAAAGTCCTTTGAATTAATTCATTGAAATCAGTTCCAGCATCTGATGCTGTGGTGAAAACAACTTTCATTCCGGCATGAACAATTACTTGACGAAGCTCTCTTGGTTTAAATCGAGAATTNATAGGTGCGCAAATGGCACCAATCTTTGCAGCTCCGAGCATTATTAGAACCGTTTCAACACTTTCTCCAAGGAAGTAACCGATACGATCACCCGGTTCTACTCCCAAAGACAGAAGGGATTTAGATATTTGGGCTGACTCACGGGCGATGTCGCTGTAGGTGTGGCGTTCGTCCCGAAAGACTATTGCCTCCTTATCTGGGTGAAGGTCGGCTTTCATGTCAATGAGGTCACCAAGTGTTGTAGCGTTTATCCAACTTCGTTTTTCATCCATTCGATAAAACTATCTAATTTGTTTGATTGAAACAAAATAAGAAAATGCTTTGTACCTGAGGTGGCATTTGTCAGTTCAAGGATAAGAATTTACGATGATCACAAGCAANANCGCATANGATNTGAGGAGCAATGGCAGAAGAAGCACCTTTACTTAANGATGAAGCGGATCATCCCCATGATGTGGTGTGGGAAAAAGATGGTCGCAGAGTAGTAGCAATGGATTCAGCNCGGTATGTCGATAATCGAAACCGTGATCGCGATGTAGTGGTTCCATCATCGTATCTTGGCGTATTACCTGCCCGCCTGATGGCCCCACATAGGCCTAGAGCAGTGATAGGTCATGACGGCTGCATAGGTAAAGACGGTGCGGGAATTGCAGGTCTTTGGTATTTAGAAGCAATAGGTATTCCTGCAGCAGCTGCAGATGGCATGACCGCAGAGCTAGGCAACGGTATTGATCTATATGAAACAGGTGTTATCTCGCGAGTAAATATTCTGGCAGAACGAGCAGGAGTAACAGAGGGTATGAGGGTCGCCGAGGCGGCAGAGGTGCTTATTACAAATGACCCTGGAGATGTGTCGGCAGGTACCAAGATCAGGCGAGAGTCAATGGCAACATCAGACACAGGTAGAGAAATTATCGTCACNGATTCCATTGTCTTTGCGCTCCCAGAAGATACAAATAACGTTCTGGTAACAGCAGGCCACACNGGCCGCTCAGGNGCGAAATTCCTTCTCGAAGTTTCCCCNCACGGATTTATTTGTTCTGATGGAGGAATGAGCAAGAACAAAGCAGGAATAGCAGGCTTAGAAACAACAGAAGAATATGGTTTGGCTGGTGCTTGCTGCGATGCCTGGAGCGCACCTGTAGGCGATGCGTTTAAAGCTTACTTAGAAGGAACGATTAGTGCATGTAACCAGCCAGCAAGAGATCGTGGAGTAGAAATTGGAATGAGCGTAAAAGATGCCGCTTTCGCTCTTTTGCAAGAAAGAAAGACTGGTTAAGCAATTGTCTNNCGATATNNCNGATGAATTTTGGGAAAAAGNAAAATNGGAAATCCTTGTCNGACCTGTTTGTCAATCTTGCGGGAAAAGTTTCTTCTCGCCTCAGGTGCTATGCCCTAACTGCCAGTCAGATAATTGGGAATACGTAGAAAGTTCCGGTGAGGGCTTCGTCTATAGCTATACGGTGATTCATAGAACTCCAGATTCACAGTTTCCTTCTCCACTTGTTGTCGCAGATATTGAGCTTGACGAAGGGTGGCGTATGTTCTCGTGGGTTACAGATGCGCTAGAAAAGAAAATTAAAATCAATGACAGAGTGAAAGTCGGGTTCACTGATTTCTCTGGAAGAAAACTCCCTGTATTTGAATTAGAGGGAGAGCCATCATGACCGTTGGGTTATCTATCTTGCGAAACGCTGTTCGGGACCCAGAGTCGACAGCGATATTCGGAAGCGCTGAATTAACCTACGGGCAACTAGATAAGCGAACAAACAAGATAGCTCACTACTTAAAATCGACCCTAAAAAAAGGTGATCGGGTTGCGCTCTTCGTAGCGAACAGACCTGAAGTGGTAGAAGTCATCGGAGGTGTCGCTAAGTCAGGGTGCGTCTATGTAGGGTTAAACTTCAGGCTTGGCGATTTAGAACTCCAACAAATCTTTGATAACTCTATGCCATCCCTGCTGATTACTGACGAAGAACATTTAGAACAGATCGAATCTATAGCAGCTGAAAAATCCATTCCGATATTGGTTCTAGATTCAGATCAATGGGTAGAAGCAATCTCTTCTATGCCTGACTCTGTTCCTGATTCTCTTCATGAAGTTCGACATGATGATGATTTTTGCATTGTTTATACCAGCGGAACGACAGGAAGACCAAAGGGAGTTCTCTTCGATCATGCACGGGCTATTCAGCATGCCACAGTGGCATGTTTGGAGTATGAGATAGGTGCGGATACTAGGTATCTAATCCAGATTCCGCATAATTCGAGCGTAAATATTACGATTGTTCCCTGCTTGACTATAGGTGCAGCAATGGCGTTTAGAGATAGCCGAAATTTTGACCCAATTGGATTTGCTCGCGAAGTGGAAGAAGAAGGTGTAACCCATAGCTTTCTTGTTCCCACACAACTNATGAGGCTTCTAGATAGGCTTCCTCGTGATCTCGATCNACAGCTTGGGGGACTAGTGACGTTGGGGTACGGGTCATCTCCGATCTCACCCAATAGGCTTCGTGAGCTAATCGATCGTTTCGGATCTATTTTTAATCAGCTGTATGGTATGGCTGAGATAGCTTCAATTGGAACAATTCTCCGAAAGGAAGATCATCTGAACGGNTTGAACGAACATCCGGAGTTACTTGCATCATGTGGGCAACCTTCATATGCGGTTCAAGTCCGAGTAGTAAATGAAGCTGGGGATGACGTTGGAATAGGGGAAAGGGGTGAGGTAATTTTTGCTGGNCCNCATGTGATGAAGGGCTACTACAGAGANCCAGAACGAACTCAGGAAGTACTGATTGGTGGATGGATGCATTCAGGTGACATTGCGGAAGTGAGCGAAGACGGATTCATTTTCATNGTCGATCGAAAGAAGAATCTGATTATTAGAGGTGGTTTAAATATTGCCCCTACAGAAATAGAAAATGTTTTATATAGGCACGATCAAATTCTTGAAGCAACTGTTATAGGTGTTCCAGATTCAGAATGGGGCGAAGCCATAATAGCTATAGTGGCCCTTAAAGAGGGCGCATCAGTTGAAAGCGATGAACTTAGACTCCATTGTCGAACTTCGGAACTNACGTCAATAAAAATACCTGAACGTGTCGAAATCTGGGACTCCCTCCCGAAAAACGCAGTAGGTAAAATCGCTAAGAATGTTATTAGAGAAAAGTTCTGGGGAGAAGGTAGGCAAGTCTAATGGCGCTCAACGCTGCGATAGCCGGTNTTGGCTTAACAAANCAAGCTAAGTCACTGAATTCAACGAGTATTTCAATATGTGTCGAAGCATTGAAATTAGCGCTTGAAGATGCAGGGATGCAATTATCGGATNTTGATGGGATCGCTGCTCGTTGGCCCGGGCCCGGAGGGACATCATTAGATCCTGGTGTCGTAGATTGGACAGAAATTTTAGGTTCTTCCTTCCGTTGGGTCGGCGACACGTACCCTCAGGGCGTTCCAGGTGTGCTCGATGCAGCAGCTGCTATTTCAGCTGGATTGTGTGAAGTCGCTGTCGTTTTTGGCGGGCAGGCAGGAGTGCTAGGTAATTCCAATCTAGCTTCGTACACGCGTCCCGATAATGAATTTGTAGCACCTTGGGGGCTATTCACTGCAGCGCATTTCGCACTTATCGCACAAGTGTATTTCCACCGGTATCAACCAAACCGACAGCGGCTCTCTGAAATAGCAGCCACAATCCGAAATGCNGGATCGGTTAATCCTAANGCGGTCATGTATGGCCGTGGCCCATATGTAGCTGAAGATATTACAGACTCTCCACTTATTTGCGAGCCATTTCACCTTCTCGACCTTTGTCTCGCGACAGAAGGNGCATCAGCAGTCGTAGTTACAAGTATTGAAAGGGCAAGAGATTGTCCTAATAAGCCTGTAAAGATTCTATCTGGGAGCTCCGAATGGTATAGGCAGCAATATGTGAACCCCCCTCGTTACGATGAAGTAGGGAACATNGGCAAAGACTCCTTCTCACGGACTTTTTCTGCTGCAGGTCTAACAGCAACGGATATAGATCTTTTCGAACTTTATGATATAAACACTTGGGAAGTTGTTCGACAATTTGAAGTCATGGGTTTATGTGAGGAAGGTGAAGGGGTCGATTTTATTCATGAGAATGGAATTGGACTTAATGGGAACTATCCCACAAACACGGACGGCGGCCTGATGTCTTTCAGTCACACAGGTTGGGGAGGGCCAACGCTAAAGGTTGTCGAAGCAGTTCACCAACTTCGAGGAACCGCTGGAACGGGGCAAGTGCAAAAAGCTGAGACAGCTTTGGTTACTGGAGCTGGCTCCGGGGCACAATATTTTAATGCAGCGATATTGAGTGTGGACTAATAGCTAGTTCGCATGCTAATTTCCAAACTACTAATCTGACGCAGAAGATTGGAGAAGATATGGAAACCATAAGAGATATGGAACCGCCCCCGCATATAGTGGGCATCCAACATTTCGTTGATTACAAATCTGTAGATGAAATTCTAAAGTCTAAAGATTTTCGTCAGGGTTCTCATCAAGAAAGCCAGCCGTTCTTTGGCAGGTCGCTACTTACGATTGACCACGGAGAACATTTCGACCGTCGAAGACTTGAAGCACCGCTGTTCCGCAAAGAAGCTCTTGAGTACTATGAACGAGAAGAGCTACTTCCATTAATAGCTAAATCCCTTGAGGAATGTGAGCGGAANAGAGGCGAAGACGGAATTGTCCGAGCAGATCTTTGTCTACTGGTCCGTAATATGCTGGCTAGAATATCTGCCGTCACAACTGGGATAGATGGAGTGGACACTCCCGAGCGAACAGATGCCTTTCGAACGTATGTTGAACAATTAGGAACCGGAGCAACCGTTGAATGGTCAACCGAAGACCACGGTGAGGTTATTGATAGAATCCTAGAAATACGAGCTGGGTTTGTTGAAGAATTCTATGGGCCATCGGTAGAGCGTCGCCGCGAACTTATTTCGGCATTTCAAGCAGGTGANATTNCGGAAAACGATCTACCTCGAGATTTACTCACATTGATGTATCTTCACTGGAATGACGACTGGGATGACGAACTGCCTTTAAGGGAAGCGACCTTGTATACAGTTGCTTCAAGTCAAACGACCACGCATGCAGTTCCGCATATGATGATGCATCTCCACGAGTGGTTCGAAGCACATCCCGAAGACTTCGAAAAAAGATTTGATCGGGAATTTTTAAAACGTGCAGGACATGAAGCGATACGTCTTCATTTGCCCTCGCCTGCTTTACTAAGAATCGCATTAAAGGACGTAGTTCTAAGTGANGGAACAGAAATAGCTGAAGGGGAGCGCGTCGCATGTTTATTCACCCCAGCGAATCGTGACACTTCAGTCTTTGGTGAAGATGCAAAATCATTTGACCCTTATCGAGAAGCTGATGGAGTCAAACCATGGGGGTTCGCATTCGGTGGAGGAGAGCATACTTGTATCGGCCGCACATTAGTTACTGGACTTTCTTCAAGGACGGATGGAGATGAAGGAACTGACGGAACGTTGGTAAACATCGCATTAGCGCTTTTTGAAGCTGGTATCGAGTTAGACCCAGCTGAAATGCCGGCATTTACAGAATTAAGCTATCACGACGCATACGGAACATTTCCTGTGATCTTACGGAATTTATAACTACAAATGTCAAATCTCGAACTACATGTCAAGATTGACAAGCTTATTTGTCAAGGGACCGGATATTGTGTTCGTTTGGAGCCCGAGATTTTTGTTATAGGTGAAGATGACTTAGGCGAAGTCTTGATTGACAAACCTGATACTAAATACGCTGATGTGCTTGAAGAAGCTGCAGTCTTATGCCCGACTAGGGCAATAACTTATTGAGTCCCGACAGAGCCCGAATCAGCGGCGCTATATTCTTGAAGAAGTTTCTCAGCGTTTATGGTGCTTCCATCGCCGGCACCAATTTGGACTGGAAGCCAATGCCCATTTTTGAAGATTACTAATACAGTGACTCCTTCATCTCCGGCAATCAAAGGTCCATAGCCACGATTGGCCAATCCGATTCTTATGTCTCCCTCATAGAGCCACTTCCCGCTGACTTTCTGACTTCCTTGAAGAATAATTTCTGAATAGTCACATGGATGGGTATGGGCTTCCACTCTACAATTTGGGGGAAAATAGACTTTGAAGACCGTAGGCGAAGAGTCTTCGGTAGGGAGTCCGATCCGGTATTGTGTTGTCTCAATCCCTGTTTCCTCCATCCAGACTTGTCCGAGTTTCTCCCATGAAGTTACAACGTGTCCTCTCCGGTTGAGTCCTTCTGCAATGATTTCAGGAGTATCGTGAGCTTTCTGGTCTCTTGGGTCTGTAGAAGTTTCCATAAGGAGTCCTTTGTGGAAGAGCTATGCTTGTTCGTAAATCATCCAAAGATCATGAAATAGCCTGCTGGTTTCAACGGTGCCATCAAAGACTGCTTTTCTAGCTTCGCCGGTAATTGCGTAATTCTCGACCATCTCTATTCCTTCGTCGCCATGGTCTTGGTCAGCAAGAATGTGCATAGTCCAAAAAATTACATCTTCATCCGACATTCCGTAGTTGTCTTTGAAGGCAGCAACCATTCGCGTAAATGTTTCTGGAACAAAGGATTCAAGTCCAATTCCTATTGCGGATAGAGGGACGTACCATTCACGGCAGAGGCCCATAAATTCGAAATAGTCAGTAACTCTTCGTCCAGCTGGTCTTTGTTCAGCTGCCTTGATCGCATCAGTATCAGATCCAAGGGCTTGGGCGAATTGTAGAAGGAGTTCAGGGTGCGCATCTGTTTGAGTTTCATATCCGGTGCATTCTTCAGCAAGATTCTTGACCAATGCCGTTCGAACTTCCTCATGAGGGCATCGAACATAGATAGCACCAATCCAAGGAAGCATCTTTGAAATGTGAAGATAGAACTGTTCTGTGAATAATTGAAGTTGAGGAATGGTGATGGTACCAGCTTCAAGCCCAGTGACGAACGGGTGATTATGCATTCCGCGTCCTGGTTTCATGCACTCTGTCCTGATTAAGTCTACAAACTCTTCTGGAGTCATTTCGGCGAGCTCATTTTTGTCTACGTGGGTCTCGGTCATTGTCATAGGTAGATCCTCCTTGGGGCTTGGAAATAGTTTACCTTGAAGATTTCATCCTGTCATTATGTAAGTTCACTTCCTCTTCGTCGATAATGCAAGTAACATATCATGGCTGACGTGATTGACTGGAGGTTAGGTGTCATTACCAATCGAAGTAAGCTCTGCTCATAAACAAATGATTGATGAATGCCGAGCGCTAGCTAACGAGGTCGAACCTTTCTCGATCGAAGCTGATGAATCAAGCGTAATGCACGCTCCTACTTTAGATGCTTTCCGTTCTAGTGGCCTTTCGAATCTTATGGTTCCAGCTGCTTACGGCGGAAGGTTCGATGAAGTAGATCCTCTTGCGGTGTGTCTAGCTCGTGAGGTTTTTATGAAGACCTCGTCTCATTTAGATTCGCTATTTGCGTTGCAGGGCATTGGAAGTTACGCGATTTCTCGTGCCGGTTCTGAGTCGCAAAAAGAAGAGTGGCTTCCTGCAGTAGGAAAAGGTGATGNATTGGCAGCACTTGCTTTGACCGAACCTNTNGCTGGATCTGACCTTAANGGGATCAATACNAAAGCTGAATCGACAAATGACGGCTTGATCTTAACTGGGGCAAAATCGTTCATTTCTAACGCTGGTTCGGCTTCTTTCTATACGACGCTAGCGAAAGAAGGAGATGGGTACTCGTTGTTTCTTGTACCTGCGGATGTAGAGGGGTTAACGGTTTCGCCTTCTCCCGAAATCATTGCTCCACATGTTCTGGGTGAGTTGTCGTTTGACAATGTTTTCCTTCCGGAATCTTCGAGGTTGGGGGAGCCTGGTGCAGCGTTTCGTCATGTATTGGCTACTCTTTCTGTGTTTCGAATTTCTGTTGCTGGAGCTGCTGTTGGTTTGATGCAAGGGGCTCTTGAAGAAGCGGTTCGTCATTGTTCTGGGAGAGAGCAATTCGGAAGGCCGCTGGCTAAACATGGCCCGGTTGCTACTCTGTTAGCNGATTCATGGTCTGACCTAGAGTCATCACGGCTGCTGACTTATCAAACTGCGGCAATGGCGGCAGGTGATCCTGAAGGAAACTTGGATCGCTCCTCTCTGGCAAAACTAACAGCAACCGAAGCTGCCACAAGAGTGGTTGATAGGTGCGTGCAGTCTATGGGGCGTTGGGGTTTAATTAGAGGTTCGAAAATCGAAAAATATTATAGGCAGGCGCGCCCAATGAGAGTATACGAAGGGGCCTCAGAAGTTTTGCGATTGGGGATTGCATCACGGCTTGTGAAGGAGCTTGGGGATGGATCTTAACCTTGCGGATAAGGTGGTCATCGTTACCGGTGCTAGTCGGGGTCTCGGTGAGGCGATAGTAAAAGATCTTGTCGATGAAGGAGCATNTGTANTTGCTGCTGCAAGGTCAGAAAGTGCGCTTAAAGAAATCTCNAAATATGCTCCTGNGCGAATAGCNGTTTGTGTCGCAGATATGGAAAATCANAACGAGGTACAAGGGNTAGTTNATTTTGCTCTTGAAACTTTTGGNTCTTTGTNTGCAGTGGTGAACAATGCTGGAATTGCTCCTGCTGGGAAGTTTGTTGAGACTGACATAGAACTTATGAAAAAGACTTTTGCGGTAAATGTCTTTGCTCCCGCGATTCTTGCTAGGGAAGCTGCGAAATACTTTATTGAAAGTGGAATTGAAGGTTCGATAGTAAATATCGCATCGACCTCTGGCCTTAAAGGCAAGGCTTTGCTAGTTGGCTATTCCGCTTCAAAAGGTGCGATGCTGAGGTTGACGGAAGCGCTTGCAGCTGAGTGGGCTCGTTTTGGAATCAGGGTCAATACTGTTGCACCCGGAGCATTCGTAACCGAT
>PAYW01000002.1 GCA_002715425.1 Actinomycetota bacterium | reverse complement strand
TTTCTCGAACAACAAGAGGTGGCTCTCCTCTAACCATTGATAGAGGACAGGTTCTAGAGTCAACTTGGAACACTCTAACGATCAGTATCATTGCAGGGGTTGTAGCTGTACTAGCAGTACTACCAATAGCGTTTCTTGTATCTCGCTACCGATCACGCTCTGGAACTTTCGCCCATGCTGTAGTAATTGCAACTTTCGCAGTACCCGGTCTTCTAATAGCGCTTGCCATGCGCTTTTGGGTCTTGCGAACTGATTGGGCTTTTGAGCTCCTTGACAATACTAAAGCACTTCTAGTTTTCTCCTATATCGTCCGTTTTGGTTCCCTTGCTATGGGAATAGTGCTTGTTGCCGTTGCTGCAGTTCCCAAAAAGTTACATGATGTAGGTCAAACTCTTGGAACGAAAAGAACACCACGTTTCTTTAGAATAGATTTACCCCTTATGGCCCCAGGCATGGGCGCAGCAGCAGGATTAGTTATTCTCTCAACCATGAAAGAGCTTCCCATCACCTTGTTAATTTCCCCACTTGGGTTTTCAACCTTAGCCACGCGCATCTTTAGTTCGTTTGAAGACGCATTTGTAGCCGAGGCAGGGATTATGGCACTTATCCTCGTGCTGCTTTCCTTTGTGCTCACATGGTTTCTGGTGATCCGAAAGGCCGATCATCTATGAAACTCACGACGAAGATGAAAATCTTCCTTGTAGCGGCTTCTACGTTTCTCTTTGCGATGATTGCAATTAACGCCCGCGCCACGTACGGAGCCAAAATTAGTGTTGATGAACCCCAATATCTTCTTTCAGCTCTTAGCCTCATAGAAGACGGTGATTTAGATATCAGTGACGAACTCGACGAGCGCAGATATTGGACGTATCACCCGCTGAAGTTGAATCAACAGACTATTGATTTAAACGAAGACGGACAACGCATCAGTCCACATGACCCCCTTCTCCCGGTCCTTCTAGCTGTGCCGATGGGAATAGGAGGTTGGGTTGCTGCAAAAGTTGCCTTAGCACTTATTGCATCTCTTACGGCCGCAGTGACCTTATGGGTCGCAATTCGGAGATTTGAGGTGTCTGAGAATATAGCGGCCGTAATAATAGGTCTTTGCTTTGCCTCGCCGCCAATGACTGCGTATGCAACTCAGGTTTACCCTGAGATGCCAGCTGCTCTATGCCTCGTTACTGGTATAGGGCTCGTCACATCTAATTTAGATCGCACAAAACTTTTGTGGTTATCGATTGTCGTTACAGCCTTACCTTGGTTATCAGTCAAATATGTTCCTGTAGCGGCAATGCTCGTACTTTATTCAGCAGCTAAATACTGGAAGAAAGAGAAAAAAGACCTCCTCGTCTTAGGCACAGTTCTTCTAATTTCAGGGTTGGTGTATCTCTTTGTCCACAAACGCATCTACGGGGGATGGACTGTCTACGCGAGCGGCGACCATTTCGTCAATGGTGAGTTCGAAGTTGTAGGGAGAAACCCTAATTTCTTCGCCCGTACGCGAAGACTCTCAGGGCTGCTCTTTGACCAAGGGTTCGGTTTGATTTCCTGGGCTCCATTTTATTTTGCTCTCATTCCATCATTTGTCGCGTTAGTAAAGTGGAGGATAAAGAATTGGCCCATACTGTGGCTTACTGCAGCAACCGGATGGGCGGTAGCAACATGGGTAGCGTTAACGATGCATGGCTGGTGGTGGCCAGGAAGGCAACTCGTGATCGTACTCCCCGCAGTTATTATTGCTATAACGTTGTTAGCTGAAAGAAAAAAAATCTGGCGATGGTTTATCTGCACTGGCGCCTTGAGTGCAATAACAGGATGGATTTGGCTCGCTATTGAATCTCAAACCGGAAACCGGACACTTGTCGTGGATTTCGAAGAGACACCGTACCCCATCTATAGGTTTATCCGCCTTATTTTGCCCAATTTCCGAGATTTTGGAATCAAAGCAACGTTACTTAACGCACTTTGGATAACTCTCTCTTGTTTGGCGACACTGACTCTGTTTAAAAACAAACACCAGTCAGAAGCTATTTCTACTCAGGTTGAAGAGGCGACTGATTCTCGTAGCGAATCATAATGTTCTAATAACCCTTCACGTAGGCCAGTTGTTGGCTTCCAATTAAGCGTTTTTTCAGTAAATTCAGTTGAAGCTACGGTAATAAGGGGATCACCGGCTGCAGAAGGCTCATGGTCGACTCTCAAAGATCTCCCCGTTATCTCTTCCACAAGTGACATAACCTCTCCGAGCGAAGCGGAAACGCCGCCTCCAACATCGAAAGGTTCTGCCACTTCCTGGAGATTTGAATTTCCCGCACAAATAGTTGCACCCACAATATCTTTTACAAATGTAAATTCTCTTCGCTGACTTCCATTCCCCCGCATCGGAAAACGGAAAGTTCCAGGAAGCGCAGCGCGGAAAAGCCGGTTCATTGCCATATCAGGTCGCTGACGAGGTCCATAAACTGTGAAATATCTCATAGCGATAATATCTAACCCTCTTTCCCGATAAACATCTGCAAGTTGTTCACAAGCAGCTTTTGAGACCCCATATGGGCTAATAGGAGCGACTGATTTCAATTCATTTGTCGCCGAAGCTCCGTACACGGACGAACTCGAAGCGAATACAACTCGTCTGACCCCACACGTCAACGCAGCTTCAAATATCTTTTGAGTTACGAGGACGTTATTTTCGACACTTGCAGCAAAACCGCTACCCCAAGAATCTTGGACACCAGGACGTGCAGCAAGGTGATAAATAATATCCCCCGGTTCCAGAATCTCACTCATATCCATAGAAAGGATGTTCTCGTTGAATATTGAAAATGAGTCATGTTTTATTGCAGAACTGATATTGGACTCTTTTGCCTTTGGGTCATACCAAGGGTCAAAATTATCAATTCCAACTACATTCTCTCCTAATTCCAATAACTGCTCGCTAAGGTGAGAACCTATAAATCCAGCAGCGCCGGTAATAATTGAACTTGACATTGTTCCTACAATCGGGGTTTAAAATAAGAAATAAAATCTATAGTTTACATAAATAATTAGGTATACCTTACAAGCAATTTTTTTAGGAGCACAACCCTATGCAGAATTTGAACCGAATATGACAGAACTAGCCATTGTTGGCGCAGGGCCAGCTGGATTAATGGCTGCTTGGCAAGCTGCTAAAGCAGGACATGAGGTTACTGTCTATGAAAAAACACATGCTGTTGGGGGCATGTCTGGAAGTTTTACTATCGCTGGGCAGAGAGTAGATTTCGGATCTCATAGACTTCATCCTTCAACACCACCGCATCTATTAGAAGCTCTTACTTCACTCCTTGGAGATGATATTCAAATACGTCAACGGAATGGACGCATCCGCCTATACGAAAAATGGGTTGCTTTCCCCCTTCGGACAACTGATCTGATCCGACATTTACCCCCAAAGTTTTCTATTGGATCGGCTATGGATATCATCCGGAGACCATTTCTCAATACTTCCGGCGATACCTTTGAGGATGAAGTGCGAAGACGGCTTGGAAAGACCGTGTCTGATGAATTTTATTCTCCATATGCTGAAAAGCTTTGGGGTATTCACCCAAGTGAAATTGATGGTGAACTTGCCCGCCGTCGTGTTTCAGCTTCTTCGCCACTAGCAATAATTAAACGTTTAATTCGATCTTCATCACCAACAGGAAGAATTTTTCTTTACCCCAAAAATGGATATGGCCAAATTGTTGAAGCTTTAGCTGATGCCGTGGTAAACGCTGGGGGAAAGATTGAGCTTGAATACCCTATTGAGCAAATTGCTCTTGAAGAGGACTCTTGTATATTGAAATCACCGAGAGGTGATAGAACATCACAATTGGTCTGGACAACAGCACCCCTTAGTGCTTTACCGAAGATGATCAGACCGGAGCCAAGTCAAGAAATAGTTCAAGCCGCTGATTCACTTCGAATTCGGGGAATGCTTTTGGTATACCTTGTTCTCGATCAATCTCAATTTACTGAATATGACGCGCATTATTTTCCTGGATTGGAAACCCGCATAGCCCGATTGTCAGAGCCAAAGAATTACCGAGATGGAGCAGACCCAAAGAACCAAACAGTTCTTTGTGCCGAGCTCCCGTGTTGGACGACTGATTCAATTTGGTCTGCCACACCAGATGAGTTGGGGGAGATTGTCCGGTCAGACCTCATGAACTTAGGACTTCCGCAGATAAATCTTGTGGCAACAGAAGTTCGTAAGCTCCCCTTTGTTTATCCAGTTTTTGAAAAGTCAAAGCGACATGAACGAGAAACTCTTCTTAATTGGGGCAACACCTTGAATAGACTCTTGAGCTTTGGGAGACAAGGACTTATTGTTCCTGACAACATTCATCACACATTGGCAATGGGATGGGATGCCGCCCAATCTCTTAATTCGAATGGAGCTTTTGATAATGCACAATGGGATCAAGCTCTTAGCCGTTTTGAACAACATGTAGTGGAAGATTAATTTTTTAAAATATTAGTAAGTATTATTTGCAATATATGTTAGGTATACCTAATATAAGTATGTGGATAGAGGAACTCATCAATTTAAAAAACTTCCCCAGATGGGCCCTATGTCCACATTTTCGAAAAACACAATAGATCTGGAAGCTGTGCTGCTGGCTGTGCGGCAGCACAGCTTCTATCTCTAGGCCGATGAGGGGGGGCCGCATGGAAGAGTTACGTCTTGTGGTCGGACTCGCTCATGCTACTCCTAAGGCAATACTCAATTTAATTTCAGAAGATGGACAAACGTACACTGTCTCGGATCATCCTGGATCAGATTTTACACCTTGTGAACTGCGGAGGATGATTTCGATAAGCCTATGTCCCAGTCGCCCTAACTTTGTTTCGTGGATTAAGGATTTTGAGATAACTGGATCGGTTGAATATAAGGGAGGTGGGATTTTTCAGAGTCAAAGAGATGGGATATCTCACCGGATTTTTTCAACGCTTCTTCGACCAGAACTAGTCTTTGATCTTCTCGATGCAACAGATATTGAAGGCATTTCTCAAGAACCTGTTGATGCATTGTTAACACCCGACCCTATTCTTGGAGTTACTACCATCACGATTTCTGTTGGACGGTCGACTCAAGAAGCAGAATTGGATGAGCTCGCAGTCATTGCACACAGTGCGTGTTTAGTTAAAGAAATGTCGCTTTCTCTTGATCGTTCTGCCTCGAATAATAGAGATAAGGAACCTGTACGGAAGAACAGCGATTTTCCTAAGTAGCGCTTACTAGAATTCGTTGTGATGCAAATGCTCCAACTCCGATAGCCTCACCTTTCATATCGACGGTTGTTGTACCATCGGGTGACACAGCGGTTACTTTGCCATTTGCTCCAGGTATGAGGTTAGATTCCTCTAAGAATTCTAACAATCCGGGCTGGAACTCTAGTTCTTCAGGTATACGTTCCACAGTGAAACTATCTCCGACCACGACTTCACACAAAGAAGAGGTTCCTTCAGGAGCCTGATATTCAGATCCTGGAATAGGGTTTCCATGAGGACAAGTTGTTGGATCTTCTAGCAAGCGAAGGAAAGCCGCTTCCACTCTGGGAGAAACAACATGTTCCCACTTTCCTGCTTCATGATGTGCCTCTGCCCAACTCAAACCAAGAATGTCAGTTAGGAATCTTTCTGCAAGGCGGTGACGTCTCACTACTTGCTTTGCAAGACCTTTACCTTTGCTAGTTAATTGGATTTTATTGCCATCNATTTTTATTAATCCAGCGCCATCCATTTTTCTGATCATTTCAGAAACAGCTGGTCTTGAGACTTCAAGCCGTTCAACGATTCTTGCCTGAATAACATCGATTCCATCTTCAGCAAGTTCGAAAATCGTTTCGCAATATTCTTCAAAAGCTGGGTGAAATTCTCTACTTTCGTACGCCATAGTTCTACGTTAGTTGATTATTTTCCTAATTGGTAGTGGAAAATAGGTGACTACGCATTTTCTTGCACTGTTTTCAATCACTAGGGTGCGGAACTGTGGACCCTTCTATCGGCATCATCGTAAATCCCCGATCAGGGGGAGATATTCGACGCGCAGTCGCTGCAGCNGGACGATCTACCGTTGAAGACAAGATCAGTATTGTTCGGCGTATTATCCTCGGAGCGAGAGCAACTGGAATAGATCATTTTCATGTCAACTATGAACCTATGCAGATAGTTCGTAGGGCAACAGAAACAATAAGAGATATCACTGTCCACTATGTGAATGACCGACTTCAATTCACAGAAGAGGACTCTACAATTGCCGCAATAGAGATGAGCCAACGAGATGTTCCTTCGGTTGCTGTTCTTGGAGGTGATGGNACGAACCGCGCTGTTGTAAAAGGGTGGCCGAGTATTCCTCTTCTTCCTGTATCAACTGGGACGAATAATGCTTTCCCAGAGTTCATTGAACCAACAGTTGCTGGAACAGCATTGGCGCTTGTAGCGCTAAACGTTGTTCAGTTGGACCAAGTTTCACAAAGAGCAAAAATTATTCATATCACTGCTGATGGCATAGAACCAGAAATTGCACTCATTGATGCAATTGCTGTGGAAGATCCATATGTTGGCTCTCTGGAACTTTTCCAACCAGAAACCATGAAGATCGGTCTACTTACTCGAGCAGATCCAACCGCTATTGGTTTCTGTTCAATAGGTGGGCTTTTACACCCACTCTCGCCCAATGAAGATAAGGGGCTTTTTGTGGCATTCGCACCTGTATCCGATCAGCGAACTTCTAAAATTGTTCATGCTCCTACCGCTCCCGGCCATCATGAACCGGTTGGAATCGTTGAGTATCGCGAAATTTCACTCGGAGAATCAGTTATATCCAAAGGTGAATTTATCCTTGCTTTTGATGGTGAACGAAAGATACGTATACCCGAAGGAGTTGAAGCCGAGTTACAGATACGAAGAGATGGACCACAGGTAATTGACCCTAAGGCAGCAATGAAAGCTGGGAGACACAATTATCTTAGAGATACTTAAATATCTGGGATTCCCATATCAAAATTTGATGAACGAATACCGCCATCCACACCTAGAATCTGTCCTGTTACATATGAGGCTGCAGGTGAAGCAAGATAAACGGCAGCAGCAGCTACGTCGTTCACTTCTCCCAAACGACCCATAGGTGTTCCTTCAATCATGGTGCGATGGATTTCTTCATTCGTCAGAACTATCTCTAAAGCGTCAGTTTTGATAGCTCCTGGAGCAATAGCGTTTACCCTTACACGTGGTGCTAAATCTAATGCAGAGTTTAACGTAAGCTGAAGCATGGCTGCTTTTGCAGTTCCATAGGCAGCAAAACCCCGACTTGGAAATCTTCCAGCTGCGGAAGCAATATTTATCACACTTCCATTCTTTGATCCAGCCAAATAGGGGGCCGCTAACTGGGTGAGATTGAATGCCGTTGTGACGTTCCACCGAAGAGCTTCAGAGAATGCTTCCTCAGAAGTATCCATAAACCCTGCAGGCATAGAGCCACCGATGTTATTTACAACAGATGTAACCGATCCAAAATTTTCAACTGCGGCATCGACTAATGCTTCTAACCCTTCTCGTTTTGCAAGATTTCCCGAAACAGGTATGGCCTTACGGCCCATATGGTTAATCTCATTTGAGACTGCGATGAGATCTTGGTCGCTACGTGCCCCGATAACAACATCGGCACCAGCAGCTGCGAAACCGACAGCTATAGCTTTCCCTATCCCACGACTGGCCCCAGTTACAATCGCGACATGATTGTTAAGTTGAAATAAATCCATCACCATTCCTCAATGGTGACCGAGAAATAAACTGCTTGCACATCTCAATAGGAATTTAGGTGGTGATTGTCGCTAAGGAAGACATACTAAAGGCATGAGCACAGACAACGATACCTTAACCCTTTTACCCACAGATGATGATTTGGATGTCATCCACACTCGACAATACGAAACCCGTATCTACAGAGTGAGCGAAAAAGAAATGCTTGTTAGAGGAGCAATCTCTGATATGAAACCTCCAGGCCTTTACGTCCCTAATGATCCAGAAGAACTAGAAATTCACCAAATGCATTTGGAACTCACAGTAAAACTACCTGAACTTGAAATTACTCACGCACGAACAGCATTCGAAACACACCCCCATACTTCATGCCCAAAAATTATTGACCACTACAAAGAGCTCATAGGTTTAAATGTCGCACGAGGATTTACCCAAAAGGTCCGTGAATTATTTGGAGGGCCACGGGGTTGCACTCACATTACGGCACTTCTTCAAGCAATCGCACCAGCAATAGTTCAGGCAACATGGTCTATGGCAGTTCTTCAAAGAAGAGAGAGCGGTTTACCACCAGGCGCTGTAGATAAGAATCGGGAAAAAATGCATCAAGGGAACATAAACACCTGTCATGTTTGGGCTGAAGACGGTGAACACATACAAGAATTCAAAGATGGGAAAATGCCGGCGCCACCACTTCAAGTCACAGAGCGACTCATTGAACTTGGAAGAAAGCCTGAAGAGTGGAGAGTCTTCTAACTAAAAGACCACTTTCCACTTTCATCAAAATGCAGCTCGCTTAGTTCCCCTTTGCGTACTTCTCTGTCCGTTCCTAAAGCAACTGAAACTTTCTGATAATTCCATTTCATAACATCGAGTGATAATTCAATGAGTTGATCGTCAGTAAAGAACTCTCTTAGTTCATCGAGATCTTCTCTAGTGATCGCACTAGGCTGAGTCATCAAGTTTGTGGCAAATCGAATAGCAAAAGCATATTGTTTATCTAAAGCTTCATCGTTGCGCATAGCTCTTTGCGCTAGATCTTCATCTAAACCGTGTTCTCTGGCAACTGCCAGACGTAAAGACTTTCACGTATAACAATCATGGTGATCGGCACAACGTAAGCGAACAACTTCGGTAGTGACAGGATCCACCAAATCCAATTGCACTACCTCTTCTTGCCATAAAGAAAGAGCTTCACGAAATTTGTTATTGAAATCTGCAGATGTAACCCTTTGTGATCTGGTCATACTGAAACCTCTTCACCAATTTTTCTCCACACAATTTGCAAACGCATTCTCTGCTCAACGACAAGAAGAGCATTTACAAAATTGACAAATCCTTCTTCCCCAAGATGTTCACGGACATCAAAAGCTGAACTATCAGGAATCGATGAGACATCAACAATAAATTCCTCGGAAAATCGTAGACACGCCTTCTCAGATTCACTGAACAAACTCGAAGAAGACCACTCAGAAAGAGAAACAATTTTTTCTGAAGCTAAATCACTATTTGAAACTTCTAAATCCGAATCGCAATTTAAAAGCATAGCGACGCGTAAACGACACAGATCAAGCAAAGCAGAATCCATCACTTCCCACGCCAATCCATGTATCTCTTCAAGCTGGTTAGCGACCGATATCCTATCGTCAAGTATCTCTCGAAAGAAAGTATCAATTGAAGTCTCCATATTTAAAGGATAGATGTAATTTTAATAATGTTGTTATTCCTTTTGGAAGTGCGGCTTTAAAAATGACACAATATTGCGANAAATATAAAAGGAAACTATGGAACCACTTATCCGTTACCCAATCGTGCAACATGCTTGGTTCGTCAACGATATAGACGAAGCATGCAGAAAATGGAATATGACTACAGGAGCTGGGCCTTTCTTCGTTACTCGAGGACATTGGGGTGANAGGCACCTTTATCGAGGAGAAGAAATGACAGTTCCACTGGACTATGGTTTCGGCTACCACGGTGATACTCATGTCCAGTTCATTCAACAGAATGAGGAAGGCCCATCAATTTATCGGGATATGTATGGCGCTGGTGAAGAGGGGTTCCACCACATAGGTATGCTCGTACCCGATGAAGATATAGAAAAAGAGGGAGAGAAATATGAAGCCGCGGGATTTCCCGTTGCTTCCTCGCTTTGGTCCGTTGCGAACGTTATCTATGTAGATACACGAGAAGCAATTGGCTGTTTTCTTGAACTCCACGGGGATAATTCAGGAATACGTGAAGTTTTCGCTGGCTGGAAAAAAGCATCAGAAAGTTGGGATGGCCACACTGATTTAATTCGAGGTAATCGGGCAGAGTAAATTTACCGCTCCACCTACTGAGCTACGGTAGACCTATGATTTGGTGGGAAGCAGTTCTTCTATTTGTAGGAGGCGGAGTTGCCGGCATTGTTAATGCCATGGCTGGAGGTGGTTCATCTCTTACCGTTCCTTTACTCGTGCTGGCGGGAGTTCCGGGAAATTTCGCCAATGGGACAAATAGAGTTGGGATCTTTGTCTCCAATGGAACAACAATCTGGTCATTTCACCGGCAAGGGGTTAAGGCATACAAAGAAGCACTCCCTTTCTTTTTGCCAGTTGTTATCGGTTCACTGATTGGTTCTATAGCGATAAGCCAAGTCACTGATAGAACATTTGAAATTATTTTCGGAATTCTTATTTTGCCTATCATTTTTTTATCGCTTAAAAAACCAAAAGCTATTCATGAAGCCTCCGAGTACTCAAAGCTAGCCACTTTCATTCTTTTCTTACTTATTGGTGTTTACGCGGGAGCAATTCAAATGGGAGTAGGACTAGTGCTACTCGCTTTTCTTACTAGATCTGGACTTACCCTCATGAAGGCTAATTTTGTCAAAGTCTTGGTGACTCTTGCTGTAACGGTTACTGCCCTTCCTGTTTTCATAGTCCAAGGAAAAGTCCGATGGCTGCCGGCTTTTATTTTAACTATTGGGCTATCAGTAGGAGGATGGTTAGGGGCCCGAATTGCCGTAAAAGGTGGTGAACGGATCATTCGAATCTTCATGATAATTGCTGCCATTGGATTAACCGGAAGATTGGTTGGGCTTTATGGTTAAGGTTTCTAACCATTGGTCCCAACTAGGTCTTTGTGACAAACTTTAAACATGCCAGTAGATATTGCCGTTGTAGGTTCATGCAATCTTGATCTCGTTGTGAACGTTGACAACATCCCGCAAGTAGGGCAAACAGTTTTGGGTGGAGATCTTAAGCGGATTCCAGGTGGGAAAGGAGCAAATCAGGCAGTAGCTGCTTCACGATTAGGGAAATCAGTAGCAATGGTTGGACGAGTCGGCGAAGATGACAATGGACAGTTCCTTCAAACCAACCTTGAAGATAATGGCGTGAACACAGAATATCTTCTCAAAACACCCGATATCCCAACGGGGGTAGCACTAATTTCAGTCCAGAATGACGGGGACAATGCGATTGTCGTTAGCCCCGGAGCAAACAGTAAACTTTTACCTGAAGATATAGCCGCAGCACCACTCATCGCTGAAGCCCGAATAGTTCTTCTTCAAGCAGAAATTCCTATCGAAACAGTATTGGCAACAGCGCGGATAGCAGAAGGAACGGTTATCTGGAACCCTGCCCCTGCTCCAAATGAAAGTGTCCCACTTGAACTACTTGACTTAGTAGATGTACTTATCCCAAATCAGACAGAACTGGAACTTTTAGGTGGAAATAGAAAGGTAGATACCCTTGAATCGATTTCTGAGCTGGCAAAAACTTTTCCATGCTCCTCAACCATTGTCACTCTAGGAGAGCGTGGAGCTGTCGTTGTGGCCAGTAATGAAGGTGTACACATTCCTGCCCCTACAATTTCCCCACGTGACACCACAGGTGCTGGCGATTCCTTTTGCGCAGCAATAGCTACAAGCCTTGTGGAGGGGAAAGATCTTGTCGAAGCAACCCAATGGGCGGTACAAGTAGGGGCAGCAACAACCCTTGTTGCTGGAGCACAACCTTCATTACCAACTTCAGAAGAAGTACTTCAAAGACTAAAAGACTGGTAGAAGGTCATCTTGCTCGATACATACAAGGATGCCAATAACTAAACTCAGTAGTCCTATACAGACAGCAATATATCTATACACATTGGCATGCTGACGCAACCAATTACTGGAATTCACTGAGATCAGAGCAATCGACGAGTTTGCGATTAAAAGACCAAGAACCCATGCCAACAAGATCAAGAGTCCCCCTACCTTTCCCGAAGCTTGTGAAGCAGCAACAAATATCACGATCTGTGTAGGTGTCTCTACTCCAATACCATGAAGTATCCCTACTCCACGAGCTGATGATTTATCAAGTATTGAACTTTCAACATGAATCTCATGTCTGTGTCGGTGAAAATGCTCATCCCCCTCCTGAGATTCATCTATTAGTTGAGTATTTTCATGATTATGATTATGAATTTCTATATTCTCCTGGTGAAGATGAGCATGTTCATGTTCAATTACGAACGAACGACCTTTAGAAGATCTTCTAACTCTTTGTAGCCCCCGAAACGCTCCATCACGAATAATCATCCACCGGCTTCGTAACTGAAAGTTTTCTCCCTGAATCACAACAGATACCAGCACCCATAGTCCTAACCCAATGAGAGAACCACCGATGAAATACATCATTGTTTTATCCACTGAATCTGGGATTTTAAAATCTGCAAGAATAATCGCGATACCAAGCAGAACCACAACAGCAGCATGCCCAACGGCGTATGCCGTAGCAAGAGAGAAAGCCCTTCTAGGATTTTTTTCCCCGGTTGCAATCCCTGAAATTGCAGCAATGTGATCCCAATCAAATCCGTGCCGGATACCAAACCCAAAAGCGGATACGAGAAGAGCAAAATCCATCCCTAAAAGGTTCCAGTTACAGTAGATTGCGTCAAATCACCCAGAATCTCTTCAAAAATTCTCCACTTCAGATGAGACGAATTTCAATTGTTCGGCTACTGTTATCGCTGTTGACCTTTGACATTACGTCGAAACAAAGGAGATGATTCCAAATGAAAGAAACCAACCCCTATAAGAATTTTATCCTCAATAATATCCCAGTAGCCGAAGCTCACTGTGACGGCCCATGCGGAGTTTACGACCCATCATCAGCAAGAATTGCTGCTGAGGCTGTCCGGTCTATGACCAAAAAAATCCTTGATCTTACCCCACCGGAACCTGGAGACGCACAAGCAGTAGCATCTTATCTCAACACGGTAGGCAGATATGTAACAATAAAGGAAGAGCAGGCCGAACTCGCAAAGCATGAACTTCTCGTTCTGTGGACCGATTACTTCAAACCAGCTCACCTCGAAGCCTATCCAGACCTACACGATGTTTTCTGGAATGCAGCTAAAGCATGTTCTGAATGCAAACAGCATGTTTCCACGGACGCAGCAGACCAACTTATGGCCGCAGTTGAAAAGATCCATAATATGTTCTGGGAAAGCAAAGGCCGAGAAGTTACATATTACGAAGCAAGTTGATCAAAACTGTTCTTCAAGAACTCCTAGCGCTAGCGTTACGAAAACGAAAAATCTTCCGTGTTGGTGGGAATAGTATGATCCCTGTCCTCCAACCAGATGACCTCATCTTTGTTCGCCCGGATACTCATTGCTACGAAGGAGATATCGTTGCAATTAGACATCCCCACAAGAAAACAATTTTAATCAAACATGTTAAGGCCGTTACTGATGATCATTTTGTGGAATTGCGCAGCCCGAAGGGGACAGATAGCCGACAATTTGGAAATTCACCGATAAAACATCTCGTTGGAGTTGCTACTTTTAACTACTCACAAAAGACCTTACTTACAAAAACATCGCAGGCGGACTAAACGAGGTCGCCGAACTTGACGAGCCATGTAATGCCTAGTTTGTCGAGAGTGGAAGCTTCCGNCTTATTCACGATTACTGACGCACCAACGTATGTAGCACCGGATTGAATGACGAAATCTTTCGCAGCTCTAATCGTATTCCCCGTTGTTACCCAGTCGTCAACTACAAGAACCCGATCATTCTTGTCTAAATCAAATGATCTACTCTGGAATTCTACTTCGTGACCAGCCCATGTTTCGCCAGATGTGATTCTGATATCAGATCCAGGATGATTCCGCCCGCCCTTTCGAATAAGAACCAAACCAGCATGCAGAAATTTAGCAACCAACGCGCCAAGAACAGGTCCGCGCGCTTCCGCAGCGACAACTTTCGTTATATCAGCATTTGCATGCTCAGCCGAGAGTGCTTGACCCAAGCATTGTAAAATATCCGGATCCCGTAACAGTCCGGCTATGTCAGGATGATCGTTGATCATAGGGAATGTTTGAATCAAAGAGTTCGAAAATACTGCGAGCTCTGTTTTCTCCATACCCTCATCCTACAAATATTTAGCTAGCCCGAACATGACGAGAAACCTTAAGAAGGTGATTTCAGACAGAAAAAGCGGAAAGACGGTAATGCGCAGAGATAATGAAAGGTATGGATCCGAAAGTTATATACATCGCCGGTCCACTCTTTGATGAAGGGGAACGCTGGTGGATAGAGAAGATTGAAGCCGCCGTTGCTAAAGCAGGTTTTCAGACCTTTCTGCCACATCGCGATAATCCGGAGAAAACTCCAGACACCGTCCAAGAAATTTTTGAGAATAATCGGGACGCTATATTGTCAGCAGATCTTATTGTTGCAAATTTAAATGGTATTACGACTGACGATGGAACAGCATGGGAGCTTGGTTACGCTGCAGCCCTTCAAAAACCCTCAATAGGTATTTTCACGGACTGGAGGGCGAGATTTGAAGATCAAGAAATCGTAAATCTTATGATTAGCAGATCGCTGGACAGGATTGTCCGATCTCTAGATGAGCTTATCTCTGCCATTACCGAGTTAGATCCGCAGAAAGAGTAGGGCCCATTAATGCAACTACTCGACAAGAATATTCAGCACTATCACTGGGGGGATTACGACTATATTCCAAACCTTCAAGATCGAGCAGCCGGGGTTGAGCCAGAAGCTGAGCTATGGATGGGAGCTCATCCAAAATCCCCAAGCAGAGTTCTTAATACCAATCAAGGTCTTGACGACCTTATATCGCTAAACCCTGAACAAGCATTGGGAAAGCACGCAAAAGACTTCAATGGAGAACTTCCATACATAATGAAAATTCTGGCAATTCGGTCCCCGTTATCTCTCCAAGTGCACCCAAACGATGAACAAGCTACGGCAGGCTATACAGACGAAGCCAATCTAGAAAAGGAGAACAGATCTTACTTCTCACCTCGCGGAAAAGAGGAAATTGTTTGTGCAATAACAGACACAGACATCAAATTTGGATTTCGGCCAATCAAAGAAATCAACAGGATCCTTGCAATTGCTTCAAATGAAGAAATTCGCACTCTCCAAGAACTACTTTCGCATAGAAATTCTGAGGAAGCATTAAAGGAAGTTATTGGGAAAATTCTTGTATATCAAAAACCACTAGTTTTGTCATTTGTAGAAGATATTCTTACATCCACTCCAAAAATCTCNGTTCTCTCTGACAGNGAACTCTCCTATTTCAAAGACCTTGCTGAAATGTATCCGACTGACCCTGGANTCATTATCTTTCTACTAATGAACTTTTTAACATTGCGGCCTGGAGAGACTTTATATGTTCCTCCCGGAATCACCCACGCATATCTTTATGGAAACGCAGTAGAAATAACATCAAATAGTGACAACGTCCTCAGATGTGGGTTAACACCAAAACAAATTGACCATAAGCAGTATTTAGCTGTTAGCTCTTTCTCAACATCGCACCCAGAGATACAAAAACCCATCGATAAAATTCACACATACTCATCTCCCACACGATTCAGTTTGTCGCGTTTAGAAATAGAACATAGCTGGGAAGTTACGCTTAATGGCCCAGAGGTATTGATTTCAACAGAGGGATCATTCACTATTACAAATAGTCATGGGCAAAGCTTGCACGTAGATAAAGGTATGCCGGTATGGATACCGAATTCAGATAAGTATTACCGGATATCTGGAACGTGCTTGATTTTCAGGTGCTCCACACAAAACGTTGGTTAAATTCCCAACTGCCGGCTTGCAAGATCACGCANAATTTCTTCACTTCCTCCACCAATAGCCTGAACACGCACTTCTCTATAGAGGCGTTCTGTTGTTGAGCCTTTCAAGTAGCTAGCACCTCCAAGAATTTGAGATGCTTCACGGGCACAGAATTCAAAGGTGGTTGTCGCCTGCACTTTCAATTCCGCTATCTCAGCAACAGGGTCATCCCCTTGATTCAACCGCCATGCCAAAAGTTCGCACCATGCTTGCGCTGCATTAATCTTCCTATCCATTTCGATGAACTTGTGACGGATTACTTGATGATNTGCAAGGCGCTTACCGAATGTTTNTCGTTCCTTAGACCATTCCAGTGCTTCCTGATAACAAGCGCGAGAATAAGCGATCGATTGAGCAGCCATATCAATGCGTTCAGAATTGAAATTATTCACTATTGAAGAGAATCCAGTTCCTTCCTCTCCAATGAGATTTTCTACCGGTACACGAGCATCATCAAAATATAAAGTAGCTGTGTCTGATGACAGCCAGCCCATTTTGTCAAGCCGTGTTCTCTCTATCCCTTCGCGATCTCCTTCAATGAGGAGAAGAGAAATACCTCGAGCTCCTTCACCCCCGGTACGAACTGCTACAGTCAAAAAATCTGCATACATTCCAGAGGTGATGAATGTTTTTTGTCCATTCACAATGAATTCTCCACCATCTCGTTTAGCAACTGTTTGAATCCTTGCAACATCAGAACCGCCGCTTGGCTCAGTGATAGCGAGCGCAGATACAGCATCTCCAGCCAGACAAGGAGTAAGCACCTTCGTCTTCATTTCATCAGAGCCGGCTCTTTGAATTGGGGGAAGCCCAATGTAATTTGAAAGCATCGAGGCAACTACCCCCCCTGATCCAGCCATAGCTAGCTCCTGCATAATTACCATCCGAAGTATTGCATCACGTTGCCCATGGCCTCCGTAGACTTCTTCGAATCCATCTCCGAAAAGTCCAATAGACGCTGCTTTTTTGTAGAGGCCTCTTGGTACCTCTCCTGCTTGCTCCCATTCTTGGATGTTGGGGGTAATTTCGTTCTTAGCGAACTGCCTCACGACTGAACGGAATGCTTCATGATCTTCGGAATAGAACGGTGTTGAAACAGCCATATTTTTACCTTTCCATGGATTTCCTATTCTCCCAAACTAGAGAAGTCTGGATTACGTTTCTCAGCGAAAGCTTGTAGAGCTTCAAGATTCGCAGGTTTTCCCAATAGCTCGGCGAATGCTTTATCTTCATGTTTTCTAGCTTCATGAATTCGCCCACGTATCGGATCCATAATCAGCTTCTTTGATGCAACTAGAGAGCTAATGGGTTTCGCTGCCAAAACTTGAGCATGTTCCATTGCGACATTCATCAATTCTTCATCCGAGCAGAGCTTAAATACTAGACCCATTGAAAAACATTCTTCTGCCGTAAGCCACTCGGAACTCAATAGTGTCCATGCTGCATTCTGCCGTCCCATAATTGCAGGAAAAGTGAAACTACTCGCAGCTTCCGGAGCCAGCGCTAAGTCAGTAAATGGGCATTTCACACGGGCGCTGTGTGCCATAAAAACAAGATCGGATAATCCAAGAATTGTTACACCTATCCCCAATCCAATCCCATTAACCGCACTTAGTAAAGGTTTTGAGAAATCCACCAACGTATCTGCTAAACCGGGGAAGCCATGCTTGCCAGGAGTGAACAAAGGATCAGCCATCCTTTGTCCTAATTCGACAACATCAGTGCCCGACGAAAAACTATCACCTTGACCGGTGATTACTACTACAGCAACAGTCGAATCACCTTCTGCTTCAATTAGTAATTCTGTAAGGCTGTCATACAATGCCTCGTTGAAGGCATTTTTAGCTTCCGGTCTATTTAAACGGAATAGTCGGACTCTTCCATTATTTTCAACGTCAATCACCTAAGACCTACTTTCTGAGCCTGACGTGGCCATTTGTTATGACCGGGTCGGTTCTCTTCTGGGACAATCCAACAATGAGTACCTTGATAAATACTTGGCATACATTTATTGCAATGAATGCACGCCCCATTAGCTTCGTTGCCTTCCTCCCAACGCTTTACGAGATCCGGTTCGCGTAACAAGGCTCGACCGATTGCAACAAAGTCAAAACCTTCATCAAGCGCTAATTGCACGGTGGATAAATTATTTATACCGCCGAGAAGAATTAATGGCATCGTGATGGCCTCACGGACAAGTCTTGCTTGTTCAAGAAAGTACGCTTCTTCAAACGGGTAGTATGGCATGAATTTCTTCGCAGTTAGTTTGAAACCGGTTTTCATAATGCGACTGGGAAAGATTTCTGCCATTTCGTGAACAGGAACATCCCCGCGGAAGAAGTACATTGGATTTTCAAACGAACTTCCCCCAGTTAATTCGATAGCGTCGAGCGCTCCGTCTAGTTCGAGCATTTTTGCAACTTTGACGCATTCATCTACATGGAAACCAGTCTTTACTCCATCATCCAAATTGAGTTTAGCGATAAGTGCAACATTATCTGGGAGAACATCTTTAACTTTTTTAGCTACTGTGCGAGCTAAACGGGCACGGTTCTCCAGTGAACCACCCCAATGGTCTTTTCGTTTATTGAGTTTGGGACTCAGAAAATTACTTATGAGGTATCCGTGTCCAAAATGCAGTTCAACACAATTAAATCCACTCGCTGCTGCAAGTTCTGCTGCCGAGACAAAGTCGTTAATAACTCTTTGAATTTGCGTGTCATCTGCAGGGGTTGTGTTTTTGAAACGTGTTTTTGAGAAGACTTTTGATGCTGATAATGCAGGGCCTCCGACTCCTATTCCTACAGGGCCAGCATGACCAAGCTGTATGGATGCGGCGACGTCAAGATTATGCATCGCATCTACGAAGCATCGTAATCCAGGGACTGCCTCTTCCCGCATAACTATTTCATTAGGTGCACCTTGTCCGTCAGGTGACACCGCACAGTATGCAAGTGTCGTCATCCCTATACGCCCCGAAGCAAAAGCCTTGTGAAAATCAATCAGCGCATCCGTGACCATATTGTCAATTGCCATTCCCTCAAAGGTCGCCGCTTTGATAACGCGATTACGAAGCTCAATCGGTCCAAGCTTCGCAGGGACAAAAATGGGATTAGAGTCTGTGTTCATCATTTCTCATAACCTAATCTAGTGGAGACTTCCTGATCTCTCACCTTGATCCACACCTGCTTCTCCGACAACAATAGAAGAAGGCATTGAAAGGAAGTTATGAGCAGTAACCCAACTGAAGTTGATTTTCATTTTGATGTTATGTGCCCTTGGGCGTATCAGACATCAAAATGGATTCGAAACGTGCGAGCACAGAATGGGCTAACCATTAACTGGAAGTTCTTTAGTCTTGAGGAAGTGAATTTGCGAGAAGGGAAAAAACATCCGTGGGAACGAGACTGGTCCTATGGATGGTCAATGATGCGAATCGGAGCAATCTTGCGGAGAGAAAGCATGGAGAGTCTTGATAGATGGTACGAAAGGTCAGGTCGAGCGCTTCATGAAGAAGGGAAACGCCCCCACGAACCTGCTGTTGCGAAAGAACTTCTCGAAGAATTAGGAATGGATCCACACATCGTTGATGTTTCTCTAGAAGATTTGACAACTCATGACGAAATCAAACAAGACCATCAACGGGTCATAGACGCTGGGGGATATGGGGTGCCGACACTTTTCTTTGGAGAGCATGCACTGTACGGGCCTGTTCTCATTGACCCTCCTGAAGGAGAGAAAGCTATGAGACTTTGGGAGGCAGTTACTCTATGGCTTGAATTTCCTTATTTGTATGAAATGCAGAAACCAAAGACAGGTGAAGATGAAAAACGCATATTTCAGGTATTTCGGCCGTATATCGAAGCACGCGACTGGGTAAGCATCAACCGGGGAAAAGTCATTGAATTCCCTGACACAGGAAATGAAACATAGAAAGGAATCGATGGCTTCTTCCGAATTTACTCCGCGTATTCCAGATTCGGTCCCTAAATTCACTCACCTTGAAGATAAGGATGATGTGCCTTGGATCCCTGTTCGCAGCCAACGTAACGCAGATGGCAGTGAGTCACACGTATGGGAGAAATGGGTTGCGTTCTCAGTGGATCCCATGTATCTCGCTCTTTTCGCTCAATGGGACCCTGGAATGATCGTCAGAAAGCACGGGCATTTCAGTCCACATGTACTTACCGTCCTCCAGGGAGATTTTCTCTGTGGTGAACGGTTTTGTGGAGTAGGAACTCATATTGAGCTTCCGCTTGGAGCTGATTTCGGCCCCTTTAGAGCAGGCTCAAAGGGAGTCACTCTCTATGAAGTAATGATGGGAGACCCACGTTCGTGGAGTGATGATCCAGATGCTATGACAAAGATCCTCGAAGAGCATGGTGTAGCTCAATTACCTGATCCACCGATAGAACTTCCTGCTGGGCTCAAAGATCTTCGCAAGGTGTATCAGGCTGCGAAGTCACNACAGTCAAGTTGAGAAAAATTCAATAATCTCTGAACGAAGNTCGCTTATTCCTGTTCCGGTGTTCGCACTTACCCACAGCACATCTTTTTTTTCAGTTCCTAATTTCTTCACGAGGTCATCTTTTCTTGCCCCTCGTTTAGATGGTCGGACTTTATCTTCCTTAGTTGCGACAAAACGATAGGGAAGNTCTATATGATCAAGCCACTCAACTGTTTGTAGGTCTAGGGATGTTGGACCAACGGCGCTATCAATGAGCAAGATTACAGCTCCAAGCGTGTCGCTTTGCATCAAGTACTCTTCAATCATTTGTTTCCAACGGTCCATTTCTGATTTCGGAGCTTTAGCAAAACCGTAGCCAGGAAGGTCAACAAGCCAAGATCCGGAACCTTCCGGGTCGAGCTCGTAGACATTAATCAGTTGTGTAGCACCAGGTGTTTTTGATGTTTTCGCGAGTTTTTTTCTATGTGCCAAAGCATTAATGAGAGATGATTTTCCAACATTCGACCGTCCGACAATAGCAAGCTCAAGAACGCTATTTGGAAGTTGATCAAGACGCGAAGCTGATTGGAGAAAGCGAATAGGAAGCGGATTAGACATCTTTCTAGACTAGCCGCCTCCTATGAATAGAGCGCTTGTCGTTTTTTGATTCCTTAATGAATCAAAACTATTACTTTGGAAAGTTTCTTATTCTCTTTTTCACAAGTACTTTCGCGAAGCATCAGAAACGACATGAAAGATCCAATATGTAGAAATAACGCTTATATTTTCAAGGAATTCGAGATGTTATCAGTACAAATGTACTGGAAGTAGATAGCTGAAATAGCTAAAAAACCAGGTTGATTTCAATCTAGTGAAGATCCCTGTGTTTTTACAGAATAACTACATGAACAAAAACACAACTCTCATCACAGCCATCACCGCCCTATTCGTTGCCTTCCTAGTATTGACAACCGCCTGTCTCCCAGCAGGAAATACAGACCTATCAAATCTGACTGAGGCAAAAGCAACATATAAGTCCCTTATCCTCGACAACACTGAAACACACGAACACAGCGAAGAACAAGAAGAAGTCGAAACAAACGTAACTAGAGATGAAACACATCAAGAGGCTAACGATCACGGTCATTCCCATAATGAATATGTGTCTGCTCCTGAAATGGGTCAAACGCAACTCGTAGTCGAAGAAGCTCCATCTAACGAAGCACACACAAGTGAGACCCAAAACGCTGAAGCAGCAGAAGCTGAAATTAAACGTTTCCAACAACAACTTCAAGCTGTTCTCACCGATACTTCCATTACATACACCTGGGGAGCGTATGACCCCGACACCGCTCTTCTACAAGAACTCCTCGGTACCACAGTTGACGGGATCTACGGAAATATGACGCAACGTCTTCACATGTCAGCACTCGAAGAACGAGGACTCAACACCGATAGTGTCCCAACAGCGCCAGTAGTTGTCCAAACCCCAGCGGTTAAAGAATCACCAGCTCCGGTAACAGTACCTGCTAGCTGCTCCGGCATAACTTGTTTCGACGGCTATGAAGGAAAGTATCAGGCGCAGGTCGAAGCTGCAGCGGCAGCATTACCAGCTGAACTCCGAACAGCGTTCGGGGGAGTCACTGTCGTCAACGGATGCCACCCCTACGCAAAAGTAACTTTTGGGCGATGCGTCTATGGTGTATGGGATAGTGCCGGATGGGACGCTAATGGAAATCACGGGGCNGACTGGTCCTACACCCTATGGGTATCCAACCGGGGAGTAGAATCAGGACGACTCACTGACATCATGGCCCACGAAGCCGGCCACGCCTACTCCTATGCAATCGCCCGTCGATGCGTGAACCCTGAAACAGGTAACACCTTCCGAGTTGACGCTCGAGAAATTTTCGGAGGAGAGGAACCATTTGCCGATGGTATTACCGCCTACTACAACGGAGCATCGGCATTCCAAAGCTACCGTGGAACAGGAACCGCTCTCTCTTCAAGTGAAACCGATATTCTCGAAAAAATGTTTAGCAGCTGCTAGGCAGATCGGTTATCTCTTGCAGTGCCCTATAAAATATCAAGATCTTTCCGGCTCTCCCAAATAAGACCAGCGAGAAGCGTTCGAGATTCGACACCTACCTTCTGATAAATAGTNGTTAAATTATTTCGCACCGTACTTGAGGCGAGATGAAGAGTTTCAGAAATTTCTGCATCGCTCAGTCCATCTGCAATAAGTTCAGCAATCTCAAGCTCCCTTTTCGTTAAAATTTCTCTATCTAAAGCACCCTGAGAACCAAGTTCAGCAGCTGCAGCACGAGCATCAGAATGCGTGAGCATAGAAAACCCTTTTGCGGTCGCTTCGATCGCTTCTGTCAAAGGATCAAGATCAGAGTCTTTTTCTAGGTAGGCAGAAACAGATCCACTTTCAAATGCTGCTATCAAAGACCTAGGAGATTTTACGGAGGTAAAGACTACACAACGTGTGGATAGGTCACTATCAGTTATATAACGGGCGATATCAAGACCAGATGCCTCTCCAAGGCGAAGATCCAAAACAGCAATGTCAATTGATCCACCATCAAGTGCTGCTACTGCTTCAGCTACTGATTCAGCTTCAATGATTTCAACACCTTCCTGAAATGTAGATTCTAGGCCAGCTCGAATTCCCATTCGAACCATTGGGTGGTCATCAACCAGAAGTACTTTCATGACTCTTCCTCTCCCACTATTCCTTTAAGCGTAGATCCACAGATATATTTTTTCTAGTCTTGATTCTCANAGCAATTCATAATTATCTTAGTAGTAAGGTATTTATAAAATTGGAGTCATATGTACATTATTCATTTTGGTGATGCAGGAAAAATGAATAATGAGCAAAGACGCCTGTTATTAGGTGGCAAAGGCGCNAGCCTTGCAGAGATGTCCTCGGACCTAGGCCTAGCTGTCCCTCCAGGATTTGTGATAACTACGGAATCCTTCGACCGGTTCCAAAAAGATAAATCTCTTTCGTTCCTTAAAAAGGAACTGGTTCAAGCAATGTCTATTCTCGAAGCTTCTACAGGGCGAGTCTTTGGTAGTCCTGAAAATCCTTTACTTGTTAGTGTCCGGTCCGGGGCCCCAGTTTCAATGCCTGGAATGATGGATACGATTCTGAATCTCGGTTTAAATGACCAAAGCGCTTTAGGGCTTGAAGCCAGAAGTAATCCAGAGTTTGCATCAGAATGCAGAAGTCGTTTCGAATTTATGTTTAGCGATATTGTCCTACAAAGAGATACCACTTATCTCGATCAGGTTCCTTCAGATGTCTGGGAGCAACTTCATCTAGCTATAGAGGCNGTTTTCAACTCATGGGATAGTCCGAGAGCAAAAACTTATAGAGAAGTTGAAAAGATTCCAGATCATTACGGAACGGCTGTCACCGTACAAGCGATGGTATTTGGAAATACTGGAAATGAATCAGGGACTGGAGTTCTATTCACACGTAACCCTTCGACGGGGTCTGATGAATTATTCGGAGATTTTCTCCCCAACGCTCAAGGTGAGGATGTCGTTTCAGGTTCTCAGCAAACTTTTGGATTAGAGGAAATGAAAAAAATCTTCCCAAACGCGTTTCGTGAACTCTCAGAAGTTGCCAAATCGCTTGAAATAACCACCACTGATATGTGCGATATAGAGTTCACCATAGAAGATAAAAAGTTATGGATACTTCAAAATCGTGTAGGGAAAAGAACTCCTAGAGCGGCGATCCGTATCGCTGTTGACATGGTTGAAGATTCCACGTTTCCGCTTACTCGAGAAGAAGCGATAAATCGTATTACGCCCGATCAACTTGAATCAGCATTAGAAATGGATCAAGTTTCTTCGTCCTCAAAGGTACTGGCTAAAGGATTAGGGGCTTCTCCCGGAGTCGCTACTGGAAGTTTAGTTCTATCTGCGGATTCAGCAGTGGAAGAAAGCGATAAAGGAGTAAACGTCCTTCTAATACGACCAGAAACTTCCCCAGCTGATGTTCATGGGATGGCAGTATCACAGGGAATAATTACCGCCACTGGGGGGTTAGCTAGTCACGCTGCGGTGGTTGCGAGAGGATGGGGGATACCTGCCGTAGTTGGTGTTCCAGAGCTCACTATAAGTGAAGGTTCAATATCATTTGGAGATCAGGTTTTCTCTTCTGGGGAAGTCATTACCCTTGATGGAACAACAGGAGAAATCTTCTATGGGAATACAGAAGTACAAGCTTCGCAGGTCACTCCAGCAGTTAGCACATTTCTTTCTTGGCTTGAAGAAGCAGTAGAAAAATTACAAATTCGAACTGCAACAGATGCTTCACCAGAAGAGAAGTTACGAGTCATTCAAAATATTCTCAATCTGAAGTAGACCTACCTTCCTCCCTCACTTGTATTTTTGTTAAAGAACTCCATTACTCATTTTGTTAAATCACAAAAATCGTCATAGCATTTTCTAGATAATGACTAGTTTTTTTGGACCTCGGAGACGCAATAGGCGAATAAGAAACCTTCTAATCGCGGCTGTTTTAGTTGTGGTTGCTTTTCTTGCTTATCAGTTACTCAAAAATGATGATTCTACAGATACGACATCTTCGGCAACTGTTCCAGAAACTACCTCTTCGATGGCCCCATCTTCGGTAACTGAAACTCCGGTTGCTACGCCTACCCCAAGTGACCCTACTTATGTAATCTTAACAAGAGAATATCAATGGCTTGTTCCGAGCATAGAAGTTATGGAATTACAAGAACTACTCGGTATAGGCGCGGATGGTCTTTATGGCCCAGGAACAAGAGAAGCGCATGTTGCAGCTCTTGAAGAAAATGGGCTTTCAGTCTCAGGAGTACCTGATGAACCCACAGGATGCACCATTGTTATCGGTGAAGATATTTGCGGGATACAAATAGGGAATCTAATGGAAATTGCGATTCCAGCAATAACAGAAGGGTTGGGATCTCCCACTCAGGAAGCTGGCTGGTATACAGAATGTGGAACACAGTATCGAACTATCTACTGGGCTGCTCTCTTTGTAGATTTTACACGTTCAGAATTGGTAGAACCCAAAGTTGTCCGGTGGGGAATCCGGAACTCTTTTCACATTATTAACGGATGGGAAAAAACCTTTCCCAGCATTGTTCGTTTTCCCGAAAGTCTGCTTGTTGACTGGAACCCGAATGAGCCTTCGACTCCAATATCCATTACCGACCTTCCAACTCCAGGAGGGCCACTTATCGTTCCTGAACCAGATCTATTTGAAGAAGCGATAGGAGCACCCCTCTTGTACAACTTCTCAACTGACGAGTTTTCTTTACGAACAGCGGACTATGTTGTGGTTTTCTCTGAATATTCAGGAGATCCACCCGGATCAGAAGAGACTGAATTTCGCTGGGAATTCACCGACACTCTAAGACTGTGCGAAAATCCAGCCGACTAAGAATTAGATCTTTCTGTTACATTCCAGTAATGCGAAACAACCGATCACTGCGTCACTACATTGTTTCCATCTTGGTTGTCATGACTCTTTTTGGCTGCTCTGGCGAGTCTCCAACTCAGACAACAGCACCAGCGTCAGATCAAAAACAAGAAATTGAAGAACAACCTTCTGAGGACCAAACAGAGGCCGAAGAGGAAAAAGCAACAGAAATAGATACAGAAAGCCCAAATCAGCCAGAGAAACGAGAATGGTTCGCTGGCGTTTACCTTCCGCGCCATTGCCCAGAAGCAGCAAATAAAGGTGAATTCGTTATTCCAACAAAAGACGAAATTTTGGAATGTAAATCCGACCACTTTCTTGAAGTAAGAATGCACGCTGAGGTCGTTCGGTCGGAAAATTCATCAGAGGATCTTTATGGGGTACAGCAATACCTCCGAATTTTTCAAATGATGGAACATAATCCGACAACTGGCCAGTTTGGATTATGGGGCCAGTGGATTGGGGATGACCGTGCTCGCCCGCATGGGCCATTCAATTCAATTGAAGGAGGTCTTTTTATTCATGACAAGATGGGTAGAAGCAAATTTCCAAAATACATGGCTTCAGCAGCAACTCATCTCTATAGCCCTCTAAGCGATACTGGAGGAGGGTGGGGTTTCTATGAAGCCCGTATTGATTGCTCTTTACTTGGTAGGGTTACCCTTTCTAACACTCTTATTGTGCCTCCGAACCTTATTTCTTTTGATGAAGACCAAAAGACTTTCGACAACGAAGGTGGAATTTACCTTGGAACCTCATGGGTAGGGTTACCAATTTTTGGTGGAGCTGAACGAATCGATGAGCAACCCTGGTCTCTCGATAGTGGAAAGATCACGTGGACTTTCCTTTTAGATGCTGCGAACTTTTCTGGACCTGCCATTGCGTATGTTCCTGAGCACTGGTCGCGAAGAGTTGATCGATGGAACTCCCTAGAGTTTCTCGATGATCTTTTCGAATGGGATCAAAGCCTTACAGCTAATTCCCTTATCGGCTTTGTGGAAGGTACGGTTTCTCAGGAAGAACTATATGAAGTGATCGGGAATGAACCTTGGTTCCTTGCGCAACCTGATGATCCAGGCTGGGACGAAAACCCTTATTGGGTTAAGGCAGAACAAACACTCGGATACTCACCTGCAAGCCCCTATCTCCCGACGGGGAATGAGATGCCACCAATACCAGTCTTTTCACAAATTGATGACAACGGACGGACTTTTATTAAAATAT
>PAYW01000001.1 GCA_002715425.1 Actinomycetota bacterium | reverse complement strand
AACTTCGATTCATGGAAGTTGAAAAACATTTCATTTTCTCGTGCAGGGTTGACGAACAACCCACTACTGCCACTAATCTGCACTTCGTGATCCTTTCTGATAAAACTCTTCAAGAATATCTGGCTTCTGGAAGAATTATTATTGAACCCTTGGGTGAAAATGCGATTCAACCAAGCTCAGTGGATTTACGAATTGATTCCCAGTTTCGTGTTTTTAGAAATCACTCGCTTGGAATTATTGACGTCAGAGAAAATTTAGAAGACCTTACTGAACTTGTTACAGTCACCGATGATGAACCTTTTATTCTTCACCCCGGTGAGTTCGTTCTTGGAAGCACATTGGAGCGGGTTGTTGTCCCAGTAGATCTTGTAGCTCGGCTAGAAGGGAAAAGTAGTTTAGGTAGGCTGGGTTTGCTTATTCACTCCACGGCCGGATTTGTTGACGCTGGTTGGGATGGGCAACTTACCCTAGAGTTGTCGAATGTCGCGAATCTCCCGATTACCTTGTATGCCGGTATGAAGATAGGGCAAATCAGTTTCCAGCAGATGACAACACCAGCAGATAACCCATATGGGTCCCATGCCTTAGGGTCCAAATATCAGAACCAGACTGGGCCGAGACCAAGCCGCTATTGGGAGAATTTTGGAGAACGCGAATAAAAAAAACCTGCGAAAAGCATTTCTGGTTTTAGTCGTTGTTGCAGTTCTTGTCCTTTTCTTTTCTGGTGTTTTCGATTTTCTCCACGACCGTGAAAAGGTCGAAGATTTCTTTCAAGATTCTGGAGTGCTTGGACCGATTATCTACATTTTAGCATTCGTTGCTGCCCAACCGCTTAGCCTTCCCGGAGCAGCTTTAATCATTCCCGCTACTTTTGTATGGTCATGGTGGGAAGTCTTTCTCTACAGCATGGTCGGCGGAATTATTGCGAGCACATTTGGCTTTGTTGTTTCCCGCTGGATAGCCCAAGATTGGGTACGAAAGAGATTACCGACAAAACTTCTCAAATGGGACCGTCGACTCTCAGAGCGAGCGTTCCTATCAGTGGTTGTTTTACGGATTGTAACTGGCTACGCCCCAGCAGCAGACTGGGTATTGGGAATTTCAAAAGTCCAAATGAGAGATTTTCTTCTCGGAACTGCAATAGGTCTCGTCCCGATTACAGCCGTGTTGGCGATTTTTGGCGATGATACGGTCAAATGGATCCAAACAGCACCTTTAGCCGCACTCGGAATCATAGCTGCTCTGGGGGGTGTTTTTTTTCTTTGGAAAAGACTCAAACCAGCAGAGGAAAAGATCTAGAGGAATCTATTCCTCTTGAGCAAGTTGGTCCGCCTGATACCTCCAACTAAACCTGTTGAAGCATCCAGGTAAGTCAAAATCTTCTTCAATAGCAGCGACTTCTGCATCAGTAAGTCGAGCAACTTGGACGAATCTCTTGATCCCTCTTTCGTTCAGACGTTGAGCGCTATAAGGGTCGAGGCCCCTAATAAGTGAAAGATTATCGGGCTTGCCTGTATCTTCAGGTTCCTCGCTGACGGCAGCATCCTCAAGTAGATCACCTTCAGAAGATTCGATTGGGTTGTCTGAAATGATTATCTGGGCACGAACCGCTCCCGACCTTGGTTTTTTAGCAACAACTCTCTGGACTGCACCAACTGGGACTGGATCTCCAGCAGGTAGCGGCTTAATCAAATCATCAGCAGGAATAGAATCGGGTGTAGCAACATTTGGGTTCTCAAGAAGAACTTTTCGTGATGCTTCTACATCATCTTCTCCAGCTTCCAATGCTTCCACAAGATGGATGGCCAAATCAGCTACCTTTACCTCGTCCTCTTCCTTACCAGCTGCCTTTACCCCATCATCCATCATGATGTAACAGAACGGGCACGCAGTCGCTATACGACTTGCCCCAGTTTCTACTAGTTCTTGGGCTCGAACATCATTCACTTTCGGCCCTATGTCTTCTTCCATCCACATTCGGGCACCACCAGCTCCACAACACATACCTTTTGTCCCGTTCCGTGGAGCTTCGACGATTTCAACACCGGACAGGCTCCCAATAACTTTTCGAGGAGCCATATAGATATCGTTGTGCCTGCCGAGGTAGCAGCTGTCATGGTAGACAATCCGTTCAGACAAGGTTGCGTTCGACATATCCAAATCACCGGATTCAATGAGCTGCTCAAGTAGTTGAGTATGATGGATCACCTCGTAGTGTCCACCGAGTTGAGGGTATTCATTTTGCAAGGTATTGAAGCAATGCGGGCATTGGGTAATGATTTTCTTCACTCCCATTCCATTTAAGGTTTCAATATTTTGCATAGCGAGCATTTGGAAGATGTATTCATTTCCGGAACGGCGGGCAGGGTCGCCAGTGCAATTTTCTGCCGGACCTAAGATGCTTACGTCAATACCGGCACGACTTAAGAGTTTCGCCATTGCTTGACTTACTTTTTTGTTCTTGTCATCAAAACTTCCAGCACAACCGACCCAATACAGCCATTCCGATTCGAACGGGTCGCCACCGGCGATAATTTCTATTCCTTCAATATCTTTCGCCCAGTCGGCACGTTCTGATTGGGAGATAGCCCACGGATTCCCAGAATTTTCCATTGCCCTGTAGGCATTTCCAAGTTCAGTAGGAAAATCAGATTCCATCAGAGACTTATATCTTCTCATGTCAAGAATTTTGTCGAGGATCTCAATATTGACTGGGCAGTTCTCATCGCAAGCTTTACAACTTGTACACGCCCACAATTCGTCGTTGCTTACTCGGTCAAACATCCAATTGGCGGGAACAGTGATTTCCGCATCGACCCCTATCGGAGGGGTTGTCATCGGATCGCCCGTTGCTGCCATGACTTCACCGGTCTTAAGCACAATTTCTCTTGGGTCTAGAGGCTTACCGGTTGCATGCGCTGGGCAAACAGCGGTGCATCTTCCGCACATTGTGCACGCATCAGTGTCCATTAATTGTTTCCAGGTGAAATCCTCAATCGTTGAAGCGCCAAATGTTTCTAGCTCTGTCTCCATTAAATTTGGTAGTGGTTTCATTGCCCCCTTAGGGCGGTCACTATCTTTAAGGTACATATTCAATGGGGAGGTGAAGATGTGTCGGAGCATCGTAATCGGGAGGAAAACAAGAAAGCCAATAAAGAAGATGACATGCGCGTACCACCACACTTGATGCCATCCACTTAAATTCCCAGCTCCGGCGAAAAGTTTGGCGAGCGGATACCCAATAATGGACCACTTCTCGTACGAAGGTTCGTTCTCGAGAGCGATTCGGAATCCTTCAGCGATGAACCCTGTGACCCCCAGTCCAAATAATAGTCCAAGGCCTATAGCGTGATCGCCACGTGATTTAATTCGTATCCGATATGGGCGGAATTGGCGTGGTCCATATCGGCGGAGAAGGGCCCATGTCACGCCGATAAGAAACAGTACGCCCGCAACATCGCCTATTAAGGAATACCCCTTGTACACCCCTCCATGGAGAAATTTGAGATCGTTGGGCAATTGGTGGTCGATCTCTAAAGTGGTTGTAACCCCAAGAAGAATAATGAACGGGAAATACATTAGGGAGTGCATTAAGCCGGCAGCTGGGTCACGCATCAAAGTTTTCATATACAAACCAGCGCGAAGATCTCTAGCTCGTCGATGAACGTTCTTTTTTGTCGTTGACCGATTGTCAGGCTGGCCGCGCGTCCAGTTTCTTACCCGAAGTGAAAAATTCCACGCCCCGTAAATGATCAGCGCTGGGATTATGGTATAAAACGCAACCTTCGCAGCTGTCGGGATATTCCCAAATACTTCACGATGTACGGAGTGATTCCCATGCTGGTCAAAGACTGCAGCGGCTACTCCGGACAAAGCTGTGAATACGGCGACAGCTATTCCAAGGCCAATGACCCAATCCTGCGGCCTTAATCTTTTTTTACTTCCCTCTTCCATGATTAATTTAAAGGTAGCCTGTAGCTGCCCCAAGAACTTGTTTTCAAAGCGTGAAATTTGCTGAGTATGCCAGAAATCACAGCAAGTTTTTTAAAGAATCTCTTCGAAATAACCGTTTGAGCAGCCTCAAACCAAAAGTTGAGTCAAACAGGCACAACTTTTTCGTATTTTGGGAATAAATCACACCAAGCGTTGGTTGACTTAAATGCAGCTTGAACTGCGGAATAAAGAACTAGTGCACCCAGTGCCGAATAGGAGATGAACATGGCGAAGGCCGTCGGAATAGATCTAGGAACAACAAATTCAGTTGTCGCAGTACTCGAAGGAGGAGAGCCTACAGTTATTGCGAACACGGAGGGCAGCCGCACGACCCCTTCTGTAGTAGCTTTTGCGAAAGATGGTGAGGTTCTCGTAGGTGAGGTTGCCAAACGCCAAGCGATCACTAACCCGGAACGAACAATCCGATCTGTTAAGAGAGATATGGGCAGCGGATGGAATATCAACATTGACGATAAGTCATATAACTCTCAGGAGATTTCTGCGCGAACTCTGATGAAGCTCAAACGCGACGCCGAATCCTATTTGGGTGACACGGTTACCGAAGCGGTTATAACTGTGCCTGCATACTTTGATGACGCTCAACGAACCGCTACGCAAGAAGCCGGAAAAGTCGCTGGCCTTGAGGTCCTCCGGATTATCAATGAACCGACAGCCGCCGCTTTGGCGTATGGCTTAGATAAAGGAGACGAAGATCAAACTATTCTCGTTTTCGACCTCGGTGGAGGTACGTTCGATGTCTCCGTATTAGAGATCGGTGATGGTGTATTCGAAGTAAAATCTACTAGCGGAGACACTGAGCTTGGTGGTGATGATTGGGATGAGCGAGTTATCCAATGGCTAGTTGATTCCTTCAATAACGATCATGGTGTTGATCTATCCAAGGACAATATGGCAGCGCAACGACTAAAAGAAGCTGCAGAAAAAGCAAAAATCGAACTTTCAGCAAGCCAAAGCACCCAGATTAATCTTCCCTTCATCACGGCTACCGATGCCGGGCCTTTACATATGGACTATTCATTCTCACGGTCAAAATTTCAAGAACTCACTGAAGACTTGTTAGAACGGTGCCGTAAACCCTTTGAACAAGCGATCAAAGATGCGAATCTCGCAAAAAGTGAGATTGACCATGTGATCATGGTTGGAGGTTCAACCCGAATGCCGGCAGTGTCTGAACTTGTACAAAGCATGACGGGCAAAGAACCAAACAAGAGTGTTAACCCTGATGAAGTAGTAGCAGTTGGTGCTGCCGTCCAAGCGGGTGTACTTCGAGGAGAAGTAAAGGACATTCTTCTTCTTGATGTCACCCCACTCTCTTTAGGTATCGAAACTAAAGGTGGAGTGATGACGAAATTGATTGAACGTAATACGACGATACCTACAAGAAGAACAGAAGTATTTACCACAGCTGATGACAATCAGCCATCAGTGGAAATCCATGTTCTCCAGGGTGAACGTGAGATGTCGCAGTTCAACAAAACTCTTGGCAAATTTCAGCTCGTGGACCTTCCACCTGCTCCGCGAGGAGTTCCGCAAATCGAAGTCACTTTCGATATAGATGCGAACGGCATTGTTCATGTTTCAGCGAAGGACCGAGCGACCGGTAAAGAGCAATCGATTACCATAACCGGTCAATCGTCGTTGGATAAAGACAAGATTGATCAGATGATCGCTGATGCTGAAGCCCACGCAAACGAAGACCGAGAACGGCGCGAAGAAGCTGAAGCCCGAAACTCAGCTGATTCTTTGATCTACCAAACAGAGAAGATGATCAGAGAGAACGAAGATAAAATCACGGACGATGAAAAAACGGACGTCGAAGAAAAAATTGCTTCTCTCAAAGGGTTATTGGAAGCTGAAGGAGCAAGTCTTGATGATCTCAAAGAAGCTGTAGAAAATCTTAACACGGCAAGTCAAGGATTCGCGCAGCGACTCTACGAAGCAGCTGCACAGCAAGAAAGCGCTGATGAAACTGATGAGATGGACGACATCATAGATGCAGAAATCATCGATGAGGAAGAAGAAACGTGAGCGACGGTGAAGAAATCATCTCCGAGGATGAGATAGAAACAGAAGATTCTGGATCCGAAGAAACGCTAAGCACCGAACTTTCAGAAGATGCTGCAACTATTGAACAGCTTCAATTAGAACGAGATTCTTATCTCTCTGATCTTCAGCGGATTCAAGCTGAGTTTGATAATTTCCGACGCCAAGCACAAAAACGTCAGAGTGATCTAACTGAGCACGCTGCTAGCGGCATAGTTGAAAAACTTCTTCCCATTCTCGATGCTTGCGAAGCGGCGATTCAGCAAGGAGCGACAGATGTCCAACCTATACAAATGTCGCTACTAGAAACACTGCAAACAAATGGTCTAGCTGTCACCGGAGCTGAAGGGGAAGAGTTTGACCCTGATCACCATGAAGCCGTCAGCCATGAGCCTTGTGAAGAAACAGAGACGCCAATTGTTCATGAGGTTATGAGATCTGGTTATATCTGGAACGGCAGGACAATCCGGCCAGCCATGGTTCGGGTCAAAGGGTAGTAGATTTTCTAGATGGCCTGAACTCATAGTTATCTGCGATGGATGATAAAGGGGGTTAAATGGACATAAAGCGCGAATGGCTCGAAAAGGATTATTACGCGACCCTCGGCGTATCTCCCGACGCATCCGATAAAGAAATTCAAAGCAAATATAGGGAATTAGCGCGTGAACTGCATCCAGATAGGAACCCTGAGGACCAGAAAGCTGAAGACCGGTTCAAAGAAGTATCGACAGCGTATGATGTGGTCGGAAATCCCGAAACCAGAAACCAGTATGATGATGTTCGCCGAATGGGCCCCTCAGCAATGGGAGGGTTCTCCGGCCAAGGAGCGGACTTCGGTAATTTAGGCGATCTACTAAATGGCATGTTTGGAGGATCTGGTAATCCTTTTGGATCCGCTGGGCACAACATGCCCCGTCCGGGAGCTCACCAACAGGCCCAACTCCGCCTTAGTTTTGATGAAGCTATTCAAGGAGTGACAACATCGGTTACGACTGCGGGACCAGATGGAGCTTCTCAGTCGGTGAAAATACGGATCCCAGCCGGTGTTGATGATGGTAAGCGTATAAGGGTAAAGGGCAAAGGCGGTAAGGGAAGTAACGGAGGCCCATCTGGGGACCTAATTGTCATCATAAGAGTATCTCCGCATGAGCTTTTCACCCGAGAAGGTAGAACTCTCAATTTAAGCCTTCCCGTCACGTTTCCGGAAGCTACTCTCGGCGCTGATATACAAGTTCCCACCTATGGTGGTGAATCCGTGACGTTAAGGCTTCCGCCTGGAACAGAATCAGGAAAAACGTTCAGGGTTAAAGGGAAAGGGATAACTGTCGGTACTTCAACAGGCGATCTTTTTGTAACGGTGGAAATTGCAATCCCAAAACAATTAAATGATCAGCAGATCTCTTCACTGCAACAGTACGCGCAAACAAATCCAGAGAATCCACGAGAAAACCTAGGAAATAGCTAATCACTAACTTTTCTTCCTTATCGCTGCTAGTCATATTTAGCGATACTATTGCTAGCCATGGCAGAAGGATTGTTAGAAGTCGAAGGAATCTCAATCCAATTTGGTGGTATCACTGCGCTCGATAACCTCACGTTCACTGTCGATTCGACGCAAATATGTGGCCTCATAGGGCCAAATGGGGCTGGAAAGACAACGTTATTTAATGTCATCAGCAGAATCTACGACCCGTCACAAGGGCACATAAAATTCAATGGAGTCGACCTTCTTGGCCTTTCTCCGCACGAAATCTCACAAACAGGGATCGCCCGAACTTTCCAAAATCTTGCCTTATGGCCAAGGATGACTGTTGCAGAAAATGTCATGGCAGGAGCGCACATCAAAGGCAAGCAGAACTTCTTTTCAGCGATGACACGCATAGGGCTGCAAACAGAAGAACGAGAACTTCGCCATAAAGCCTATGAAACCTTGGAAATGCTTAATCTCCTCGAGCATGCAGAAAAGCCCTGCGATGGCTTGCCATTCGGAACTATGAAACGGATAGAGCTAGCACGCGCTTTAGTAAGTAACCCTAAACTGCTTCTTCTAGATGAACCAGCTACAGGGTTAACTCACTCAGAAGTAACTGAACTCTCAGAAGTTATCATCTCAATTCGCAAACACTTTGAGCTAACAATCCTGCTAGTAGAACATCACATGGGCATGGTTATGAGCATGTCTGAAAAAGTCGTTGTCCTCGACTTTGGAGANAAGATAGCCGAAGGNACACCNTCNGAAATTCAGAANAATTCGCTAGTTGTCTCTGCNTATCTTGGAGCNCCCAAATAATGNCACCCNTACTNCTCGTAGAAAGCTTGAAGGCAAGATACGGGCCTGTTCAAGTACTCCANGGTATNGATCTCAANGTCTTNGATAAAGAAATTGTTGTGGTNTTAGGNNCAAACGGAGCCGGAAAGACAACAACCCTTCGCGCTATTTCCGGNATGGTAGAAACAGACGGACNAATAGAGATCGATGGCGAATCAATCANGAAATCAGATCCTTCAGAGATNGTCCGNNGGGGAGTAGCNCATGTTCCCCAAGGAAGAGGNACGTTCCCAGAATTAACCGTNGAAGAAAACTTGAAGGTTGGAGCGTTTATCCGANNNGATAAAGNCATCAATNTTGATATGGAAGCTTGCTATCAAAACTACCCCGTNCTCTANGAACGCAGAACCCAAACAGCNGGNTCNTTATCAGGCGGCGAACAGCAAATGCTCGCAGTTTCTCGAGCACTTATGTCTCGCCCNCAACTNCTCCTNATGGATGAACCGTCTTTAGGNCTTGCCCCGCAGATCGTCGAAGACTTATTCACCCGATTTATCACAATAAACAAAGAGCATGGAACNACGATGCTNATAGTCGAACAGAANGCCCAATTGGCATTAGATATAGCCAGCCGCGCATACGTCCTAGAATCAGGAGANATCACAATAGAAGGTCAGGCTTCTGAACTCGCCAACGATGANNCTATCCGTCGGGCATATTTGGGGGCTTGATATGGACCTCTTCCTCCAAAGAATATTTGACGCAATAACCAATGGTTCTACCTATGCCCTAATTGCTGTTGCGATGGTTTTGATATTTAAAGCAACGACGCTTATCAANTTCGCTCAGGGAGAACAAGCAATTTTGGGAGCCTTCGCTGTNCTACAACTGTGGTATTGGGGAATACCCATGTGGGGNGCCGTGATCTTAGGGATGCTCTTNTCTGCAGCACTCGCAGCAGGATTAGANCGCGTATTCATNAGAAAATTTGANCCTGCNGATCATTTACCTCTCGTCATTATNACACTGGGCCTGTTTCTAGTTATCAATGCTGTAGCTGCCATAGTTTGGCGATTCGACCCGCAATCATTCCCCGAGCTTTTCCCNTCNGGAAATGCATTNACCTATAACAATGTTCGACTTTCCTGGTATTCCATTTTNGCCTTTGGTAGCTGCGTCCTCGTNNTGNTCGNATTCCAAACACTTTTAACAAGAACAAAGACCGGATTGGCATTTCGGGCAGTATCTTCCAACCTCGAATCAAGCAGGCTCAGTGGAATANAAGTTGGTCCNACNCTCCAATTTGGTTGGGCGTTAGCAGCCGCTGCCGGCACCTTAGGAGCCTCCATCTATGCAGCNAATCCTGTCCTCCAAATTGAACCTTCGATGATGTTACGGGCACTTATATTCTCAGTAACNGCTGCAGCACTNGGAGGCCTAGATAGCCTATGGGGAGCATTNATAGGTGGCTTAACCATTGGGTTCGTCCAAAGCGTCGTCGTCCAATACATCCCTTTCATACCCAATGAGATGAGTCTTTCAGCCGCAGTTGTGGTACTTCTGATCGTTCTTACACTNCGCCCATCTGGGGTGCTGGGAACAAAAGCTGTGGAACGNGTATAGGNCACGTTATGTATGTCAGACAGACTTCAGACAGACTTCAGCGGAACAGCTCGCCAGCATCTGAACGCAACTACCAGATAGCAAAATGGATTTGCTTTACTGTNTNTCTTCTTCTCATTGCCTTTGCCTATGTCGATGTAGGAACAATTTCCATNGGGTCCAACAATTACAACCTTTCACTTATTCGACTTAACAAGGCGATCGCCTACACCATCGCTATCCTCGGCCTCCAAGTCGTTATTGGATACACAGGTCAAATCGCCCTCGGACAAAGCTTTTTCTTCGGGACAGGCGCCTATGTTTCCGCATGGCTTATCGCCGACCANTCCTGGCCATTCCTGCTCACGCTCCTAATCGTAATACCCTCATGCTTTCTTATAGGAATGATCCTTGGACTTCCCGCCCTACGGATTCGTGGCCTCTACCTTGCCTTACTAACGTTTGGNCTAGCAGCTGTTTTCCCATCNATCGTCAAACTCGACAAACTCTATGGCTATACCGGCGGAGCAGGNGGAAAACTAACAAGCAACTACAAATTTCTCGCTCCGTCATGGNTGCCGTTNGATGAAGTCGCTCAAGCTCTTCAGAAATTACCTCTGCTCGGAGACTTCTTCGGTGACGGGCCACTCTCAACCAGAGAAGAGTCGCGACTATGGAAATTNATTCTCTTCAGTATTCTCGCAGCACTGTGTTTCTGGCTGGTACATAANTTAATTCATAGTCGCCCAGGNCGAGCTATGAGAGCCATCCGCGATAANGAAACAAGCGCAGCTGTCTCCGGCGTTAATCTCGCAATTACTAAAACACTTTCATTTGGAGTCGCATCAGCGCTTGGCGGAGTCGGAGGAGCNATCTATGTAGCAGAAATAGGAATAGCATCACCAGATGATTTCAGCTCATTGGTTGCCATCTATCTAATTGTCGGACTTGTGGTAGGAGGGGTCGGAACCCTCCCNGGCGCTGTTATAGGGGGCCTCATTTATGCNCTTGTTCCAGATTGGGCATCTTCAACCCAATCCATTTCCTTTGTTCCGGAACGATGGTTGCAGGGCCCTACCGGATCACTTATNCTCGGAATCTTATTAATTGTCTTAACGCTTTTCCTTCCCGGAGGAATAGTTATGGGCTGGAGAANACTGAAAGCCATGATTAGAAATANCAAACGGCATGTCACCANTAAGAATCTGAACAATGCCTAGNGGAAGTTAGAAAACNATACAAGAACATTGCGTTATAGAGAAAAACTAAACTAGGTTCCCTTAAAAGCCTTGGGAGGGTCCAATGAAAAAACTAATTCTTCAACTGCTATGCATTTTCGGTGTGTTCNGCCTTATGGCAGCTGGGTGCGGCAGTGATGATGGTGCAGGAGTGCGATCNGTTNANGNTTCTGAATCATCGTCNTCAAGCTCAGCCTCATCATCTTCAGGCTCATCATCGGATTCCAGTTCTGCGGCTAGCGGAGCATCGCAATCCAGTAGTGAGGCAGAAGAAGAGACAGCAGCTCCGACGACCGGGCAGGTNGAGATTGCNACCGGAACGGTTCTCGATCTTGATGAATGTCCTGATGANTGGGATCCATACGAAGGTGTCACAGAGGATGGCCAAGTCCGTATTGGAACTTCGCTTCCACAATCTGGCCAACTTGCAGCATTTGGGGCNATCGGCGAGGGAATGCAAATCTACTTTGATTTTGTAAACGACCAGTTTCCGATTGGCGATTATGAACTTGTCCTCATAGCAAANGATGACGGNTACGAAGCAGGCCGAACTGTAGCGAACGTGGAAGAGATGCTCGAAACAGAAAACATTCTCGGTTTCGCTGGAGTAATTGGAACTCCAAACAACTTCGCAATTCGGCCAATTACCGATGAAGCATGTGTCCCACAATTACTTAACCTCTCTGGTTTCCCCCAATGGGGCGACCCAGCCAACTTCCCTTGGACTGTAGGGAATATTTTGAATTATGCGACAGAAACAGAAATCTGGTGTCAGCATATTGTCGCTGAACTTGGACAAGGAGCAACCGTTGCGGCGTTGTTTATGAACAATGACTTCGGTAAAACCTACCAACAAACACTTCAGGGCTGTGAAGATAGAGGGGATATTGATCTAATCGCCGAAGAACTCCACGACCCTGCAGCCCCTGACGTCACAAATGAGATGACGACTCTTGTTGCATCAGGAGCACAAGTTTTAGTAGCAGGAACAACTGCGGCATTTTGCCCCCAAACCGTTGGAACGCTCGCAAATATNCCATCGTGGNGGCCAATGTTTTTCATGTCATACACATGCAATAATCTTCCAGCATTCTTCGCCCCGGTTCAAGATTTTGCCGACACCCTTTCAAAAGAAGGTTCTGGAGTGCTGATGGCTAACTACAACAAAATTTGTGGGGACCCAAGATACGAACAAGACCCTTCGATGATTCTTACCAGTATGATTTTAGAAGATTACAGCAACGTCACATGTGAAGATGGTTCTTATTCCGGAGGGATTTTCTTCGCCCAGATTNTTGTAGATATCCTTAGAGCAGCTCATGAGCTGCCCGGTGGGATCAACAGAGTGAATGTCATGGAAGCGACATGGAATCTCACAACTATTAACGATAATCTCCTTGGAGAGACCATCATTCTCGANGGTACCAACGATGCATATGTCACCGAAGCAGCCCAGATACAAGAAGTGCAAGTCATCGATGGNAATCTGACATTTACCCCAATATCAGGAGTAATTGACACTGAAGGAGAAGGCGGATCGTTCGGGGNTTAAANGGTAAGCGATTATACGAATAGAATCTTTGCTNNGTATAGGCATATTTCAAGAAAATATGTCTACAGTGGGTAGGTAAGCGACGTCGAACAAAGGAGACTCGCCTGTGCCATCGACCGTTGTCGTAGGTACCCAATGGGGCGACGAAGGAAAAGGAAAATTCACTGACCTTTTCGCCCAGGACATGCAGGTGGTTGTCCGCTACCAAGGCGGACATAATGCTGGCCACACACTTGTAGTAGACGGCGAAACAACCGCCCTGCAGTTGATTCCAAGCGGTGTCCTCTACGACCACATCACACCCGTAATCGGCAATGGGGTAGTTGTCGACCTCGACGTCCTCATAAAAGAAATCGACATGCTAGAGGCGAAGGGTGTGAGCTGTGATCACCTTAAACTCAGTGGCAACGCACACTTGATACTTCCATATCATCAGGAACTCGACGTTGTCTTTGAACGTCACCTCGGAGCCAACAAACTCGGCACTACAAAACGAGGTATAGGCCCGGCATACGCTGATAAAGCCTTCAGAGTAGGTATCCGTGTCCAAGATCTCCTAGATCCAAAAATCTTCCGAGAAAAACTAAACGTCGCCCTACACGAAAAAGGACCCCTACTCGCGAAAGTCTACAACCGACTAACACCAAACGCCGAAAATCTTGCCTCTACGTACCTTGACACATACCTGCCGCGTATCGCCCCGCTTATTGCAGATACGACAGACTTCATCCATGAAGCACTTGAAACAGACCAGCATGTCCTGTTCGAAGGCGCCCAAGCCACTTTTCTAGATCTTGATCACGGAACTTACCCATTCGTCACGTCCTCAAACCCTACAGCTGGAGGAGCTTGCACTGGAACTGGCGTCGGACCAAGGCATCTCAATCGAATAGTCGGGATTGCGAAAGCATACACGACCAGAGTTGGCTCAGGACCGTTCCCAGCGGAGCTCTTCGATGAAGTCGCAGATCATTTCGTTGATGTAGGACACGAATACGGAACGAACACTGGAAGGCGGAGACGTACTGGATGGTTTGACTCCGTCATGCTTCGTCACGCTGCCCGCCTCAATTCACTCACTGATATTGCCCTAACCAAACTTGATGTCATGGATACTTTAGAAACTGTCAAAATATGCGTCGCATACGAGATCGACGGGCAAAGAGTCGAAAAAATGCCGTACCACCAAACAGATTTTCATAAGGCAAAACCAATCTATGAAGAACTCCCAGGCTGGCAAGAAGACATTACTGGAGTTACCCAAGCTGGAGATCTTCCCCAGAAAGCCCAAGATTATGTCCGTGCTCTTGAAGAATACATTGGCGTACCTATCTCGTTAATTGGTGTAGGCCCAGGTAGGAAACAATACGTTGATTGGCAGTAGTGAAGCTACACGACGAGCGCAAGCCGGCGAATACACCACACTCCAACCCAACAAAAAGAGGACACCATGACTAAGGTCGTAGTCGTCGGATCAGGCGGACGCGAACACGCTCTTGCAGATGTCATCAGCAGAGACGCAGACGTTGTCATTACACCTGGAAACCCAGCTATCCCTAACTCGGTTCCAACTTCTCCACTGGAAATTAACGCTGACCTCTATGTCATCGGCCCCGAAGCACCACTTGTCGATGGATTAGCCGATAAGTTACGCAAACAAGGAAAGCTTGTTTTTGGCCCTGGCGCTGATGGAGCTCAACTGGAGGGTTCAAAAGTCTGGATGAAGGATCTCGTTATGAAAGCAGGTGTCCCAACCGCTGACCACGGAACCTTCACAGACGTTAATCGTGCCCAATCATTCCTAGAGACAATGGCGGCTCCATATGTTATAAAAACTGACGGACTCGCAGCAGGAAAAGGAGTGTTAGTCACCGATTCATTAGACGACGCCAAAATTGCAGTGAACGAATACCTCTCGGGTTCCGCATTTGGAGGAGCAGGAGAAAAAATAGTTATCGAAGAAGGCCTTGTCGGCCCCGAGATATCAATCCTTGCGATCAGTGATGGGGAAAAAGCCTTTGCCCTCAGCCCTGCTCAAGACTTTAAACGACTTCACAACAATGACTTCGGACCAAATACAGGGGGAATGGGAGCATACTCCCCAGTCCCAATAGCTACCCCCACTCTCGTAGACGATGTCCTCAACAACTTCATCCAGCCCACGATTACCGAACTTCGCCGAAGAGGAATAGATTACCGAGGAGTGCTTTACGCAGGCCTCATGATCACAGAAGACGGTCCAAAGCTCCTCGAATATAACGTTCGATTCGGCGACCCAGAAGCCCAAGTAGTCCTACCACGCTTCGAAAGCAGCTTAACCGACCTTCTCCTCGAAGCTTCAAGAGGAGATCTCAGAACAACGCCGGTATTTACTTCTGATGCAATGGTTACGGTAGTTTGTGCTACTGAGGGATACCCGACATCTCCCCGAGTTGGTGACCGCATTAGAGGTATAGATGAAGCAACGAATACCAGCGGTGTAGAAAAAGTATACGCCGCCGGCATCAAACTCGATGAAGAACAACAACCAGTAACTGGTGGAGGAAGAGTGCTTGCGGTGACTGGACGAGGCAACACAATTGAAGAAGCCCGCCAAAACGCATACACGGGTGCAGGGAAAATTAATTGGAAAGGGCTACATAAACGGCAAGACATCGCAGAGGCTGTCAAATGACGCGTATTATGGGGATAGGGCCCAGATCATCAACACAACCTACGAAAAGGAACATGATATGAAAGTTGGAATCCTGATGGGTTCGACATCAGACGAATCCAAAATGCAAAAAGCAAAAGATACTCTTGAGGAATTCGGAATCGAATCCGACTGGAGGGTTCTATCAGCTCACCGAAATCCAGAACAGGTTGTCGAGCTTGTTTCAACAGCTCGAGAAAACGGGTATGTGGCGTTCATCTGCGGAGCAGGAATGGCCGCTCACCTTGCAGGAGTAGTCGCAGCCCATACAACACTTCCTGTCGTTGGAGTTCCAATGTCCGGCGGGGCACTTAATGGCCAAGATGCTCTATACGCAACAGTGCAAATGCCCAAAGGAGTACCCGTTGCGACTGTTGCGATCGATGGCTCTCAGAATGCGGCCCTCTTGGTTGTTCAAATGCTCGGCATAACCGACGAATCACTTGCGAAAAAATTAGCTGACTACAAAAAAGAAATGGCAAATAAGTGACAATTTCCAATGTTTTAGCATCGCGCTACGCCAGTGAAGAAATGGTGAAAGTTTGGAATGCTGAAAACAAAATTATTCTCGAACGAAAACTATGGCTAGCTGTCCTACAAGCTCAAAAAGATCTTGGACAACAGGTACCTGACGGAGTAATAGATGATTATAAAAAAGTTCTTGATCAAGTTGACCTTGATTCAATAAATGACCGGGAACGAATTGTTAAACATGATGTGAAAGCTAGGATCGAGGAATTCTGTTCCCTTGCTGGTCATCAGCACATTCATAAAGGGATGACATCACGTGACCTTACAGAGAACGTAGAGCAGCTTCAGATTCGTCAAGCATTAGAACTTATTTGTTGTCAAGCAGCGGCTGCTCTTCGCCTGCTTTCTGAAAACGCTACAACCTACTCTGAGACAGTGGTGACCGGAAGAACCCATAATGTTGCAGCCCAAGTAACCACGCTAGGGAAAAGATTCGCTTCGATAGCAGAAGAAATGCTTCATGCCTTTACAAACATTGAACAAATAGTAGCGAACTACCCATTGAGAGGAATCAAAGGGCCCGTAGGAACACAACAGGATCTCGTTGATCTCCTCGGAGGACCAGAACAAGTTGAATTACTTGAGGAAAAGGTACGTGATCATCTCGGATTTACCCACACATTTGATAGCGTCGGTCAGGTTTACCCGCGTTCGCTTGATTTCAACGTGGTAAGCGGTTTAGTGCAACTTTCTAGTGCTCCAGCAAACCTCGCAAAGACCCTTCGCCTAATGGCAGGCCATGACCTGGTCACGGAAGGTTTTCAAGAAGGTCAAGTAGGTTCTTCAGCAATGCCGCACAAAATGAATATGCG